>JBGSYJ010000041.1:0-2439 GCA_041750915.1 Thermoanaerobaculia bacterium | reverse complement strand
GAGAGCCGCCGCAAGGTTGGCTACCTTCCGGAAGGTCACCGCTTCCCCGGATATCTGACCGCCCGGGAAACGCTCTCGATCTTCGGCAGGCTGTCGGGAATCGACTCGAAGACGCTGAACAGCCGGATGATGCCTCTGCTCGAGAGGCTCCGCATCTCTGACTGGATCGACGTAAAAGTAAAGAAGTACTCCAAGGGAATGACGCAACGTCTCGGTCTCGCCTCGGCGTTGATTCACGAGCCGTCGCTGCTTCTCCTCGATGAGCCCACTGACGGAGTCGATCCCGTGGGCAGGCGCGAGATCCGCGATCTGCTTCGCGAGAAGGCGAATAACGGAACGACGATTTTCGTCAACTCGCATCTGCTGTCCGAGATCGAACTGACGTGCGACCGCGTCGCCGTGCTCCGTCGCGGGAAGCTGGCCGCCGCCGGAACCATCGATGAGCTCACGCGCACCGAGGCGCGCTACAAGATGGTCGCGTCATCGATGGATGAGTCTGTCGTCTCGGAATTCCGCGAAAGTGGTGCCGGTGTCGAGCGTCTCAATGGACATCTTCTCCTGGCGGTGCGCGATGTCGAGCATCTCAATGCGCTCGTTGACCGGCTGCGGAACCGCGGCGGACTGATCTCGGAGCTCTCGCCCGTGCGCTCGACTCTCGAGGATGTGTTCGTCGATCTCGTCAGGGCCGAAGAAGTCACCGGGGCAGCGCAGTCGGAGGTGGAGGCATGAGAGTCCTGTTGACGAACGTCGAAGAAGTGTTCCGCGAAGCCGCGGCGCGCTGGACGTTGCTGGCCTACTTCATTCTTTCGTCGCTCTTCATTCTGATCTTCGCGCTTGCAGTGAACCTTGATGTCGTCGATGGTGCGCTCGCAGGGGCACAACTGTTCGGCAATTCGGTGGAGATGGGTGGAACTGAGGTCAGCCTGGAGAAGCTCGTCCTTGGGTTCGAGTCCGGATTCTCGGCGTTCCTCTATCTCATCGGAACATTTCTCGCCATCTTTGCGACGGCGCACCTGGTGCCCCGGCTCATGGAGAAGGGCACGATCGACCTCTATCTGTCGCGTCCGATTCCCCGAGTGAAGCTGATGCTCTCGCGCTATGTCGCCGGAATCGCTCTCGCGGCCGCGAACCTGATCTATCTCATCGGAAGCATCTGGTTGATCGTCATCTGGAAGACGGGCGTGGTCCATCCACGTTTTCTGCTTGGTGGACTGGTGATCCTGTTCACGATCGCAGTGCTGCTGGCATTTGCATTTCTCATCGGCGTCGTAACTTCGTCGACCGCCGTTTCGATCATGACGACCTACGGGATTTTCTTCTTCTCGGCGATCCTTGCTGCACACGACAGAATCGAGGCCGCGATCTCCGTTGAATGGCGTGCAAGCCTTGTTCACGCGCTCTACTGGATTTTTCCAAAGACCTCGGAGCTCGGCCAGTCAGTGATCGCCCTCGTCTACGGGACCGAAGCACCCCCGGAGCTTACCTCGGCGCTCAATACAGGAGTCTTCCTCTCGACCGGATTGTTCGGTCTCACATGTCTGGCTCTCGCCCTCTGGTTGTTTCAACGAAAGGAGTTTTAAAATGAATCGCATGAAGAGACTTCAAACATTGCGTCTTGGCCTTGCCGTGATGGCCGTCTGCCTGATGACAGGCGGGATGGCGGCACAGTCCGGCGGCGCGCTTGCACTCGTTCCAGCCGACGCCACGACTGTAGGAATGGCCCGTATCAGCGACCTGAGGTCAAGCGCGATCACCGGCCGGCTGTTCTCGGAGACCGACAAGTCGATCGACGGCGAGGCAGCGCGCTTCATGCGTGAGGCGGGCCTCAGGCCTGCCGAAGATGTCGACGTTGCGGTCGTCTCCATGACCCCCCAGGCATCGGGTGAGCCGCGCGTCCTCGTCGGCTTCGAGGGACGCTTCGACCCGACGCGTCTTGCCGAAGCGATTGTCAGTCGCGGTGCCGTGAAAAAGGCTTCGCAAAACGGCGCTTACTACATGCTTCCGGAGGAGGACGGCGAGCCTGGGGCCGTCGCTTTCCTCAGCACGAATCTCGTGATCGCCGGTTCCGAGTCCGCTGTTAAAGCAGCCCTCGGCGCAAGACGATCCGGGGGAACGACGTTCTTCCGCACAGCCCTCGGACGCGAAGCTGCCTCAGTCGATCCTTCCGCGACATCGTGGCTCGTCGTGGACGTTCAGAACTCTGCGAAGTTCAATCAGACGCCAAACTTTACCGGCTCGAACAGCGGCCCGGGTGCAGCGATGGCCGGCGCGCTGAAGACGGTGTCGTTCGTCAACGTCTGGGCGAAGGATGCAGGCGATTCGATGACGTTCAGCGCTACAGCGAGGACCGATGACGCGGAAACGAGAGAGCTTCTCGAAGATACCGTCAAAGGACTCCTGTCGGGCTGGAGACTCGCCGTTCAGGAGAAGGCTCCGGAG
>JBGSYJ010000040.1:0-12888 GCA_041750915.1 Thermoanaerobaculia bacterium | reverse complement strand
GTGAAGATGTACGACACCTGGAGCTTGCACCGTCATATTGGTGGCTCTAGGTGCCTGTACATCTTCACGATACTGAAGAGGCAGGGCCTGGGAAGGCCCAGCCACATGGAGGGAAACGACTCAGCGAATCCAGGGGATCCGCAGGGCCGGCCGGAGCTCGGTCGGAAACGTTTCGTTGGTGAGCCACATCGGAAGCAGATTCAGGTAGAACGGGCTCGCGACGTTTCCGCTCGTTCCGCCCGGCAGACTCGTTTCGGCGACGATGCCGCTCGTCCGTCCTTCCGCGACGAAGCGTTGCACAGGACCACTACCGAACATGAACGAGTTCACGCCGCTCGCGCGCACGCCGTGCGCGGACGCGTCGACTGCGCCGAAGCCTCCATCGACAGGGATGCCGGGAAGGCCGGGAAGCGGCTGAGGAAATGCTCCGCCTGCCGGGGGGATGTTGAGCGCACCGCCCAGCGGATGATCGAGAACCAGGCGGTGCAGCTTGCCCCAGTTCCACGTGTTCATGTCGTTCGACCGATTGAATGCAGGTGCGAATGCCTCGCTCGTGATCAGCCCCATTGCGTCGGCCAGACTCTGGAGGATCAGAATATCGCGGCGGATCTCCGGCGCGGGATTCCCTGCTGCTGGTGGAAGGTTGAAGAACGACAGTCCGGCGGCGCCGACTCCTCGCGTTTCCTCCCAGTTGTCGAACAGATGCCGCAGCGAGTTCATCGTTTCCTGATTGCCGGGGCGGGGGAGGAAGCCGGACGGAAGCCCGCCCTGCTGTTCAATGCCACCGAGGAGTGCATCCATGGTGTTCGCGATGAGCCGTCCTCGCCATACGCTGTAGATCGTCGCGGAGACACTGTGTGCGATCTCGGTAGCTGAAGGCGTCCCGAGCTGACCGTTGACATCGCTCGCATCGTAGCCCTGCGGGATTCCGGTGGGCGTCGAGAAATTCCAGTTCGAGAGGCGCTGGATTGCTGCGCCGATCGCCGGTGAGGCAGCGAACTGGCTGAGCAGCGGATGCGTGCTCGTCTGCGCATTCGCGAATGCCTGCTCGATCCATGGAACGAAATACTGGGCGTCGAGCAGGACCGTGTCCGCCTGCATCGCCTGCATGTCGGCGAACGAGATCTTCCCGCCGTTCGCGATTTTCTCCTCGATCATCTGCGTGATGCGTGTTCCGCGGAAGCCGTCGTAACCCGCATTCAGATAGTAGATGCCTCCGCCCGGACGGAGCTGATTCACCGCGTTGTTGTCCAGATTCGTTCCGGCCGGATCGTTGTTCGCGTTTACGAAGTAGCCTGCCGGGGGATTGATCACCTGCGGCATCTCGGAGAAGGGGAGGATGGCGTTGTAAGTCGCCTGACCCGGCGGAGGGTTGAGCTCGCGGATCCAGTCGTTCCCTCCATTTCCATCGCGCAGGAAGAAGGGCGGAAGCCCCTTCACAGTTCCAGCCTGCAGGTCCTCACGCAGAGGCGCCTCGCCGCTTGTGAAGTATCCGTAGTCACCCGACGAGTCGACGACGGCCCAGTTCTGCGATCCGAAATCGAAATAGACGAGAGCATCGCGAAACTCTTCGATCGTCGACGCGCGGTTGATCTGGCGGAAGAACTCGATCTCCTGAGTCGCATTGAATCCGGTGTACTGGACGCTGATCGCCGTGCCAGCCTGCGTGTCCACAGCGAGGATCGGCGCGTTTCTTCTCGGCACGATCAGTGTTGCGGGTGGAATCGGACCTCCGGACGGAATGGTCTGCATATTGTTGGCGGTTCCGTCGCCGATGACATTTGCGCGGAACGTCTGGACGATCGGAAACAGCCATTCCACCCGGTCGCCGTGCCGCGTTGCAAGTCCCGCGGGCGCAGCCGGGACGATGACCAGCTCTTCGATGAATGCGTCGGTGACGTCGAGCGGATTGTTTGTCGATCCCCACCCAAGGTCGGGCGAGTGGCCCTGGATCACGTAGGGAGCTCCCGGAAATCCCATGCCGAACACATTGATCGGTCCTGCCTGCAGACCCATCGGATAGAACGTAGACGGCGTATCGAGGGCGAGGTGAGGATCGTTGGCGATCATCGGGCGGCCCGTAGTCGTCAGCTGCCCCGAGATTCCCCATTCGTTCGAGCCGGCGAAGTGGTCCCTGTCGACCGCTTCCCTGAGAAACTCGTTCGCCTGGAACTGGCGTGACACCTTCTTTGCGAGCTCGAGGGCGGCCGGGGACACTGCGCGGGCAGCCTCACGGATGCCTTCGAGGGAGTCAGGACTGGTCTTGGATACGTTGCGCTCGGGCCCCATCCCGGTCGCATCGGGAACCGTAGACGCCTTTCCGAATGGCTCGATGCGAAAGAGATCCTCGAAGAACATCGTCGTCCCGTCGAAGCCTGCTGCATCTCCCACACCCTGCCAGGTGAGCAGAGCGACGGTCCGATCGATGTCGAGATCGAACGAAAGGCTGAATGCGATCAGCTTGGCGATGACGACGCTGTCGACTGAGTTCCATGCCGCAACCTGCGTAATCTCCAGCCCGCCATACTCCAGCGGGAGTTGTCCGCTCGCGAGCCCTGCGTTGACTCCGGCGGCGTATCCCTCGAGCACGTTACGCGTCTCGGGACGCATCCTCGCCAGCGATGCTTCGGCGGCGCGCCGCAACCCCAGCGTTCGGAGCTGAACGTCGCTCGCGATCGCGCTCTGCCCTACGAGCTCGGCGAGTGTGCCGCTCGCAAGACGGCGATTGAAGTCCATCTGAAAGAAGCGGTCCTGCGCATGCACGTAGCCCTGAAGGAAAAGCATGTCTCGCTCGTTGAGCGCGAACACATGCGCGATGCCGCGCGCATCTCGTGTGATGGTGCCCGCCTGCGCCATTCCCGGGAACTTCACTCGTCCGGTCTGTGCAAACAGCGGAACGCAGAGCATCGTTGCAAGCAGCGCGGTCAGGACTTGACGTTTCATGGACCCTCCTGGGGGTATGACTGTGGATTCTTTGCACGGGATTGTATACAAGATCGCTTTCCGCCGTAGAATCATCAGAATCCGAAGCCGCAGGGGAGACGATATGAACCGGGTAATCACGATACTTTTTTTCATGGCAGTGGTCGCCATGCCGCTTTCTGCGCAGAACGTCGACCTCGGTCTCTGGGCAGTGAGCCCCGAACTGCAGGGAACGACTCGGATTGACGAAGCCTCCGAAATCGGTATTGATTTCGATGAAGAGATCGGCTGGGGATTGAGCGTCGACTACTTCTGGACTCCTCGGATATCGACCGAGCTCGCCGTGTACAGCTTCAGCGCTGACGGAACTCTGAACATTGGCGTGCTCGACGACAGCGTCAACCTCGGAAAGCTCGACGTCCTTCCGGCCACCCTCACGCTACGCGCACACTTCGGCGGCGACGCGTTCGATTTCTACGTTGGAGCGGGCGGCGCGTACGCCACCTTCGATGATCTCACCAGCGATCAATTGCTCCTCGGCGGCGTCGAGCGCATCGAAGTCGACGACGAGTTCACCTGGCTGGCGAATGCGGGCCTCTCGATCCGCCTGACGCAGAGCCTGCGCCTTGGACTCGACGTGAAGTACTTCCCGCTGGAAACGCCCGCAATCGACAACTTAAGCCGTGATGAAGTGGAGCTCGAGCTGGATCCTCTGTTGCTTTCCGGAGGCTTGATTCTAAGGTTCTGAGTGGGGTGGGTTTCATCTGAGTCGGAGTGACCGGGCCGTCTTTCAGGCGCAAATGAACAAACTTGTCATCCCGAGCCTGGTTGTGCGGGTGGGAGATCCCTCGCCCCTCCCACCCGCACAACCAAGCTCGGGATGACACCTTGGTTCAATCCCGCCACAATGGTGTAAGCCATTCACCGGCTCAGGATGACAAGCCCTGAAGAGCGGCGCGACACCTCTCCCTTTTCTCGTCACGCGCCCCACACTGGCTCTGATCTTGAAAGCCCTCCTGAAACGCACCGCAAACGGAGGAATCACGATGGGACTGTTTGGAAAGTCGATGGAAGAAAAGGTCAACGACGCACTGGAAAAGGTCCGAGGGCAGTTTCCTCAGTCGAATGTGTCGGCGACGGTGGAGGATAAGACCGTCACCCTTCAGGGTCGCGCGCCGGACATGGCCGCGAAGACGGCAATCATGCGGGCATTCAACGAGCTGGTGGAGACCGACAACACGATCAACCTCATCGCCGTCGACAGTGCGGAAGCTCAGACCGGCCGGGGAGGACCGGCGCCCGCTCAGTCATCCGCCGCAGGCCAGCGCACTCATGAAGTCGTCTCCGGCGACACCCTTAGCTCCATTGCGAAAAAGTATTACGGCAGCGCCGGCGAATACATGAAGATCTTCAACGCGAACCGCGATATCCTGAATGATCCCGACAAGATCCGACCGGGACAGAAACTGAGGATTCCGGAGTAATCGGCGCACGGATAGCCACCGAGCCGCCGCGCGCGTCCCTCGGTGTCATCCGCACTTCGAGCACCAGCTGCAATCACCCGCAATGACCAGGATCGGCGTCATCTCCGACACCCACGGACTCCTCGACGACACCGCAGTAGCGCTGCTCGCTTCCGCCGATCACATCATCCACGCCGGCGACATCGGAAACGCCGCAATCCTGGACGAGCTCGCGCGACTGGCCCCGTTGACCGCGGTCGCCGGAAACATCGACGGCTTCGTCTGCGGTGACGCGGGAGAAGAAGCACGGGTGGAGCTCGAAGGTCAGCGGATTTACGTCACGCACATACTCGATCGCCCGGATCGGATTCGTCCGGCCGTCGCGAAGACTCTCCAACGCCAGCCTGCGGACATTGTCGTCTTCGGCCACAGCCATCTTCCACACAACGAAGAAGTGAAGAGCGTTCTCTACTTCAATCCCGCCAGCGCCGGGCCGCGGCGTTTCGGCTATCCCCGGTCGATCGGCTTCATCGAGATCGACGGCACGAGCCGGACAGCGTGGCACGTTCCACTCGATGAGCGCTCGAAGGATGCGCTTGTCAGCCACATGAATCAGCTGAGCCGATGAGGAGGAATTGAGAATTTAGAATTCAGAATTCAGAAACTAAGAGAGAGAATAGTAGCTTCACTCTCCAAACCATGGACGTACCGAATCGACCGCTCCAGCTTCTCCGTCTCGGCACAGGAGCCTCCGACGCCCGGTTTCGCGAGGGTCAGGCGGAAGCGATTGCGCACATTCTCGAAGGCCACGGACGTCTACTGGTTGTGCAGAAAACAGGGTGGGGGAAGAGTTTTGTCTACTTCATCGCAACCAAGATCCTTCGAGAGAATGGTAGTGGTCCGGCCCTTCTGATCTCTCCTCTTCTCGCGCTCATGCGAAATCAGATCGCCGCTGCGGAGCGGATGGGCATTCGCGCCGTCACCGTCAACTCCGACAACGTCGACGACTGGGAAGACATCGAAGCGGAGCTTCGACGCGATGCCGTCGACATCCTTCTCATCTCACCGGAGCGTCTTGCGAATGAACGCTTCGTGACTGAAGTTCTTTCGCGAATCGCAGGGCGGCTCTCCCTTCTCGTGATCGACGAAGCGCACTGCATCTCGGACTGGGGCCACGATTTCCGTCCTCACTACCGGCTGCTCGAGAGAATCGCCCGCACGCTGCCGCGAAATGTGCGGCTCCTTGCAACGACAGCAACAGCCAACAACCGCGTGATGAACGATCTGGAGTCAGTCCTCGGGCCGGACCTCAAAGTATCCCGAGGTGACTTGAACCGGCCGACCCTTGCTCTGCAGACGATACGACTCGCCTCACAGGCCGAACGATTTGCCTGGCTGGCAGCTCAGCTGCCTTCTCTTCCAGGAAGCGGCATCATTTACACGCTGACCGTCCGCGACGCGGTCCAGGTTGCGGAATGGCTGCGATCACGCGGGCTGAACGTCGAGTCCTACACGAGCGAGACCGGCGATCGGCGGCCTGAGCTCGAGCAGGCGCTGCTCGACAACAGCGTGAAAGCGCTTGTTGCCACGACGGCACTCGGCATGGGCTTCGACAAACCCGATCTCGCATTCGTCATCCATTACCAGGCGCCGGGGTCGGTGGTTGCGTATTACCAGCAGGTGGGCCGGGCTGGACGGGCGCTGGAAGCCGCGTACGGAGTGCTTCTCAGCGGAGAGGAAGAAACCGACATCACCGACTACTTCATCGAGAGCGCATTTCCGACCCGGGATGAAGTTCATGCCGTATTGGCTGCGCTCGAGGAGGAACCGGATGGCTTGTCCGTTCCTCAGCTGGCGGGGCGGGTCAATCTCAGCCAGGGACGCATTCAGAAGACGATCGATCTGCTTTCGCTCGAGTCGCCTGCGCCGATCGCAAGGCACGATAAGAAGTGGCAGCTGACAGCAGCCGAACTGAAGGATGAGTTCTGGAATCGGACGCAGCGCCTCACGGCATTGCGGCGCGATGAGCAGCGACAGATGCAGGACTACGTAGGACTGCAGTCCGGTCACATGCAGTTCCTCATCGAGGCCCTCGATGGCGATTCCAGCAACGTCCAGGCGAACGCATTGCCTCCGCTGCCGGAAACGGTTGATCCGGTATTGGTTCAGGAAGCGATCACGTATCTTCGCAGAACGAATCTTCCTTTCGAACCGCGCAGCAAGTGGCCATTCGGCGGAATGCCGCGGTATGGAACCAAGGGGATGATCCCCGTCCAGTTGCGCGCAGAACCGGGCCGGGCACTTTCGATCTGGGGCGATGCAGGGTGGGGGAGCCTCGTGCGTCGAGGCAAGTACCGTGACGGACACTTCGCCGACGAGCTCGCCCAGGCCTGCGCGCGTCTCGTGCGAGAATGGGATCCGCAGTCGGCGCCCGCATGGGTCACCTGCATTCCGTCTCTCCGGCATCGTGAGCTCGTGCCTGATTTCGCGCGGCGTCTTGCGGAGGTTCTCGAGCTTCCTTTCGCGGAGGTCATCGAGAGAACGGAGTACAGAGAGCCGCAGAAGACGATGGCGAACAGCGTCCATCAGGCGCGCAACGTCGACGGATCGCTCGGCGTGAAGGACGGCCCGCTTCCCGATGGACCGGTCTTGCTCGTGGATGACGTCGTCGATTCGCGATGGACGCTCACCGTCGCAGCGTGGTTGCTTCGCTCGAGTGGAAGCGGCGAAGTATTTCCCCTCGTTCTCGCGTTGGCGGGACATGAACGATGACTGACACGCTCTCACCAAACACGCAGGCAATCCTCCTTTTGACAGCTCCGCTGATGAGCGGCAGGCGCGATGCGTCATTCGAACTACTGACGCCGGGCGAGTACAAGCGTCTCGCTCGCCTTCTCCGGGAGCTTCAGCGGGAGCCGGCCGATCTCCTCGGTGCGGACGCCAGTGCACTTTTCGATCAGTCACGCCACGACATTGAAAGCGAACGCGTGAAGTCGCTCCTCGATCGCGGGTTCCTTCTGAGTCAGGCAATCGAGCGCTGGCATTCGCGTGCGATCTGGGTGATGAGTCGCGCGGATTCCTCCTATCCCGCGCGCCTGAAAGCTCGGCTCAAAGACGACGCTCCGGCGCTGCTCTACGGATGCGGCGATGCGTCACTCCTCGAGCTGGGCGGCCTCGCTGTCGTCGGTTCGAGAAACGTTGACGACGAGCTCGTCGCTTACACGGAACATGTCGGCGGAATCGTTGCGCGCGCGAAGCAGGCACTCATATCGGGAGGCGCGCGCGGCATCGACCAGGCAGCCATGCGCGGCGCACTGGAAGCGGGAGGTCGCGTCAGCGGGGTTCTGTCCGACAGTCTCGAGCGCGCGGCGATGAACCGGGAACACCGCGATCTCTTGATGGACGGGCGTCTGGTGCTGACATCACCCTGGGATCCGATGGCGGGGTTCAACGTCGGCAACGCGATGCAGAGAAACAAGGTCATCTACGCGCTGAGCGACGCGGCGCTCGTCGTTAGCTCCGATCTCGAGAAGGGCGGAACCTGGGCAGGCGCGGTCGAGCAACTCGAAAAGCTGCGACTGGTTCCCGTGTATGTCCGCTCCAACGGCACCGCCGGCGGAGCGCTCGAAGCACTTCGCAGGAAGGGTGCGATTCCGTGGCCCGAACCGGCGACATCGGAGGAGCTTCTTAAGGCGCTGCATCCTGGAGCTGGCGACGGCCTTGCGTCAGGGGAGACGATGCGCCTGTTCTGAATTCGGATTGCCCAACATCACAGCAGTCGCTTGACTCCTTCGCTTATCGCCGGATCGAGCCTGCCGATGGCAGCTTTCACCCTGGCAGCCAGGCTCTTTCGCCCGTTCAGAGCAGACCATGCCTCACTCACGTCGTCCGGGCGATCCTCGATCAGAACCTCGAGAAGCTGTTCCGCCTGGCGAATATCCTTTCGTGCTTTCGCCGCCTCTGATGACGGACGCTGCGTGGATACCCAGAGCTTGTGCAAAGCGAATCGCCCGGGCCTCGGCACATTCACCAGCACTCCGGTTCCCACCACGACCGCGGCGTCGACGTTTGCCTCGATCAGATAGTCGAGACCTGGTAGCGGCTGTGCTGCGACGCCCAGATGGCGAAGATAGACCGGCTCTGATGATCTGGAGCGTGGAGCGGCCGGCGTCAGGAAATCGACTCGCAGGTCGCGTCCGCGCACCTTGAATGAAGTACTCGGCTCGCGCGGATCGAGTTCGGGTACCGCGAAGAATGCGGGATTGGCGCCCTTCAGCCGTTCGAGAACCGATATTTCCGGGTCCCGAGTCAGTCCGAGGGGAATCGTTCCGTCATGCGCCACATCGATGTCCGCCGTTCGAAGGCTTACCCTGTCGAACGAAACTCCCAGCATGTTCGCAATCGAGGTGAACGCCTGGGTTCCGACGAGAACGCCGCCCGCGCGAAAGACGCTTGCCTCGGAGAGCACCCGGAGCACCACGCCAATCGCCGCAGACTCGCGGAACATGCCTCCCGCTTCGAGCATCGAGATCAACTCACGTCGCGTCTTTTCATCCTCTGAGACCGCAGCGCGCTGCGCGGAAGCCGAGTCCATTCGTTCCAGGAGCTCCGGCGTCTCGCGGCCGAGGTAAATCTGCCGTTTGCTCGCACCCTCGCTCCGTTGAAGGTACCAGTATGTTCGTCCACGAATTTCCTTCGAGACGAACGTCCCGGTCATCCCCCCCACCGCCGCCTCAGCGTCCCCCGCGCGGAGCTGGTCGAGAAGCTCCGCGTAGAGAGTCTGGACGGTTTCGGGAAGACGCGAAGAAGGCATAAATCATTATACGCAGACTTGGCTAACTCTGCGTATAACAGGCAAGCGGTTCCCCTCTCCCGGCGGGAGAGGGGTCAGGGGTGAGGGCATCTCACCGCGATCTCACCCTGCGGCCTTCAGCTAGGGTAGAAGTTGTCATCCTGGGCGAAGCGAAGGATCCCCTGATTACCTGCATCAGACCAAGTTCTGAGGGGATCCTTCGCTTCGCTCAGGATGACACGCGTTCGTTTACCGTTAACTTAAGGCCTTTGGCGCCAGACCCCTTGCCACGCCTTGCCACAGACCCCTTCCTTATGACAGGCGGGCCACAATCGTGTGACGTGCGCCGGGGTCCTGTGTGATGCGTGTCGCTGCCGGTCGTTTGCGCGTCGACGAGACTAAGTCTCACTGGAGTTGCTGCCGGCGCTGCTGCCCGGCTCACCGCCCGAGAACATGTCCCCCGCGAACCCAACGAGCGATCCGATCAGATGAGCGCCGAACCCCTGCCTGAGCTCCGGACGACGCCCGGCGTGAACCGGCTGATTCTCGTCGGCAACCCCAACGTCAGCAAATCCGTGCTCTTCGGAAACTTCACCGGACGCTACGTCACCGTCTCGAACTATCCGGGGACGACGGTGGAGATCACCACTGGAAAAGGCCTCATCGGACACGAATCGTTCGAGGTGATCGATACTCCCGGCACCAACGGTCTCATCCCCCAGTCCGAAGACGAGAAGGTCACGCGAGACATCATCCTGGACCTTCCGGGCGCAACGATCCTTCAGGTCGGCGACCTCAAGAACCTTCGAAGAACGCTTCTGCTGACTCTGCAGATTGCCGAGTTCGGCCTCCCGTTCACTCTCTGCCTCAACATGTCCGACGAGTCGAGCGACCTCGGGATTGCCGTCGACACCGAGGCTCTTTCGCGGAGGCTCGGCGTGGAGGTCGTCGCGACTTCGGCGATACGGAAGTGGAACGTCGACAAGCTCAAGCGCGCCATGGTCCACCCGTCACTCTCTCCCTTCAGCGTCCGCTACTCGGCCGCAATCGAAGAGGGCATACGCGCGATCAGGCGGCGCTCTCGACTGCGCTTCCGGTCGTGATCAACCGCGAGCGGCTCGCTGCAGTCGATCGCCTCGTGGGCGAGGTCTATTCCGCGGCGGGAACTGACAGCCGGCGGCGTCCGGCAGTGGCTCGGATCGGTCAGCATGCATCCGGTCTGGGGCATCCCCGTGCTCCTCGGTGTGCTCTGGTTCGCCTGGTGGTTCGTCGGAACCATCGGCGCGGGAGTCCTCGTCGATTTCTTCGAGAACACACTCTAGACAATTCCTACGGGCAGCTGCTGCAACCGGTTCGACCGGAAAGTCGAGCCGCTCGTGTCCAGGCTCTCCGATCTTCCCATCTCCGGCATCGGAACGATCGTCTTCATGACGCCGCCATCGTCGTGGCTCAACCGTCTGTCGGGACTGGGAGTCGTTCCCGGAACGGCGGTGAAGCTGCTGCAGCGCAAACCCTCCGTGGTCATCGCGTGCGGTCACAAATCGATCGCGATCGACGACGAGATCGCCCGCGGAATCTACGTGCGGACCGACGCAGCAATGCCGTGAGGCATGTTCCCCTGAGACGTTGTGAATGAAGGGAGTGTCATCTCGAGCTCCAGAATGACTCAACAGGTCAGTGTCGCGAGAAATGAACGGGCTTGTCATCCCGAGCCTGGGTGGTTGTGAGGGAGGGGCGAGGGACCTCCCGCGATGGTACATTGTTGCCTTGAGGAGAGCCCGCGCTTCGACCCTTCCGTGACGAATCAACTATGTATTATCGCCGGAGTTCCCTCGCCCCTCCCGCCCGCACGACCAAGCTCGGGGATGACAAGTCCTGACGATCCCGGCGCGATGTGTGAGGTTCGCCGCTCGGGATGACACCTTCTCCGCCTGGCTTAAGTCGATTGGGGGTCGAACCATGAGTCCACGCGAGTGACTCTCAATCACGCGCCCGCCTTTGTTGAATCGCCGAGGTGTTAGATACTTCGGAGTTGGCGGACGCGATGGCGTCTGAGGAGAACAGCCCATGCAACTCGGTATCGTCGGCCTGCCGTTCTCGGGCAAGTCGACCCTCTTTCAGGCGGTCACGAAAACCCATCTCGATCCGTCGGCAAGCGGAAAGAGCGATCCGCATCTCGGCACGGTCAAAGTGCCGGACGAACGGCTCGACCGCTGCTCGGCGATCTTCTCTCCGAAGAGCACCGTCTACGCCACCATCGAGCTCGTCGACGTGCCCGGTCTGGCGAAGGGCGCCAGTGGAAGCGCGCAATTCACCACCGGATTCTTCTCGGCCGTGAAGACCAACGATGCCCTGATCCAGGTGGTTCGACTCTTCGGTAACGATGCGGTTCCGCATCCGCTGGGGAGCGTCGATCCGCTTCGCGACGTGGCCACGTTCGAGACCGAGTTCATTCTCGCCGACATGGCCGTCCTCGAATCGCGCATCGAGAAAATTCACAAGCAACTTGGTCGCGGGCAGGACGACGTGTTGAAGAAGGAGCTGCCTGTCCTCGAGAAGTGCCTTGGCGTTCTGCAGGAAGAAAAGCCTCTGCGGAATGAGGACTTTTCTCCCGAAGAACTTCACATACTGAAGACGTATCAACTCCTCTCACTCAAGCCGATGCTGATCGCGCTCTCGCTCGACGAGTCGCAGCAGGCGATCCTGGCAGAGGAAGTCGCCCGCGTCTCCACCGCAAAGGTGGGCCTGAGGACGCGGGTGCTCGCGTTTTTCGGCAGGATCGACCTGGAGATCTCCGAGCTCTCGGCCGATGACGCGCGCATGTTCCTCGATGAGTACGGGATCGAAGAATCGGCGCTCGACACGCTGATCCGCGAAGCGTACATGCTCCTCGGCCTGCGATCGTTCCTGACTGTGGGTGAAGATGAATGCCGCGTATGGACCATCCGCGCCGGCATGACGGCTCAACAGGCGGCGGGTGCAATCCACTCTGATTTCGTGAACAAGTTCATTCGCGCCGAGGTTGTGCACTACGACGATTTCATCGCCGCTGAAGGCTCATTCGCCAAAGCGAAGGAAGCGGGTCACTGGCGGCTCGAGGGCAAGAACTACATCGTCGAGGATGGCGACATCCTGAACATCCGCCACGGCTGAAGGGTGAACCGTACTTCCCCTCTCCCCACGGGAGAGGGGTCAGGGGTGAGGGCGCCATTTTGCAGTCTCGAGGTCGCTATCTTCCGGACGAATCAACCGGCAGGCGACCCTCGGAGATCAGGAGAAAGACGGGTCAGACCCCCAGGTGCCCAGGTGCCTCTAGTGTGTGGCGCCTTCGAGGCGTTCGACACGACTCTGCAGATCGGTGAGACTTTCTTCGAGGGAGCGAACACGGCGCTCGAGCTCCGCGTGAGAAAACCTGATCATCGCCTGCGTCTCCGTGGCGGTGCGTTCAATCTTCTGGTCCAGGGTAGTGGCCGTCCGGTCAATTGCGTCACGCGTCTGTGTTACTGATTCAGCAACGAGTCGAAGCTCATGCCGCGTCGCCTCGTGAGCGACATCGAAAAGCCGACGCGTGTCCGCATGTGCGTCAGCATTCTCCTGCCGGATCGCGTCGAGCAGACGTTTGAGCTCCTCGTCCATTACGGCGTCATTCTACTCCCGGAGGGTGCGAATAAGTCACTTGGAAAAGACGGGTCAGACCCCGAAAAGACACGC
>JBGSYJ010000039.1:0-3912 GCA_041750915.1 Thermoanaerobaculia bacterium | reverse complement strand
GAGCGTCGAGCGAGGGATCTGGGTGGGGGCCTTTTGCTCGGGACACATCGATCTGCGTGCATTTTCGTCCCATGGACCACCGCCCAGATCCCTCGCTCGACGCTCGGGATGACACGTTCTGGGTTATGACACAGTCTCGCGCTCAGGATGACACACGCGTTCGTTCGCCGCTAACCTTAAGCTCATTGCGCCTGCGCAGTCTTGCAGTTACCAATGCGCGATTCCATCTGACAGTCGGTCTGTCTACTCGGGAGTGACCGCGAACCCCTCGCGCGAAGCGGCCAGACGGAGGCGGTCGTCGAGGGTCACGATCTCGATGACGAATCCACCCTCCCGTGCGAGCACACTCGCCGCGGCGAGCTGCATCGAATCGGCGGCGCGCAGCGGATGGACGCGAACGAGCCTCTTCGCCGTGTCCCGCACTCCGGTGGATGGGGAAACTTCGGTCCAGTCCTCGCAGAACCTGCCCAGGCGGGCGATTGCCTGCTGGACGCTCTGAGGTTCGAGACCTTCGCGCTCGCGGCGGGCGATGGCGGAGACGCACTCCAGCTCGGTGCCCCACCAGACGTACATCTGCCGGTCTGCCGCGAGCAGTTTCTGAAGTCTCGCGGAGTCCGCCTCCTGGACCAGCAGCGGAATGACCGCGGAGCTGTCCCAGAACTTCACCGGCCGCTCCGCCGTTCCTCGAGAAGGGCCTCGAGGACGCTGACGCCTCCGGGGAGCTTGACTGCAGGCTGATCGAGAAGCTCTTTCCGGATGCGGCCCTTGCCCTGCTGCACGACGCCGCGCCGTTCGAGCTCGCCGAGGGCTGCCTCCTCGATCGTGCGGTTCTCATTCGCCTTGACGGGCTCGAGCCGCGCCACAGGCTTTCCGTGCTCGGTTATGAGGAACGTTTCGCCCGCTTTCACCTGCTCGAGAATCGCGCTGAGGCCATTCTTTGTTTCGGTCACACTGGACTGTTTCATCTGGCTAGTATAGCTGGGTAGATCAAGCCTGACTAGCTCATCATCAGAGTAGACAGTAGACAGTAGGCCACCACCCTTGCTGCCGGGCGACAGCTGAAAGGGGTGGGCGGGCTACTGTCTCCTGTCTCCTGTCTACTGTCTACTGTCTACTGTCTACTTCCTAATTTACGGATCGCCCCCATTGCACTAGAATCATCGGCCAAAGCTCCGTCCACTCTCGAAGAAAATCCCCGCTTTTAACAAAATTCGAAACTCTCGTACGCCTGATCCGTAGAAAACGGCGTGTCCAGGAGGAAAACTGCATGACCCCGTTTTTCAGATCGATGACTCTCTCGCTTCTTCTGCCGGTGGCTGTCTGGGCCCAGCCGGTCCCGACTCCGACGCCTGCCGGACAGGGCGAGACCCTCACGACGCCCGACACGAGTGGGCAACCCAGCACAGGTGCGCGCGCCGAGCAGATTCCTTCGTCTTCCGCGAATCTGGCGAACGCCCTGAGTCTCTCGCTCAACGAAGCCGTCGAGACGGCGGCGCGGCGCAACCTCGGCGTCGACATCGAGCGGTTCGACTACAGGAGCACGGGACACCGCGCACGGGCCACTTACGGCGCGTTTGACTTCTTCACCTCGGCGACTGTCGAGACGTCCGAGGATGAGCGGGCCGTCGCGAGCACCATCGACGCATCCCAGTCCGATCTGACGTTTGCGAACCTCGGACTCACCCAGCTCCTCCCGACGGGCGGCACCTACTCAGTCGGCTTCAACAACCGGCGCTCGGGAAGTAACTCTCCGTTCGTCGACGTCAATCCTGCGTATCAAAGCAGTCTCCTCTTCAATTTCACACAGCCACTACTGCGCGATTTCGGGGTCGACATCGCACGCCGCAACGTCAACATCGCGCGCAACAACCTCGGCATCAGCGAGGGAGCGTTCCGCAACGCGCTGATCCTGACGACTCTCGCGGTCGAGCAGGCCTACTACGACCTGGTCTATGCCCGGCAGGAGTTGGAAGTCCGCAGACAGTCCGCCACGCTCGCACGCGACCAGGAGCGCATCACGCAGATTCGCATCGATGTGGGCGCGTCGGCACCGCTGGACATTCTCCAGCCACGCGTCGCGATTGCAACGCGCGAGGAGGAAGTCATCCTTTCCGAAGCGCGGATCAGTGCCGCGGAGGATCGCCTCAGGCAGCTGATGAACCTGCCGCCGGAAGAGTGGGACCGCCCGATCATTCCAACCGAGACCCTCGAATACGAGCGTGTGGCCATCGATACGGCCACCGCTGTCGAGCGCGCCATGCAGCTTCGTCCGGAGGTTCAGCAGGCGCGGCTTGGTACCGAGAACACTCGGATCGATCTGAACTACCTCCGCAACCAGGTCCTTCCCCGGCTCAACCTCGAACTCGGCTATGGAACCGCTGGTCTCGCCGGAACCCAGTTCGGTCCGGACCCCATCACGGGCGAACCGACCGTGGTAAACCGGACGGGCATCAACAGGGCATTCGACCAGGTGTTCGGCAACGACTTCCCCTCGTGGAGCGTCGGATTCACTGTTGGACTTCCGATCTTCAACATCGGAGCTCGCTCCAACGCGAGAGCTGCCGAGCTGAATCTCGAGAGCTCACGGATTGGCGAGGATCAGCTTCGCCAGGATATCGCCGTGCAGGTTCGCCAGGCGATCAGGGACATTGAGACCTCGGACCGACGGATCGCCGCCACCCGCACAGCACGCGAAGCGGCCGAGGCCAACCTCGAAGCGGAGCGCAAGCGGTTCGAGAACGGCATGACTACCAACTTCAACGTTCTCCTCATTCAGCAGGACCTGTCGGATTCTCGCAGCCGTGAGATTCTCGCTCAGGTCGCCTACCTGCAGTCAGTCGCGAATTATCACCGCGCTGTCGGTGATATTCTGGAGATTCGCGGAATCGCTCTGCAGACCCCGGAAGAGTTCGATCTTCCCCGCAGCAAATGGGAGGACGTCAACTGGCTCCGCTACGACAACTACTCCAGGAGGAGTGACTCCAGAGATGACAACGGGACCAACTGACGCTTCCCTTCCTGCACCTGAAAAGCCTGGCAATGCATTCCAGCGTCTCGCTGGCGTCCTCGTGGCGCCGGTCGAGACGCTGCAGTCCATTGCGGCCCGTCCCACCTGGCTCGTCGCGCTGATCACGGTCACTCTGATCGGGATCGCCACCTCGTTCATCGCAGCGCCGAAACTCGATCTCGAATCGGGAATGCGGAAGCAGTTCGAGAAGCGTGGCGGTATGAGTGACGAACAGATCGATCAGACGATCGCGGTGGCCACGACGATGCAGAAATTCAGCGCCGCGATTGCCGCCTTCACGACGCCTGTCTCGATCCTGGTCATCGCCGCTCTGTTCCTGCTGTTCTTCAAGGTCTTCGGCGGGGAGGGGGGCTTCGTGCAGTACTTTGCGGTCTCCGTGCACGCATGGCTGCCGCAGACGATCAAGGGAGTCCTCCTCACGGCCATCATCGCGTTCCGCGACAAGGTTCCGGTCGAGCAACTTCCGGTGCTCCTCAAGTCGAACCTGGGGTTTCTCTCTGATCCCGAGACGTCGCCCATGGCATTTGCCTTTCTCTCTTCGATCGATGTCTTCACGATCTGGACATTGTTTTTGATGATCGTTGGCTTCGCATTCGTGAGCAGGATGAAGCGATCCACAGCGGCGATGCTCGTCGTGATTCCGTGGCTCGTCGTCATTCTCTTCAAGGTGGCGCTGGCCGCCCTGCAGGGAGGTATGAGTTGAAGCGTTGGATGTGGATTGCGGGAGGAGTGCTGCTCCTCACCGTGATCGTCATCGCCAGCGTGACGGGGGGCGATCCGAAAGGCGAGGTGGTTTACGTCGAGCCGGTCGAGCGCCGGGACATTCAGGCGATCGTCTCCGCGCCGGGCGAGGTGGATCCCAAGGTAAAGGTGAACATCAGCGC
>JBGSYJ010000038.1:0-7357 GCA_041750915.1 Thermoanaerobaculia bacterium | reverse complement strand
GGCGCACGATGCGTCTCTTCGGCCGGCCGCGGCTCGATGATCGGCGCCGCGCGCGGCGTGCGTTCCTGCAGCAGCAACTCCGTTGCGCGGACCCGTGCGTCGGAGTGAAATCGCTCGATCATCACGTCGCGCTCGAGCACGTTCGCGAGAGCGATGAGCGTCATCCCCTGGTGATGCGCAAAGTACGTATGCAGCACGACGCCGGCGTGCGCATCGGATGTGGCCGTCGCGTCTTCGGGCCGCTCACGACGCGTGTAGTCGATCGCCTCGTAGTACCCGAACTCGCCAAACGCATTCTCTTGCTGCAGCTCGCGGAAATTCTTCGCCGCCGCGGAGGGATCGATGAGTGCGGCGAGCGCGGTCGCATGTGGAGTGACCACGACTTCGTCGGCGAGTCCGCGTTTCAATCCGAGGCCCGGCACTCCGAACGCCTTGTATTGAAAGTTGCCGAGACGATCGGAGAGATTGTAGGCCGTTTCGGAGATTCCCCATGGAATGTTCCGGCTGCGGCCATAGGCGATCTGACGCCGCACAACCGCGCGGCATGTGCGACTGAGCAGCGTTCCGGGATACGTCTTCATCAGCAGAAGCGGCATCAGGTACTCGAACATCGAGCCACTCCAGGAGAGAAGTGTCGGGACGCCGTCGACACTCACGACCGGACGACCGAGGTGGAACCAGTGCTCCACGCGAAGATCGCCTTTCGCGATCGCGAAGAAGCTCGCCAGACGCGCTTCGGAGGCGAGCAGGTCGTAGTAGCCGCGGTCGAGTCGGCCGGTCCCGCCGCTGTCGGCGAGGCGATAGCCGATCGAGAGCAGCCCGCGTTCCTTGTCGTAGAGAAACCCGAAGCTCGTTTCGTTCGCGAAACCTTCGCAGCGGTCGGCGATGTGGATGAGCCTTTCAGACAGTTCTGCGTGTGCAAGTGCAAGATCGCGGCAACCGGCGGAAAGCGTGAGCAGCGCCGCGGCGAAATTTCCACTGTCGACCGTGGAAACGTATCGCGGGTTGAGTGGCGCGAGGCTCCTCGTGTCGTACCAGTTCAGCAGATGCCCTTCGTGACGCTCGAGCGCTTCGACCGACGTGAGCATGGCTTCGAGCCGTGCGACCATCGGCTCGGCTGCGAGGAATCCGAGGTCGTGCGCGGCGAGCGTAGAGAGCATGCCGAGGCCGATGTTGGTCGGACTGGTGCGATGCGCGACGAGCGGGTCCCTCCCCTCCTGGATGTTGTCAGGCGGCAGGAAGTGATCGTCGGGACCTACCTGCGTTTCGAAATAGCCCCACGACTTGCGGGCAACGTCGAGCAGCAGCTCGCGATCATCCGCCGAGAGCTCGTGACGATGGTCGGGACTCGGCTGGCTGAGCCAGTACGCGAGGAGCGGAGCGACGAGCCAGAGAATCACGAACGGAATCGCGACCGGAAGCGCTTCCGGGCGCATTGCAGCGACGAGAGCGAACGTCAGCAAAGCGGCGATCGGACTGGCGCCCATTTCGCGGAAGAACGATGCCACTCCTCCGCGCTGGAGCCGCGCGGCTTGTGCGGCTGCCGTTTCCCATTCGAGAAGCCGCCGCCTGAGGACGAGCCGCACCAGCGTGATCGCAATCGCCTGCACCATTTCCCACGCGTGAAACGGAAGAAGGACGAGCGTTAGAAGCGCCTGTGCAAACGAGGTGGTGATGTCGTCGCCCACCGCGCGGAGATGGACCCGCGATGGTTCTTCCCGCTGCGGCCAGCGCATTGACTCGAAGAGTGACGTCAGCAGAGGAAACGCGACGAGGGTGAGGGCGCCGAGTGTCCACAGAAGCGGCGAGCCTGGAAGGAACGTCCACGCGGCTGCGAGGAAAAACAACGACGCCGGCGAGACGAGACTCCGCCGGAGATTGTCAAAGATCTTCCACTGACTGATGATCGGAAGCGTGTTCCGCGCCAGTCCGTCGCGCGACGGAACCCATGGCAGGAGCCAGCGGAGGATCTGCCAGTCGCCGCGCACCCAGCGACGCTGACGTCGCGCGTGCGCGAGAACGTTTGCCGGATAGTCGTCGACGAGCTCGACGTCGGTGACGAGCGCTGTCCGCGCGTAGAGCCCTTCGAAAAGATCGTGCGAGAGAAGCGTATCCTCCGGAGCACGGCCTTCGAGGCTCTCGCTGAACGCGTCGACGTCATACAGCGCCTTCCCGGTGTAGCTGCCTTCGGCGAAGAGATCCTGATATGTGTCCGACACTGCGGTCGTGTAAGGATCGACGCCGGTGTGTCCCGCATACACCCGCGCGAAGAGCGAGCCGGCGGAGCTGGCGTAGGTGACGCTGACGCGCGGCTGGAGGATTCCGTATCCCTCCACGACCCGCCCGAGCTTCGCGTCGAACACCGGGCGATTGAGAGGATGCGACATGATCCCGACGAGCGCGCGCGCGACGTCGCGCGGGAGGCGCGTGTCGCTGTCGAGTGTCAGCACGTAGCGGACGAGCGGAAGGATCGAGAGCTCCCCGATGCGCGTCGTGAAGCTGGTCTCGGTCGATCCACGCAGGAGGCGATTGAACTCCTCGATCTTTCCCCTTTTCCGCTCCCACCCCATGAACACGCCCTCCTTCGGATTCCAGAGGCGCGCGCGGTGAAAGAGGAAGAAGCGGTCCTTTCGCTCGCTACCATGGCGGCAGTTGAGCTCTTCGATTCCCGCAACCGCCTCGGCGAGCAGCGCGTCATCGGCGGGAAGTGACTCGGCATCAGCATCCGGAAAATCACTGAGGATCGCGAAGTGGATGTTGTCGTCGATGTTGCCGAGCGCCTGCACCTCGAGGTGATCGAGTAGTCGATGGACCCCCTCGCTGTTCATGAACAGCGTCGGAATGACCACCATCGTCCGGTCGGTCGCGGGAATTCCGCTGCGATAGTCGAAGCGCGGGAGGCGGCGTGGCGGGACGACGGCGGCAGCGATACGCTGCGCAAGCTGGATTGCGAGCTCACTGGCGGGGATCAGCGCGAGAAGTGCGACAACGAGTGCAATCTCCGGAGAGCCGTGGCGTACCGCGTGGAACCAGGCGGCAGAAACGATGAGAACGGTTAGCAGCGTGAGCGTGCCGATATAGGCGCTGGTGACGTGCGCAAAGGCGAAGCGCCGCAGTCTCTGATGCAGGCGCGGTCTGTGCGCGATGTCGATCTCGAGACCGCGCCGGCCTCGGCCGATCAGGTGATATCCGACGTGCGCCGCGCGATGTCCGGGACCGAGCTCGCGCGCCGCCTGACGCGCGCTTTCAATGGCGCGAAGCGCGACCCCGATCTGCGCCTGCCCGCTCGGGAGCGATAGCTCCTCGACGGCCTGCCGGTAGCGGTCGCGGCTGCCGAAATCCATTCCCACGTAGGCCGAGGCAGGATCGCGTCGCAGGACCTGCTCGACGAGGCTCACGCGTTCGAAGTAGCGGCTCCAGTCGAGCGTGCCGCAGAAGCGGAGACTCGTGATCGAGTTCTCCATCGAGACGAGATCGGATGCTTCGCGCTGATGCTCCGCGCGCACTGCCTCTTCCGTCGACGTGCCTTCCGCTTCGAGCTGCGCGTCGACGCGCCCGCAGAGTGCCGAAATGCGCGGGTCGTGCTCCCGCAGACGCTGCCGAAGCTGCTCGACAAATGCGGGAAGAAGCTCGTCGGGAAGAGCAGGTTCCGGCGACGTGTCGAGCGCGGCGATCATGTCGTTCGCCCGCTTCCGCGCCGCGCGCGCTTCGAGAATCAGCTCGCCGAGAATGCGAACGTTTTCGAGGAGAGAAAGGCGCAGCATGCTCGGCCAGGCCCAGAGCTCGCCGATCGTGAGAGGAGCGACATCCTGGAAGGCGGAGATGAATCGCGTGAGTCTCTCCGAGTCGAGTCTGCCATCGCCGTGCTGCACCAGGGCCACTGAAAGCGCGTGAATTCGCGCCTGCCCGGCGAGCTCGCGCGCAGCCAGCCGCGGCAGCTTGCGGTAGTAATGCGTCGGAAGATCGTGAATGACCGAGCGCGATTCCGCCTCGAGCAGATGAAAGTTGTCGAGCAGCCACTCTGCGGCCGGATCGACTACCTCCCCTCGCCTGCAATCGTCGGAGAGCGACCGGTAGGCGTTGCGAAGCGACGCGATGTTCTCGCGCAGCCGCCCCAGAACGTCACGTCCCCGCGGCCGTTCCGGCGTGAGCGTGAAGCGGGCGGCGAGAACACGAGCCTGCTCTTCGAGAGCCTCCATGCTGAGGACCTCGCCGCGCAACGGCACGTTTTCTACCTGTTGACGTTTTCTCGTGAGGCCTTCCCGCGGGCACGGCTGGCTGCGCTGCTGGTCATGCCTCCGCCCCGCTTACTAAAGTGGCCCACAAGTCCGATCCTCCGGAAAATGCGGGCCACTGCGTTCGAGAGGTGCACGAAACGGTCCCGGGGGAGTAAAAACGGAGCGCGGGGGTCTGAAGGGGGGCGGGGGTCGCTGTGCGGGGGGGGTCGCTGTGCGGGGGTCGGAGCTTCAGTCTGCGCGGGGGTCGGAGCTTCAGTCGAGGTGCCGCGACGCTTCAACGCTCACGAAAAGGACCACGAAGCCAGCACGAACGGGCCAGTCTCGGCCTCTGGAGAATCGTGGAAACGTTCGTGTCGACAATGGGTTAGGGCGTGAGACTGCGAGACGAGACTGCGAGATCCTGTGAGCTGAAGCTACGACCCCCTCAGTCCCGACCCGACCCTCAGTCCCGACCCTGTCGATGCTGCTGCTGGTCTGTATCTCCTCGCTGGTCTACCTCGTCGTCCTGGTCATCCGGTAGCGCGGCTTCTCTCTCCTCTGGCCCTATCCCCACTTTCAACATCGCGGCATCAGATCGAGCCGACGATTTCTTTGCGCCGTGCTTAGAACTTCTTGTGATGCGCGCCCACGAGGAAGGCCGCCACCACAGCCGGTACCTTTCCGTCGTTGCGCCAGCGGTGCCTCGTACCGTTCTGTACCACTGTGTCACCAGGGCCCAGGCGTACGATCGCTCCGTTGTCCAGCTCGAGAATGACATGGCCACTCAACACCACCTCAAAGTCGGTGGTCGGTGTGGTGTGCATGCCCGGCTCTTCGGCCTCGAGGTACTGGGCCAGACCAGGCAGCTTCTGCTCCAGTTCTGCCAGGAACGCGGCGCCATCCGGTGCCTCGCCATCGGCCGGCCCGTCTGGCGGGACGGTGAAAATTCCGAACCGAAACCCGCCGACCGGTGGGAAATACGTATCGTAGCGCGCCGCAGTTCCGGCGTCGGGATATTGCGAAGGGCCGTCGGCGCCCCACAGCTGTTTGAATTCCAGACCGGGCAATGACGACAGCGTCACCGGCGGCACCTGTTCGTCGCTGACGAATACCGCCTTCCCCTCGGAGTCGTGTCCGGTCACGACTCTCCGTGTGGTTCTCGGATTGGCGGGGGCAGGGTCAGCAGCCTCGATCGGTTCCTTGGTGCTGACCGCCACCGGCTCGGCAGCACCGAGACTGGAAAGAGAAATCGACGATGCCGCGAGAACAGCGACGATCAACGACACAACCATTGAGCTACGCATGACGGGCCTCCATTCTGGGCAAGGCTTGGATCCGGAGATCGTCCAGGCAACGCCCACTGTGGCGAGTTGCTGGACACTTTTCACGTTTTCGAAGATCTCAATAGTGGCACAGCCGGCGCCGCGGCCGGTGAGAAAGTTGCCTGACTGTCTCTGGTTCCCGGAATAGGACGTGTCCCGCGCTCCTTACCAATGTTAGTATCTGTAAGGAGGAGTCTCATGCCCCGGTCGACGATTACCAGCAAGCGACAGACAACCGTGCCGAAGCAGGTTTGCGACGCGCTCGACGTTGGCCCGGGCGATCAGATTACCTGGGAAATTAAAGAGGGCCGTGTCGCTGTGACGACGGAACGGCCGGGGCTCTGGCGCTGGAAAGGGTTCATCAAGCACGGCCCCGCTGACGCCGTGACGGCGGTGCACGAAGCACGAAAGAAACGGGGACGCATCTGACGTGCGCTCGGTCGTCGTCGATGCAAACGTGCTCGTCTCCTTCTTCGTGGATCGAAACCCGAAGCAGAGAGACGCGGCGGAGGATCTTCTCGGGCGAGCCGCAGCAGGAGAGATTGCGGCCATCGTCCCGCAGTTCGTCGTGTTCGAGACCGCATACGTTCTGCAGAGCCAGTACGACATAACAGGCCCGCAGCTCGCCGCGGTGATCCACGACCTCGTCACCACGCCGGGGGTTGAGACGATCGACGACTGCCCGTGGCCTCGGATTCTCGAGCTCTGGCCCGATCCCCTTCCCGGCCTCGCCGATGCGTCGATCCTCGCTGTGGCCGCGAGCGGCCGCCATGACGCCCTCGCCACCTTCGATCGGAAGCTCTCCAGACGCGCGAAAGACCTCGGCGCCACGCCTTATTGGTGAATACGGTTAGCGCGAGTCGTCACTCCCACTCCCGGCCCGCAGGATCACTTCGGCCTCGCGTCCTCCGGCACCGGAAAGCCACGGTCTCGCATGAGGGCTCCGACGTCGGCGTCGCGGCCGCGGAAGGCGCGATAGGCCTCTGCCGGGTCGACGGCGTTCCGGGGAGCGAACAGATGCTTCACCATCTTCTCGGCCAGCGCCGCATCGTAAAAGCCACCCGGTGCATTGCGGAACGCCTCGGCCGCATCAGAGGTCAGGACGTCTGCCCACATGTAGCCGTAGTAACTCGCCGAATAGCCCTCGCCGGAGAACACATGGCCGAAGTGCGGCGAGCGGTGGCGCATCACGATCTGGGCCGGCATCTTCAATTCCTGAAGCTTCTCGCGCTCGAACGTGTCGACGTCGAGCCAGGACGGATCGATTGTGTGGTAGATCATGTCCATGAGCGCCGACGCGAGGTACTCGGTTGTCTCGAACCCCTGGTTGAAAGTAGAGGCGCTCTTGATCTTCGCAACGAGCCCGGCGGGAATGGGTTCGCCGGTCTCGTGATGTACGAGGTAATTCTTGATCACGCGGTCGGTCGTCAGCCAGTGCTCGAGCAACTGAGACTGGAACTCGGTGTAGTCGCGGATCCCGCCATTCTGGCTCGGGTACTCCACGTTCGAGCTGAAGTAATGAAGCGCGTGGCCGAACTCGTGAAACAGCGTTTCCGCGTCCGACCACGAGACGAGAACCGGCTTTCCAGGCTCTCCCTTGATGAAGTTGGAGTTGTTCGAGCCGAGTACCGTCTCCTTCCCGTCGAACGTAGAGTGCGATCGATAGGTCGTCGCCCAGGCGCCCGAACGCTTGCCCTGTCTCGCGAAGGCGTCGAGGTACCAGAGCCCAACGTGCGCTCCCGTGTCCCTGTCGGTCACTTCGAAGACTTCGACGTCGGGATGGAAGACGGGGACCGTTCCATCCGGAACCGGGGCGAA
>JBGSYJ010000037.1:0-1836 GCA_041750915.1 Thermoanaerobaculia bacterium | reverse complement strand
ATGAGGTGTGAACGGCTCCGGCTTGAAGGCTGCATCATCCGTGCGGCTTGCCAGCGCGACGTGGAGCTCACCGATGCGCCGTCCCATCTGTTCGGCTGAACTGATGTAGGTTCCCAGCAGATCGGCGACGAGTGGTGGCATCTCGCGGTCGAGGAGCTCGAGCGGCGATTCGACATTCGAAGCGAGCTCTCTCAATTTCTGCTGATCGAATCCGAGGGCGCGATCAAACGACTGCCCGAGCGCATCGAGCGTGTGCTTCCACGCATCGCCATGATTCGAAATCGCCTGTTGGACGATTCCGAGCGTCGTTGCCTCGCCCTTCTTTGGCCGGTACTCCAGAGCGCCGACGAGCCGCGGAATGCAGGCATAGTTCGTCTTTTCCGTAAGGAATCGGCTGATTTCGAAATCGGTACTCACGCCCGTTTCGAGCCGGCGGAAGAGTTTGAAGAAGAACCGGTCGCCGAACACGATCGCCGTGTTGCTCTGCTCTGCCTTGAGCACGGTTGGCTCGAGTCCTTCCATCTGATCGCCCGCGTTCCGGAATTCGCGCGAGCTCCAGCCGTGAACACTACCTTCTGATGCCTTCATCTGCTTCCGTTCCAATACCGCATGAAGCAGCGCGAGCGACAGATTACGGTTCCAGACGGCTTCGTAGACGAGCCCTTCGCTTTCCTTGCCGCGGAGCTTTGCGATCGCGTTGGTCGAGTCGCCCGATGGAGGATTCGCCGCGCTCTCACTATCGGCGCATGCGACTGGGATCAGATAGGTTTCCCCTCCGCCCTCCTTGTACTCAAGCTTCACGAAGAGAATTGCGCTCGAGTGACCATCAACCGGAATCACCTCGACGATGCGCGCAGATTTGATGTCGCGGGTCTTGCTCGCGAACCATCGCTGCTGCCGGATGTAGCGGCCGAGAACGTTCGCGAAGCTCGTTCGCGTGCGTCCCGTGAGCAGCTCGTCGAGCGTGAGTGCCTGAAGTGTCGGAAGCGTCTGCTCTGTCGATTTGTCGGCCTCCGCTTTTCCAGGCTGCAGCCGGAACCAGTAGAAGTCGTGGGGTCCAAGGGTGATGAAGTAGGGAAGCTCTCCGATCGGCGGGAATTCGGTATGGCCGAACAGCTCTTCCGGAACCATCCCTTTGTAGGCTGAGAGGTCGAGCTCGACTGCCTGAACGAACCTCGAAAGATTCGCGACGACCAGGATGCGTTCGTCCTCGAACTGGCGGATGAAGGTGAGCACTTTCCTGTTCTCGGGATGCAGGAACTCAAGCGTGCCTCTGCCGAAGGCCTTGAGGCGCTTGCGAAGATCGATGAGACGCTTCATCCACCACAGAAGCGAGTGTGAGTTGTTCTGCTGCGCCTCGACGTTGATCGACTCGTAGTGATACTCGGGATCAATGGTAATCGGCAGGAAGAGCCGTTGCGGATTCGCGCGCGAGAAGCCGGCGTTGCGGTCCGCGCTCCACTGCATCGGGGTCCGGACGCCGTTGCGGTCGCCGAGATAGATGTTGTCGCCCATGCCGATCTCGTCGCCGTAATAAATGATCGGAGTCCCGGGGAACGAGAAGAGCAGTCCGTTGAGGAGCTCGATGCGTCGGCGGTGATTGTTGAGCAGCGGTGCGAGGCGCCGGCGGATTCCGAGATTGATGCGCGCCTGGGGATCCTGAGCGTAGGTGCGCCACATGTAGTCGCGGTCCTCGTCGGTCACCATTTCGAGCGTGAGCTCGTCGTGGTTGCGGAGAAAGACTGCCCACTGGCAGTTTTCCGGGATGTCCGGCGTCTGCTGGATGATATCGACGATGGGGAAGCGGTCTTCCATCGCGACCGACATGAAGAGGCG
>JBGSYJ010000036.1:0-15306 GCA_041750915.1 Thermoanaerobaculia bacterium | reverse complement strand
CCATCCTCCGCACCTTCACACAATCCCTCAGCCCGAGAAACGCGCGGTTCCACGCTCCGTACTTCGACCTGCCGAACCTCCGCGGGCGGTGATTGACTGCCATCTCGAGAACCGCACAACCCTCGATCCGCAGGAGGGTCGGCAGGAAGCGGTGCATCCCCCTGGACCACTCAATGCGCTCGAGACATTCACGCCTGGCGACCTTGAGAGAGCAGCCGGTGTCGGTGATCCGGTCGCCCGTGATCAGGTTGCGTACGGCGTTTCCGATCCTCGACTGCAGCCGTTTGTTGAAGCTGTCCCGCCGGCGGACCCGCACGCCCGCAATCATTCCTGCTCCCGATTCGTCCAGACGAGCGATCAGCTTCGGGATGTCCGCCGGATCATTCTGCAGATCGGCATCGAGGAGGACGACAGGATCTCCCGATGATGCCTGGAGTCCTGCGCGGATGGCCGCAGTCTGCCCACTGTTCTCGTTCAGCGTGACGATGTGGAGCTCCGGGCAAGCCGCGGCGGCTCGGAGCAGCTCGGCAGCGCTCCCGTCCGTACTGCCGTCATCTACGGCGACGATCTCGAACTCGAGCGCTGCACAGCGGAGAACGTTTCGGATTTCCCCGACCAGGATCTCCAGATTCCCCTCCTCATTAAACAGAGGAAAAATGACCGACAGAAAGGTCGCGCTCATCTCACGCCCCGGCACAACGAGTCCCACAGAATTTGTCATCCCGAGCAAGCGTGGGTGGGCGGGAGGGGCGAGGGATCTCCGGCGGTAGTACATTCGTGATTCGTGATGGGCGGAAGGAGGTGGCGGAGAACGATAGGCAACTATGTACCATCGCCGGAGATCCCTCGCGCCTCCCGCCCGCACAACCAGGCTCGGGATGACAGACTCGTTCATTCCGCGCCACAAGGTCCCGTCGAGTCATTTGGACGCTCGGGAGGACACTTCCGGAGGTCTCGCGCTCAGGATGACACGCCCCTTCATCCGAGCTTCACGCCGAAGGCTTTCTCGAAGTTCGCCGTCGTCTGCTCCGCGACATCTTCCAGCGTCCGGCCCCACAGTCCGGCCAGCACCTCTGCCGTCTTCGCCACGAAGGCCGGCTCATTCTCCTTTCCCCGATGTGGGACGGGAGCGAGATAGGGCGTGTCGGTTTCGATGAGAACCCGGTCATGAGGAAGCGCCCGGGCAACCTCGCGCAGAGGCTCGGCAGTCCGGAACGTGACGATTCCGGAAAAGGAAATGAAGAATCCCATATCGAGAAGCTTCTGCGCCACTTCGAGCGACTCCGTGAACGAGTGCAGCACCCCCCGAATCCCACGCGCTTCTTCTGACATCAGAAGTTCGATCAGATCCTCGGTCGATTCGCGGTTGTGAATGATCACCGGGAGGTCACGCTCCTTCGCGAGGCTGAGGTGTCGCATGAAGACCGCTTGCTGAACCTCGCGCGGCGAGTGCATGTAGTGATAGTCGAGACCGATCTCCCCGATTGCAGCGACCCGAGGCTGATTCGCCAGGGCTGCAATCGCGTCGAACGCTGCGTCGTCGCAGTCTTTCGCCTCATGCGGGTGGAAGCCGACCGCACTCCAGACGTCCGGATGCTGGTGCCCGATTGAAACTGCCTTTCCCGAGTCATCGACCGCCGTTCCCGGAACGACAAAACCGGCGATGCCGTCCACCCTCGCGCGACCGAGAACTTCCTCAGCACGCTCTGGCTCGAGCATCGCGAGGTGGCAGTGGCTGTCGGTCAATCGCATCCGTCGAGTCCTCTCGTCGCCGTCCTGTCGTCACACACGCTCGAACACCATCGAGAGTCCCATGCCGCCCGAGATGCAGAGCGTTGCGAGGCCAAGCTGTTTGTCGTGCGACTCCATCGCATGCAGCAGCGTCGTGACGATCCGCGAGCCCGTAGCGCCGATAGGATGCCCGAGGGCAATCGCCCCACCATGAATGTTGAGGCGGTCGCGATCGAAGCCGAGCTCACGGTCGCATGCGAGTACCTGCGCAGCAAACGCCTCGTTGAGCTCGACGAGATCGATGTCGCCGAGTTCCATTCCGAGTTGCTTCATCAGACGTCGCGTTGCCGGGACCGGGCCGATTCCCATGACCTTCGGATCGACGGCGGCCTGAGCGTATCCGAGAAGTTTCGCAACGGGACGCAGTCCCAGCTCCTGAACCGATTGGCCGCTCGCGACGATCATGCTCGCCGCCCCGTCGGTGATTCCCGACGAGTTGCCGGCGTGGACGGTGCCGCCTTTGCGGAACACCGGAGGCAGCTTTGCCATCGAAGCAGCCGTCGCATCCGGACGGGCATGTTCGTCGTGGTCGAGCGTCACGCTCCCCTTTTTCGATTCGATCGTGATCGGAACGATCTCCGATGCGAATCTCCCCGCCTTCGAAGCCTTCGCTGCCCGCTGCTGCGATTCGACGGCGTAAAGATCCTGTTCTTCACGCCCGATCTCATACTGATCAGCGAGCGTTTCCGCAGTCGCGCCCATCAACTCATCTGCGAGAGGGCACATGAAACCGTCCCGCATCATCCCGTCGACCACTTCGGCATCACCCATCCGCAGTCCCCATCGCGCCTGCGTGAGCAGATATGGCGTGTTCGACATCGACTCGGTGCCTCCGGCGACGATGACGGATGCATTTCCAAGACGGATCTGATCCGCCGCGTTGATGATCGAGCGCATTCCCGAACCGCAAGCCTGGTTTACCGTGTAGGCGGGAACCCCCTGAGAGAGACCGCTGCGGATCGTGATCTGGCGCGCAGGGTTCGGCCCCACTCCAGCCTGACGGGCATTGCCGAAAATCACCTCGTCGATTCGCGTCGTGTCCACTCCCGAACGCTCGAGCGTAGCCCTGACGATATGAGTCCCCAGTTGCACCGCCGTGAGCGAAGCGAGCGTTCCTCCGAACTTTCCGATGGGTGTGCGCAGAGGCGCAACAATGAAAATTTCCTGATCAGTTTTCGACATCGATGGAAATGGCCTTTCCTGAGAGCAGATCCGAGACGAGTCTTCGATACGTCTCGACGGCCTGCAATATTTCGCGTTTCGAGATCTTCTCGTCCGCGCCGTGCGCGTCCAGAATCGATCCGGGACCGTACAGCAGAGGTTTGCCCAGCCGGTTCAGGTGCGGCACGTCGGTGTTGAAGGCGACGACGATCGAAGATTCTCCCTCCGGCACAGCCATGAACGTCGGCGGATTGCCGTGACAGCGAACGATCTCACCGCCGTTGCGTTGGGCGATCGACCGCAGCTTCTCTTCGATGATCGCGGGAGGGTCGACTGTGCGAAAGATCATCTCCGCTTCTGCGAGAGCGGGCACCACATTCGGGCGGTCGCCGCCGCGCACAATCCCGATGTTTGCGGTTGCATCACCCAGAATCGGATGGCGACCCCAGTCGAAGGCGCTGATCTCCGCCAGTGCGGCAACCATCTTCAGGATCGCGGAATCGCCCCGCTCCGGATGGGCGGAATGTGCCGCGATTCCATGGAACCGCAGCGTCGCTGTAAACGCGCCCTTCGATGCCCGGACGAATCGAGAACCCGTAGGCTCGCCAACGATCACGAACCTGGAGCCGAGCGAGGACACTTCACCGTTCGCGAGCTTCGCCCCGATGGAATCGGTCTCCTCCCCCACGACGAACAGAAAACCGAAATCCCGTACGTCGCCGGCAAAAAGCAGCTCCCCCGCCGCGAGCATCGCTGCAATGATGCCCTTCGTATCGCATGCTCCCCTGCCATAGATGTAGTCGTCATCCTCCGAAGAGGGAATGAACGGAGGAACGGTATCGGTGTGGGAGCAGAGAATCACGCGGGGGGACTGATCAGTCACCGCAAGGATGTTGAACCTCCCCTCCTCGATCTCCTGCCGGGTGACGGTGAATCCCATCTCCGAGAGAGTCTTTTCCAGAAACGCGGAGACGCCGCCCTCCTCGCCTGTCGTCGAAGGGATATCGATCAGTGTGCGCGCGAGTGAAATCGGGTCGAGTGCCAGGGCCGCTCCTTCGTCGTTAGTGCGAGAGATCTCCAGAAGGGGAGTCGGGCCCACGATTCAGCGGCGTCGGGCGACTGCCCCAATAGCGTCAGCTTAAGCCACGAGGTGTCATCCTGAGCGCAGCGAAGGATCCCCCGAAGCCTTGCGTTCCAGCCACTCGCAAGGGGATCCTTCGCTGCGCTCAGGATGACACTTGCTCCTGTGCAGGCCTTGGGTTGACACCATTGCGCCGGCTGCACGAGGCTTCCAGTCATTCGCAGTTTCATCCGCGAACCCGTCTTCGAGGCGTAGCGCGGGACGGGCGCTCGTCGTCGGTCGCACTCATCATTCGCTCGGCCTCCTTCATCAGCCACCGGAGATCGGGATCATTTGGGTAGCGCGCGGCGAACGCCTTCGCCCGTTCGCGGGCGAGCGTAACATCGCCTTCCGCCATCGCCAGACCCAGCGAAGCAACCCCGGCCTGGCGGTCATCGAGTCGATCTCTGTTCTCCAGCGCGCTTCGAAACTGGATCGCCGCCTCGGCACGATTCGTCCGCAGCAGGAGCTGTCCTGCCTTGACCCTCGCCGGCGCATGCTCCGAATCCTTCGCAAGCGCTGCGCGGAATGCCATGAGTGCAGCCACCGGCCGGTTCGCAACGAGCAGCAGTCCCTGCTTGTAGATCTCCTCCGCGGTCGCCCCCTGAGGAGCAGAAACATCGACGAATGCTTCCTCCTGAAGCTCGGGCTTCGCCTTTTCGACTGCAATTTGAGTCGTGCCTTCTGTCGGTTCGGCAGGTGGCGATATGGTGCTGGTCACGGCGTCTCCGGGAGAAGCCACTTCATCCGGCCCAGCCTCGACCGGTGATGATGGCGGGGGCGGCTCTCCAATGGCGGGCTCCATGGCAGATGCGATCGTCGCCGGCGCGGGTTCAGAAACCACGGAATCTCGGAGAAAAACGAAAAGTGAAATAGCCACGATCGCTACGCCTGCGAGAGCCGGGATGACGCCCCATCGCCTTCGGCCACCCGGCTCTTCCTCATCGCGCTCAGCGTCCATCGGGACTGTGACCGGAGCGAACGAAACAGAGTCGAGGGATTGAATCGTAGCGGCAGGACGGGCCCGGTCGATGGCCTCGATCAGTTCGTGTGCATTCTCATAGCGATAGTTAGGTTCCTTCTGCAGGCACCGCTCTACGATATTCTCGGCGGCGTCAGATATCGAAGGATTGCGAGCTCGGAGGGGCGGAGCCTCGTCCCGGATGATCCGTGTCATCGTGTCGGTCATTGTCTGCCCGACGAAAGGCAGCTCACGCGACAGCGCCTGATACATGACCACACCGAGCGAGAAGAGGTCCGTCCGCGGGTCGAGCGGTCGCCCGAGGGCCTGTTCCGGCGACATGTAGTAGATCGTTCCCAGGACGATCCCCGCCGCGGTCACGTAGTCACTGAGCTTCTCCGAGGTTTCGGCGACGACCCCTGTCTGTTTGGCGATTCCGAAATCCAGGACCTTGAGCCGGGCGCCCGCGAGCATGATGTTGTCCGGTTTGATATCGCGGTGGACGATGCCGCGCGAATGCGCTTCAGCAAGCGCCTCCGCGATCTGTCTCGCGATCGAAAGGACCTCAGCCTCAGGCATCGGTCCGTTCTTGATCTTCCGTGTGAGCGGCTCTCCATCGACGAACTCCATCACGATGAAAGAAAGTTCGTCGTGCTGCTCGATCGAGTGAATTGTTGCAATGTTCGGATGGTTGAGCTGCGCCGCCGTCCGAGCCTCGCGCAAGAGCCGGGCCTGCGCTTCTTCCGAAATTCCGGACGATGGCAGGAGAATTTTGATCGCGACGGTTCTCCGAAGCTTCAGATCGACCGCGCGCCAGACTTCGCCCATGCCGCCGGCTCCGATGCGCGAGACGAGGCGATAGCTCCCAAGTTCCTGTTCGGGCGTGAGTTTCATCACAACCTCCAGAAATTTATTATTGTGAGGCACAGTTGCTCACGCTACGATGCCCTGGCTGGTCCGGTCTGCTGTACTCCTCATGATACTCGCCCCGGTGACGGCCACCGCCGGATCGCAGTTTGTCACGCCTCTGGACGGCTCGCAGGTCCACGGCCGGATGCTGCTCGAGATCGCGAGCGATACCCCGTCGATTAATCGCGTATCGTTCTTCGTCGACGGTGTTCTTGTGGGTGTCGCGCGCACCGCGCCCTGGCAGCTCGTTCACGACTTCGGCGATTCCACGGATCAACGCAAGATCGCAGCGACGATTCATTCCGAATCGTTCAGGGCAACCGAAACGATCGCGGTTCGTACGACGGGTCTATCGATGCACGACAGCTTGAACGTCGACATCGTCGAGCTGTCGATTCGAGCGAAGGGTGTCAGGGAAGGCGCGCTTTCGGCCAAAGATCTGAAGGTTCTCGAGAACGGACGTCCGCAGAATCTTTTGTCGATCAATCCTTCGCGCGGACCGATGGCGTTCATCTTCGTCGTCGATCAGTCGCTGAGCATGGGGGACGGCAAGCTCGCCACTGCGCTGGAGGCGGTCTCTCGCCAGCTTCCGCGGCTGCGTGAGGCTGACACTGCGAGCCTGGTGCTTTTCAACCATCGCGTCTCCCCTCCCCGTTCGATCACCGCGGACAAAGTCAGCGATGTCAATCCGTCTGGCGGAACCTCGCTGCGGGATGCGCTCGCTTCGATCGAGCCTGCCCGCTCTTCCGCCGTCATCGTCATCACAGACGGCGCAGACCGCAACAGCTCGACATCTGCGGAAGCAGCGCTTCGGAGCATCAGCCGGAACCGGATTGCCGTATACGGCATCGCGCTGGGAAGCGGCGAAGGGACTTCCTTCCTTCGGAACGCAACTGCAAGCACCGGCGGCACCTTCGCTCGCGCGAGCAAAGACACGATCGAGCGGGAGCTCAGCTCGATTCTCACGGACATCGACAGCCGTTACATGCTCGCCTACCAGAGCACGAACACCGATCCGGGATGGCGGCAGGTGACGATTGCCCCCGCACAGCGTGGCGTCGCAGTACTGACGCCGAGCCGGCGGTACTTCTCGGAATGAGAGCTCCCGCGCTCTTGATGTTGTGCGCTCTCGCCGCATTCGTCGCGGAAGCAAGCGAAGGCCGCGCAACGAGCGATTTCGAGATCGCCGCGATGAACCGGCAACTCGAGACATCACGGGATGCATTTTCACGAATCGCGGCGCACATGAACCTCGGCGACCTTCAGGCAGGCCGCGGAAATCAGACCGCGGCGCGATCTCACTATGAAACCGCGCGGACCCTGGCTGAAGAGGAGATGGGGAGTGCGCGGAAATCGTCAGCGCTACGGCGTTATGCGCGGGCGGCATCCTGGGCCGGGCTCTCCGCCGCAAAGCTCGGACGCGGCGGGGAAGCGCACAGGCTGCTCGAGGAAGCGCTCCGTTACGACAGCGATTCTACAGGCAGCTGGAATGTCTATGCATCGGCGATGACGGTGCTCGAAAAGCACACTCACAGCGTCGCGGCAGCACGCAACGCAGTGACCATCGCTTCGCGCTCCGCGGGCGACAGCGTCCCCGACGCGCTCGATTTGAACATTTACCGGTACGCTCTCGCCTCGGCTCTCTCACGGACGGAAACAGCTTCAGCAGGCAGCGAGGCGGAAACGCTACTCGGACAGATCGTTCTGGCGCTGTCCGACCGTCAGTTCGATAGCCTGCGGCGGAAGGTCGCGAGGGACGAACAGTTCGAGATCTTCTCGTCGACCCGTACCGACTCCAGCGCCTACCTGTCGCTGCTCAACCGCACACGTCTGCGCCTTGCAAAGATCTACGAGGAGAGCGGTCGGGCGGAGGATGCGCGATTGCAGTACCGGGCTGTCCTGGCCGATCGGATCGACGATCCGGCGGCGCTGGCCGGAATGGCGAGGCTCGCTTCCGGCGACGAACAGCACCGCTATTTCGCCGAGTCGTTCGACGCCAGCCCGTTCTCGCTCGCGCTCGTTCGGCAATACGAGTCGTTTCTCAGTGAGCGGGAAGTGAGCCCATCGACGCGCCGCGGGAACGGAGCAACGGTACAACGCGCGATCGAAGAAGCGAGCCGGAACAGACATCAGAACGCTCTCGACCTTCTCCAGACGCTCGAGGCTTCGCATCCCGACAACTCGACGCTGCGGTATCTCATCATCCGATCCCACATCAACAGCGCAGAGTTCGCGCGGGCGAGAGAACAACTCGAACGGCGCGGGCTTCCGGCAGAAATCGCGGGAGAACTGCGGAAAGATCTGGCCCTGGCGGAAAAGGCTGCAAGCCGGGTTCCCTCGTTCTTCAACGTAGCGAGAACCAATGAACCTCTGAGGCTTTCTCCTGACGATCTGTCGCTGCTCGTGGCCCGCATTCGCACCGGAACCCTGACGCCGGAGCAGCTTGCCCTCGTCGACACGCTCCACTTCGTTGCGCCGGTTGCCTTCGAAGACGTTACCTCCCGTGACGCAGAAACTACGACGTTCCAGGCCGGTTCGCTGTATGACCAGCGATTCCGCTTTTCGTCACCGGCCACTTTCACGGGACGCTTCGAGGCCGGCACGCCGCACGAGCTCGAGTTCCAGATCCTGGGTATTTCAGAAACCGATGGAAGAGAGACGCTCCTTCTCCAGCCATGGAGGGTGAGTTCATGATCAACCCACTACGACTCGCTTCGTTTGCAATCCTCGCGACGATTGCGGTGGCAGAACTGTCCGCCTCGCCGTTTGCGCAGAGCGTCGCGGTCGGCTGGAATCGCCACGATGCACAGGCAATCGTTGCGCGTGGAGGCGCGAACCGTTCCATCGCCGCCTACGGAAACGGAGGCAGTGAGTTGTTGTGGTCTGCGTCCGGGCCCGCGGAGCCCGCGCTCGTCGTCGTCTCAAATGACGGAAGCCGGTCAGTCGTTCTCGACACGATCAACGATCTGGCGTTTCTGATCGCTACGAAGGACGGAACGCAGCGACGCATCTCCACGGCAGCGAGCCCGGTCGCCGCTGTCTTCTACGGAAACGAACTCTTCATCCTCTGTCGCGACGGTCGTGAGCTCCAGCGCGTGTCGGCAGACGGAAACGTGAAGACCCTCGCCGTCGCTCCGGATACGACCTTCATGCGAAAAGGAAAGGACGCGATCTACGTCTACTCGAGACTCGAGGGAACGGTCACCGAGGTGGATCCGAGCAGCCTGACAGCCGTCCGGACGCAGGTCTTCGCTTCTGCAGCCTCCGACCTCGAGATCGACGGCCGCTCGGGGTACCTCACGATTCCATCCGCCGGAGTCGTGATCGTCTTCTCGCTCGCCGAGTTGAAAGAACGCGAACGTCTTTCCGTCGGAACGATCCCTCTCGACTTGTCGGTTGTATCGGACGGAGGAGTGCTGGATGCCGGCTCTTTAGCCGTTGCCGATCCGTCTTCCCGCCGGGTATGGATGAGCGAAAAATCGCAGTCCGGAGCAGCGGCGTTCGGCCGGGGATTCCTCCGCGGTCTGATTGGCCTCGGACTGTACGCGCCGCGATCGAGCGAATACCCGACGGGAGTCGATCGCGTCTGGGCTGAAACGTGGGGACTCGCGGCGTACGACTCCTCATCCGGAACGCTCTATCTGGTTTCGAAGGGCAAGGCCACGAAGGTCGCAAGCGATGTGCCCGCCGGCGCGATTGCGCTGACCGGCCGTGGGGTGACCTGGTGGAACAGCGCGACCAATCGGCTGGAGCTCGCAGAGATCAGACATTGAGCATCTCCCGAGTCGCCCTGGCCCGAACTCTCGCGGAGGAGGTGTCGTCCTGAGCGCAGCGAAGGATCCCCTGATTGCTTGCCAAAGAGCGAGTTCTTGAAGGGGATCCTTCGCTTCGCTCAGGATGACACGCGTTCTTTTTGCGGAGTCGTGTACATTCGTAGTTGATGAGTCCGTCCCGGGTATGACGGTTGCACCATGGAGTGATCGATGCACGAAAAACGACCCTGCCTCCGATGCAGGCGCAGAATTGACGCGTACGCGAAGATCTGTCCGTTCTGCAACTACGACCAGCAGGCCGGCCCTCCGCCAGCCCCCGCGCCCGTGATCGGCGAGGACGGCCAGGTCATCGAAGCGCCTGTTCCTCCACCGCCCATCGTTCGTTCGAAGGATGGATTTCGTGGCAAGCGTGTGCTCATGGTCATCGCGGTCGTTCTGCTGCTCGTGAGTACCTTCGCCGTTGGAGCGTTCGTGAACGTGATCGGCAGCCGGAGCCGGCTCGCGAAACAGGCGGAACGACAGGAGGCTGAGAAAGCGCAACGGGAGGCCCCCCAGGCCTTGCAGCCCGGTCCGGCCGATTCTCTCGGCGACCTGCGGCTCGTGCCCGTCGACCCGCGCGCTCCGGTCGGTGAATCGATTACTTCCATCCCGCTTCCCGAGACCGATCAGAGCATACCGCGTGAGCTTCAGCGGAGCGACGCAACGGCCCTCCCTTCGGAAGAGTACGCTCGGATTCTCGAACAGGCCCGTCCGGAGGAGGAGCAGGCAGGCACCGTAGTCGACCCTCGGACGCTGCCAGGCGGGATCGAAGAAATCCGCCGGGCCGAGCAGGCGCGTCGCCTCAAAGAGCAACGTGATCGCCAGGCAGCGGCAGCGGCGCGCGCAGCGCAAGAACCGCCAGCCGCCGATTCTCCCGCAGGGAATGCGGAAGTGAAGACGACGAACCCTGTTCCGATCCATCAGCCGCTTCCCGACATCGACAGAACGAAGATCAAACAGGACGGCACGATGCGGTTCGATCTGAGAGTCGGCGCAGATGGCCGCGTCAAGGAAGTTCGCATCCTCGAATCGATGCCGGAGCTCACTGCGCGCACCCTCGCGGCGGTGCAGCAGTGGCGGTTCAGACCCGCCACCCGGAACGGAGAGCCGGTCGAGGGGAACTTTCAGGTCGACATCTCCTACAACGCACCCCGATGAAAGAAAAGAGCTCCTGCGTTTCCTGCGGCCACTCGATCGACGCTTCGGCGAAGCTCTGCCCGTACTGCGGGGCCGATCCGAAAACCGGCGAGAAACAGGACCCGACCCCGCTCGTGCAGAGTCACTTTCCGCCAAGAGAATCGATGCCGGCGCACGAGTCCTTCCTCGAATTCATCCGCGCCCGCCAGTCGATCGTCGTGGCACTGGTCATCGTCGGAGTCCTCCTGATCGCGGTGGCGATGCACCAGATGATCATCCGCCGCAATCTCAATGTCGTCAGCGACGTCCCAGCGATCCCGCTCACCGAAGTAGCGGACCTCAGCAACCAGCCTGCAGCGACTGAAGAACTGCCGATGCCAGAGCTCGAATTCGAGACCGACGGAGTCGTGCGGAATGTGCGAACGCTGCTCCTCGAGCCGGGCGCCGTGCCACCGCCTCCGCCTCCGCCCACGCCCACGCCCTAGTTGTGAGTTGTGAGTTGTGAGTTGTGAGTTCCCGCCCACCCGGTTCTGGGTTCTGGGTTCTGGGTTCTGGGTTCTGGGTTCTGGGTTCTGGGTTCTGGGTTCTGGGTTCTGGGTTCTGGGTTCTGGGTTCTGGGTTCCCGCCCACCCAATCAAGGGCTTGCCTCTCGTGCCGGTCGAGGCAAGTAACAACTGGCATCCCAGAACCGAGAACCCAGAAAGCAGAACCGGGTGGGTGGGAACTCACAACTCACAACTCACAACTCAGAACCGGGTGGGCGGGGGTTAACATGTCCCGATGGAGCTCTTACTCATCGGTCTGTTCGTTGCGATGCTCGTCTGGCTCGCGTGGTACATGCGGGCGCAGAAGGGTGAGACGACAATCGAGACGCTGATTCAGCAGGGCAGTTACGCGCGAGCCGCCGAAGAGGCGGAGCGAATGATCGCTTCCAATGCGAGCGACAGCGTGCTTCATCAGCATCTCGCAGACGCCCTCCACCTCATGGGCCGCTTCGACGAATCGGAGGACTCCTATCGGCGCGCGATGGAACTCGACTCGCGAAACGCCGCTGCACGCGAGGGCGTCGCGCTCTCGCTCGCACATCAGAAGAGCAGACTGGAGGAGGCGCGATCAATCATGGAAGAGACGATCGCGACGTTCCCGGAGATTCAGGAGTTTCAGGCGCTCTCACTCGCCTACATTCTGCACCAGTCAGGCGAACGGGACGCGGCGTTGAGAATCTTCGCAGACAACCTCGAGCTGCTGCAGACCCGCTTCGAGCTCGACTACACCGATCCGGACGATCTCCTCGCAGAGACGCTCTACATCTACGGAGCGCTTCTACGCGCCTCGGGAGATTCGGTCGCGGCTGATTCGGCGCTCGAGAAAGCCGCCGCATGGGCTCCCGGCAGCATCTTCGCGCGACAGGCGCCTGCTGCGAACGAGGCCGTGTCAAACTGAGCGAAGCTCATTCCCCTCTCCCCGTGTGAACGGGTAGAGGGGCAAGGGGTGAGGGGCCGTTCAAGCAACTCATCCGTTGATGATTGCTTCGGAAGCTGCAAGCCCCCTACGCCCCTCTCCCGGCGCGCGACGATCTCGCAAGTCTTCGACGTCTGCGCGAATGCCGCGCGCCACCCTCTCCCCGACTTCGCGGGGAGAGGGAGAGCACGACGACGAGCCGCATTTTTGCCATCCTCGAGCCGCCTACCGCTGATCCCACACGTCGATGACCATGCGGTGGAACTCCCTGCGGATGTCCTGCATGTTGAGCGGCTGCACCGAAGGGTGAAGTCGATTCGACAGCAGCACCATAATCAGATCCCGCGAAGGGTCGACCCAGATGGACGTACCCGTGAATCCCGTGTGCCCGAAGCTTCCCTCCGACAGCATCACCGTTGGCCCATCGGACCGCGGCGAAGGCAGCTGCCATCCGAGGCCACGATTCTCTTCGAGTCCGAGAGTGTAGTTTCGCGCTGAAAGGTCGATCATGCGGGCCGGGAGAAGCCGCTCATCGTGCGCGAGGTAGGCGCGACCGATCTCGAAAACGTCGCGTGCGGTCGCGAAGAGCCCCGCGTTTCCCGCCATCCCCGCCATGTAGTAGGCGTTCGCATCGTTCACCTCACCCCAGATCATGTATCGGCGAAACTGCGGAAAGGTGAGATTGCGATCCGCGACCATGCGCCGCTCGTTCGCGTTACCCCACTCCGTCGCAGCAATGGAGTACTTCATCGAAGCCGGCGGCGCAAAAAACGAATGTTCGAGCCCCAGTGGGCGAAAGATGTATTCGGCAGCGAGATCTTCCATCCGCCGGCCATACACTCTCTCCATCGCGAGATGGAGAAGAATGAAGCCGAGACAGGAGTAGATCTCGCGGCTGCCGGGCCGGTAGCGCAGCGGTCGCTTGACGAGCGCAGCGAGATAGGCACGATCTCCAATTCCCTGTGTGTAGAGGGGATACCACGCCTGAAATCCCCCACGATGCGTGAGAAGGTCGAGAAACGTCACGTCGTTCTTGTCGGTCCCGCGCAACTCCGGAAGGTGATTCGCCACACGTTCCGAAAGATCCAGCCGACTATCCGCGGCAGCTCGGAGCACCAGCGTCGAGGTGATCAGCGGTTTGGTCAGCGAGGCGACGTCGTAAATCGTGTCGAGCGTGGTTCGGATCTTGGCCGGCTTGACTACCGAGTTTCCGAGAGCGTTCTCGACGAGGATTCCGCTGGAGTCGCCCACGGCGTAGACGACGCTGGGAAAGCTGCCGATCTCCATCTCCGAGGTGAAGTACTTGTCGAGGCTGAGCCGAAGCTCATCCAGCCCCTCCCCGCCGGTAGATCCATCAACGGAATCGCCGTCCGAAGCAGACTCGTCCGCCTGGCCCGTCGTATCTCGAGCCGCAGCGTCGGGGAGTGGATTTCCAGGAAGCATCACCAGAGAACTTGAAAGCTCTTTCCGTGCCGGATGTTACGGGTCAAAACCGCTCGATGACTATTCTAAAGGATTGAGAGCGGAATGGCACAAAGGCCCCCGATGAGAGGCGCAGGGAACAATCAGATCGCCCGGCAACATTGTATGCAGAGGGGCCTGGAAAACTGCTAACATCCGCCGTCCCTCAATTCACGAAATTCAGGTAAATCCGAGTTCATGTTTCGTCTCGACAAGTTAGAAATCTCAGGCTTCAAGTCCTTTTACGATCCCGCCCAACTCCAGTTCCCCTCTCCCGTGACGGCCGTCGTCGGGCCGAACGGTTGCGGGAAGTCGAATATCTGCGACGCCATCATCTGGGTGCTGGGCGAGCACCGCGCTTCGCACATCCGGGGCGAAACGATGGAAGACGTCATCTTCCAGGGATCGGCCCGACGCCGCGCGCTCGGAATGGGCGAAGTAACCATGACGCTGGCCAGCGACAACGGCCATCCTGCTGCCGAAGACGGCAAGCTCGTGATCAACCGCCGCGTCTTCCGCAGCGGCGAATCGGAGTTCCGCCTCAACGGCAAACGGGTCCGCCTCAAGGACATCTCTGACGTATTGATGGATACCGGCCTCGGAATCCGGAACTACGCCGTGATGGAGCAGGGAAAGATCGACCTGATCATCTCAAACAAGCCTCAGGACCGGCGCAAGCTCATCGAAGAAGCGGCGGGAATCACAAAATACAAGACCAAGCGCCGCGCCGCGGAGCTGAAGCTCGAAGAGACGCAGGCAAACCTTCTCCGGATCGACGACACGCTCTCGGAGATCAACAGAAATCTCAACTCACTCAAGCGGCAGGCGTCGAAAGCGCGCAAACACAAGGAGCTGATCGAGGCGCTCTCGACCGCGAAGCGATCGCTGTATGCCGGACGCGTACTGATCGCGCGCGTTGAGCAGGAGGCGAGCACCGCAGCTGTGGACCAGGCTGTGAACGCCGAGAGCGAAGCAGCCGCGCGCCTCGGAAGCGATGAAGCATCCCTCGCGGAGACGCGAACGATCCTCTCGGGAAAATCAACGGAAGCTTCCACGATCCGCGAAGAAGTTGCACGCCTCGGATCCGAAGCCGACCGGCTTCGCTCGTTCCTCGAACAGTCCGAAACGAACCTTGCTGACCTGATGCAGCGCCTGGAGACCTCGCGTGCTCAAGTAAGTGAGCTGCAGTCCGAAGGAGAGGAGCAGGAGCTGCTCCTCCAGGAGAAGACGGCCGCTCTCGAAGGGGCCACCGCCGAGCGAAACCGACTTCGTGAGGTGGCAGACGATCTCGAACGGACAAGACAGGAGCGCGCCGACGAGGTTCGTTCCAACGAGAAAACGCTCGCCGAATCGCGCGAGAGCCTCATGCGGGTCATTGCGCGGAGCTCGGAAGCGCGCAATCAGGTGCATCAGATCGAGATCGCTGCAGAAAAGTGCGAGTTCTACCTCGGGAAGCTCAACGAGACGGCCCGCCGGGCTGCCGACAGCCGCGA
>JBGSYJ010000035.1:0-21678 GCA_041750915.1 Thermoanaerobaculia bacterium | reverse complement strand
CCTCCACGACGTCGTCCGACGCCGTGGACACCATCTCTGATTGCTCTTCGTCTTGCACCTTTATCTCCCTTCTCTTTCGTTCAGAGAGGGGGGAAAATTAGGTGATCGGATGGGGGGATTTTAGGAAGATCGCTGACACTTCGCCAGCGTTTTGCAATTTTCAAGATTTCCGAATTCCAATCGGATCCCGACGCGGGTGGCCATCGATCCACGACCCGGGTGTATGCACCCGATCGATACAGGACCGCGCCACAGATCCCAAAGACGTCGGGCGGCCAAAGAGGCGGTTTGCTCAGCCGGGAAAGTCCCGGTGCGATAAAGTCCACGAACTCTCCAAGGCGAAGAGGTTCATCCGCAGACTCGTCCTGAGTCCGCTGACGATCAACGAGGGCTTTATCCGTCGAACGACGCATTTTCACTCCTCTCAATGATGCGGTACGTGGATTATAAGGGACGTTGAGGTCAAGCGAGGCAATCGAGTGCAGCGCGTCTTTCTCACGCGGCTTTTGAATCCACGGGTCGGACGGCTCTGACCCTAATGGCCTTCCTCAAAACTCCACGTTCCGAGATGATCTGTCCGGCGAGCGCTTGCCAGGGGGATTTTACGAAGCGCCTTGAGCATCGGCGACAAACCGCCGTATGCGTCGTAAGCCGCCCCCCGATTGGACTGCTCGGGTGCCCAGTCGATTTCCAGCCATGGCGGAGCATCGGCCAGTCCTGCCGTCGCACGATAATTACTGCATGGATAGTCGCCCGCAAACCTCACAGAGCGTGACAGCGGAAGGGGTTGAGAACGATGTAGCGGAGAAGCTCGAGCAGATGCGCTTCTCGCTCCGCGCGGAGGATCCAGCGACGTTCCCATACGACAGACGCGAGATCCTCAGGAATCGCTCGCGATCGTAATCGTCACGATAGATGTCGCGGCGTTCGTTCCCACGGCTGATGACATGGCAGACCGCACCGGGAAACTCTAGACGCAGTTGGCGAGATAAGGGTCCGCAGCGGAGAAGAACTTGGAGCAAGGCTCGACAGCCGGACAGCAGACGGTCACGTCACCATGAGGAGGAAGGCGTTAAGTTGATTTCCCTCACAAGGGCCTTCTATCGATGACCTTCGTCGTCGAGCTTAGCGAGAGGTGCGCCGATGGAAAAAGTATTCCGCAACGCTGTGCAACAGGCCGGGATTCGTCCTCTTTTCCTCGAGTAGAGCACCGAAGAAGGGATCACTTTCCGGAGGTGGAAAGAGCCACTCCTTCTCAGGAGATCCAATCATGGTGAACCCCGGCTGCAGCTCGAAAATCGCAGCCACATCGGGTACCGCTATATTCACGGAATACATCCCGCAACCTACAAGGGCCGCCCGCTGTCTCTGCACTCTCACTGCAGGATACGCGGGGAAAATATCGATCGTCTCTAGCAAATCACGCGTCTCAATTACCGCTGGATCCCGGAACACAAACGCATAAAGGTATGTTACCTGCGTACCCACAGGCACGTAGTCCCACAGTCCGTCTACGGTAACGCACTCGTGTCTTGAGAAGAAGATGGCCGTTGCCAAGTCGAACGTAACGTCGAGTCCGACAGTGGGAAAACCATAATGTTGCTCAAGAGCTGCAAACTGTCCTTTGATCTCTCCTGAGAAATGATGCTCTACTTCCTGATTCTGGGTATGCGCATCAAGCGCACGACGCAGCGGCCCCGAAAGCACAACCTTTCCCACCGCATTGGAAAAAATACTCCAAAACTCGGGTTCGCAACGTTTCCGGAAGTCATCTCGAAACCGACGCCAGTGGGACGGAAGCATCGATATCTCGCCCTCTTCGTCAGCAATAAAGGGATTGGGGTACTCTCTCTTAATCCGGTATTCCCTTGGCTGCCCTCGGAATGTCACCCTTCCGTCGGCGGAAAACTTTCGGAGAGACGGGTCCTCGCGCAGGAAGTTCTGGATTTCATGAACGGAGGACACTTCGATCCGCCGGAGCTTTATCTTCGCGTCAACACTTCTGCCAGATGTCAACTGCTCAAGCGGGAAAAATCCAGGTGGCGTCTTTGATCCGTAGAACGAATCGCAAACGAAGATCCCATCGCCGCCGACCAGAGGGTTTTGGCTAACCAAAATGTATCCAGAGTTCACGAGGGATTCCACTGTGGCCTCGTCGAGGCCGATGTTACGCGCAGCTTTTGCCAGTTGAATCTGCTGTCGTCGCGCATCTTCGCAGAACGTGATTTTCATCCCGAGCCTCTATCTCGCTTCGTGGCAATTGCAAGGCCCAAAGGGGGCGACTAGGGGCAGACGCGTTTTTGCAAATTATTCGCAGTGGTCGCTGCTCGCGGTGCTTCAACACGCAATAAATCACCTGGAAAAACGCGTCTGACCCCGTCTGACCCGCGTAGTGCCCCTTGGGTCGCCCGCCCATGTTGACAATGCCTGCTAATGGATGACCCCTCGGACTAACGAGTGATTTGCTGCTCATGCATCGGCGTCAAGTCCGAAAAGACCTTTAAGTTGGCGCTGCAAGAGCCCAATCGATACGAATTCTGCCGGATCAATATGTTTCTTGGCGGCCGCCAAAATCTGTCGAGAGTTGCGACAGCCGATCTTTTTCGCTAGCTGCTCGAGAAGCTCCTTTCCAGGAACTAGTCGGAGGACGTCTTGGATGCTACCTTCAAGTGCTCTTGAGCAGCGCAGTTGTTCTTCGAGATACACCTTTTCAACTTCATCTGAGGAAAGCAGTTTCTCTCCTTTGCTTGCTTCACGTTCGCTTTGTTCGCGGAGGAGCTTCAAGATCTCGGTGTCATTTTCGATACTTGCAATCACCTGTCTGGGCAAAGAGACGCTCAGCGAAACGGTTGACCGAGCAAAGGCACGCTGAGCCGCTGTCCTAATCAGTGAAGTCTGGGCGAAACGTCGAATATGCGCTTCGATTTCTTTTGCAGTTGGAGCTGGGTCCATTAGCCCAAGGTTCGCCGCTAGCTCCCCGAGAAGCGTCGGATCGCACAAGTACGATTCCGCTTCGTGAAGACCCAGCGGTTCACACGTTCCACATGTAAGCCTCTCCAGTTGGTGGTCATCCCTGTAATCTCGGTCGATGAGACCGACGATTCGTAGACCTGGTGTAAGCCGCTCCCAAACGCCCGTCCGACTAGTCGCTGCGAAAACATCTGATCCGCTACCGAGAGGAACAATCTCCACCTCGGGGCCCAAGAGCCACCTATAGAACGGCTTGTCGAATGAGAAATCGTCCCCTTCGACAATGAGTGCGTTCGCGGAGCTGAGAATGGCTGGAATGCTCCCCAAGAATGGGCGCAGCTCCGTGGGATCAAGACTGCTCGGATCGCCGATTTCCATGCTGTCGGAACGGTTCGATACAGCAATGACCTGATCTACGTCCCGGCGCATTGCAAAACCGAGCGAATGTGTTGCATAAACAAACACCGCGTCGGGCAGGTCGTTTTCGATAGTTCCCCAGAGGTTACTAGCCAACAGTGGATGCAAGTTTAGTTCTGGTTCGTCAACAAGGATCAAACTTTGCGGGTCGGCAAGAATGGCGATATCTGCCAGAATCGCGAGCGCCTGCTTCTCGCCGTCGGATAGCTGGACTGCGGGATACTCAGAACTTCCTCGCTGAGCCATCAGCGCCCGAGTAGGAGTTATCCGAAGTTTCACATGAGGCAAGACCTCGGCAAATAATCGAAAGAGCCGATCTAGAGGAGGCTCATCGCGTCTGGGACAGGGTTTTTCTTGATCCCCCTTTAGCCATTCAGTCACAGCGTCAGAATGCTGAGTCTTGTCGTCTTCACTTCTGCGATCAATCGTAAAGAGCACGTCTGAAATTCTGTCTGAAAGCTTCCCGGTACGCTTTTGGCTGTAATGGCTAAAAGCCGTTGAGTAATCGGAGAACTCGTTCACGTTTTGACGAGTCAACTTCAGAGAATTTGGAATAGGCACGACGCGGCCACCTTCGATGTACAGGATTGGCCGAGCTGAACCGAAAGCGTCGCCATACGAATCGCGGATGGACGCGAGGATCTTTGACTTGCCTGATCCATTCGCGCCCATCATTACAGTGACGCGACCAAAGGTGGCCTTCAATCCCGGGATCCCGACTTCTGGCTGTGGAGGAACGCTTAACGGATACATTTTCCGGAAGCTAAGAGCTTCTTCTCCTACGGTTTGATGTCCGACGTGTAAGGAGTATAGCCGGAAGATACAAAGGTGAATCTGGAGCCGGGCCACAAATGAAATATCGTTGTTTGCCGCGTCAGCCGCAAACCATAAGGTTCTATCGGTGCGTCATGTAACTTCGAATAAGTCACTTGGAAAGACGCGCCTGACCCCTCGAAAACTCCCCAGCATCGCGGACAGCGACCACAGCGAATAAGTCACTTGCAAGAACGCGTCTGACCGATGTGACCCCAACTTCGGGCGGGCGACTGAAGCTCCAACCCCAAGGGACGCAAGTTTAATTGTGAACTGCGATGATAGAATCCTAGCGGGTTTTCTGGAGTTGACCCGTTTTCGTGGACTCCTCCCAACATGCTCAGGTGTCCACGAAACCGGGGTAGCTCTATTCAGCAACATTGAAGGTTTGGGGTGCGATTGCTCGGGCGGGTGCTCGTGGTTGTGCGACTGAAGGACCCTCTGCCCTTTAGGACCGGCTAACAACTAACCGGAGGAGTCATGGACGCAAGACTCGCAAGGTGGATCTGCAGTACGTTTTTGGTCGGCGTACTCTTTCCGAGCCAACCTCTCATGTGCCAGACAACCATAAAGGATTGCCTTAGCCCAGTAACACCCGGCAATCGCGACCTACTCCTCATTTCGAACGAGCGCGACTACAGACTGGCGCGTGACTACTGGCAATGCACGAACGAGTTTCACTCTCACGAAGAGGCGCACAATTTTGGGTTCTCTTGGGGATCGCTGGTCTATGGCAAAGAATTGAAGTTCGGCAGCAACTTCACAGACTCCCAGAGGGACACCTGGAAGAAGACGCATTGTGAGCAAGACAAGCTCCGTCTTTCAGAATCCCAGCAGAATATCGTGTATCAACTCAAGCAGAACCCAGGCGTCATCCGGCTGGCCGAGCGTTGTCTCGAACTCTCATCCACCTCTCTGCGGCTCGACCTCCAGCAGGTCGACGACTGCTCCTTCACGCTGGCGTTGTCTCACCACTCTCCAAATCCGCAGAACGAGCGCCTGCGGCTGACCGCGCCGCCGAGCATTGCCGGTGCGCAGTGCGCAGGGTTGCCGTCGACCTCCGCGGCAGCGCGGAACCAGGATCTAACGGCCGGCGCAATCTGGAACTGCCGCCGTACTGCCAGGAACGCGGTGGTCGCGACGTTCAACACCAACTACGGCAGTGCGTCCAGGAGCCTCGCGCCACTACCTGAAAAGCCTCCACCACCTCCCGGGGCCGTCTACGAGGATCGCTGGTTCGATACCTCCAGCACTGGACAACTACTTTCGGCATCCTGCAGCGTTACCGCTGCCATTGACTACAAGAAACCCGAGTGCTGGGGAGGGCAAGCACCTCCGCTTGGACTTGCCGGACTTGGACCGGCCTGCGGAACATGCTCCTCACCGGCGGCCACAAAGATTTACGATGTGCGGTATGGCTGCTCGGGACCGGGTTGCGGCTGGTCATTTCATCGCCGCCCCGAAAGCGGCTACGCCCCTGATCTTGAGAACCTCTCCGACAACCAGATTCGCTGGTATCGCCGATGGACCGGGGACCCAACGTTCGAAACCTATACGCTGTTCTATCGCGAGCAGAGGCGCACTTGTGTAACAAACTGCGATCACGACGCGCAGTACGAGGCATGGTTAAAAGCCAAGGGAGCGACTTGTCCGCCGAACTAGAAGTGGGGACATCTTAGGGTCGTAGCTTCTACGCGTAGCTTCACTCAGGCTGGGACATCTTGAGGTCGTAGCTTCAGTCGGAGCTTCAGTTCGGACCTAAGCCTGTAATCGCTGACATCTCGGAGGGTCAGACGTCGTCTGACCCCAACGTCTCCTACGATTCAGTAGTACGTCTCGATATATCCATACGCTCTGTTAAAGAGCTCAGCATCCTGGTGCAGACGGTACTTGAAGAGGGTCTTCCGTAAGGCTTTCTTGACCTCGCGTTCACCGGCGTGAGTTGCCTGCCAGCCGTCGAAGCGAACGAGCCGCACGATTTCGTCGATGTCAGATACGACGCGCTCGACCATGAGCGGGGTGTCGACATTTTTGGCTTCTTCGAACAACTCCGTGAGCGCCGCTTTACCGAGCTGCTCTTCTTCGACAGGCGCGGACGTCTGTTCCGCAGAGACGACGTCGCGGGCGAGTGCCAGCAGGGCCTTTAGGAAATCTATACTCAACAGCACTCCCTGGGCGTGCCGTTCGCGGAGATCCTCCAGTCGTTCGCTTAGTCCCTTGAAGCGGGGGTTATGCATATGACGGCGGAGACGGGTCGCGATCTTGATCTCGACTTCTTTCGCCTTCCGCGTAGGATCGGGTGTCTTGAGCACGGCTTCGAGAACATCCGCGTCGAGAATCAATGTCTCTAGATCGTCCCGAACGGCATCGACGTGAATATTCTCGTGAATCAATTCGATCGTCTTTGGTCCGAGGACGTGCCAGAGCAGACGGCCGGTGCCGGTGGATGGCTTAAGCGACTCGTACACCTGTGTCAGCCAGCGATAGTCGAGTTCGTAGAGGCTCAGGATCGGGTCGGGCGAGATCGCCTCCCATAGCCTTCCGAGGTAGCTGTAGTTGGCAGCGAAGCCATCGCGCGCGGCGTTGGTCGGCAGGCATTGTTGCGCGGCGATGAGGCCTTCGTAGCCTACGAGCGTTCGGTCGACGCCAGCGAAGTGAGCGAGACATTTCTGCATTGCAGCGGGAAGAGCGCGAATGACCTCGTTGAGGTTTGAAACGACTTTCGAGATTCCTTCCTCGTCGAACTGAAGAGCTTGGGCGACATCGTCGAAGATGCCGAGGTAATCGACAATCAGTCCGTGCGTCTTTTCCTCGCCATAAGGACGGTTGGTCCGACAGATGGCCTGCAGGAGTGTGTGGTCGCGGAGCGGTTTGTCCAGGTACATCGTCTGAAGGATCGGAGCATCGAAGCCGGTCAGGAGCTTCGACGTGACGATCAGAATCTTCAACGGATCCTTCGGATCTCGGAAACGGTCGAGTAATCTCTCCTCCTCTTCGCGGCTACGCCGGTAGGAAGCGAAAGCCGGCTCATTCCTTTCGGCAGTCATAACGATATCCGACACTTCCCTTGGCAGATGCTCATCAAGAGCTTTCTTGTAAAGGACGCAGCTTTCGCGATCGAAGGTCACGACTTGCGCGCCAAAGCCATTGGGCGCAACTTTTCTCTGGTAGTGACGCGCGATGTCGTTGCAGATCTTTTCGATGCGATCAGGAGCCTTTACCAGGACGGCCATCTTGGCGGCGGTCTTTGCCAATTGATCCTGATCGAGGTCACTGAGGCCACCGGTGAGCTTCTTGAACGCCTCGTCGATCGCGTTCTTTTCGATGCGCAGTTCGACTGGCCGGGGCTCAAAATGAAGTTCCTTCGTAGCGCCATCGCGGATCGATTCTTCGAATCCGTAGCGACTGAGGTAGCCGGTTGTGTCTTCGACGGCACCGAAGGCGTAGAACGTATTGCGATCGGAACGGTTAATCGGCGTACCGGTTAACCCGAAAAGGAACGCGTTCGGGAGCGCCTCGCGCATCATGCGTCCGAGGTCGCCCTCCTGCGTCCGATGCGCCTCATCTACGAGGGCGATGATGTTACTTCGGGGGTTGACGACCCCTCTGGCCTCCCCGAATTTGAAGATAGTAGTGATGATGATCTTACGGGCGTCTACGGCCAGGAGGTGCTGGAGCTCGGCTCGGCTGTCCGCCTTGACGAGGTTCTTGGTATCCGAGCTGTAGAAAGTGCTGGAGATCTGAGTGTCAAGGTCGATGCGGTCGACGACGATCAGCACGCTCGGGTTCTTCAACGCCGAGTGCAGCCGCAGCTTACGCGCGGCAAAGAGCATCAGCAGCGACTTGCCGGATCCTTGAAAGTGCCAGATGAGTCCTTTCTTAGGATGGCCGGCCACAACCCGTTCGACGATCTTGTTCACGGCCTCGACCTGCTGGTACCGGGCGACAATCTTGGTGCGACGCTTCTTCTTGTCGGTGGCGTAGGCGGTGAAGCTGGAGAGCATGTCCAGCAGGACGTGCGGCCGCAGCATGGAGGTGATTGACTGCGCGACCTGTTCCAGCGAGCTCGACTCGACCGTTTCTTCGGTACGCCATGGACCCCACAACTCAATGGGTAGTCCGATGGAGCCATAGCGAAGCTCTTTCCCCTCGGTGGCGATCGAGATCAAGTTGGGTACGAACAGCTCGGGAACGTTCCGCTCGTAATTCTCGTGGATCTGAAGAGCCGCATCCAACCAGCTTTGGCTGGCGCGCACCGGCGTCTTTGCCTCGATGACGACGAGGGGAATGCCATTGATCAGGAGCACGAGGTCGGCCCGCTTCTCGGTGGCGCCGGCGCGGAAAGTGTACTGCGTGGTGACTACGTACTGATTCCTCTCCGGATCGTCGAAGTCGATGAGCTTGATCGTTACATGCTCGCCGTTTTCGCCGAAGGGCATCGACTCTTCGCCGGTGAGCCACCGTGCAAACATCTCGTTGGCCTTGACGAGGCCATCGCTGCGGACGCTCATGACGATCGCCCGCAGTTTGTAGAGGACTTGGTCGGCTCGATCGGCTTCGTCGGCAAATTGCGGGTTGAGCCGGAGCAGGGCTTCACGCAGGTGATCTTCAACGAGAACTTCCTGCGGTGGTCGCGACAGGTTCTGCGGGGCAAGAAAATGCCAGCCGAGGCCCGAAATGTCGCCATGGTGCCGTGCGAGGCCCGGCCCGACCGCGGTGTGGTGCGTGACGCCCCCGCAGAGTCGGTCGCGAACGAAGGCCTCGACGGTGTTCGCTTCGTTGAACGGACTACTCATTCCTGGAATCAACGCTTGTCAGAATCTTTTTCTTCAAGTGCTCTACCGCCATGGATCTTGACCGCGCATCTCTCATCCCAGAACGCAGAGCATTAAGACTCTTCAACACACGAGACTGCTCGGTGATGGGGGGTGCGTAGATTGCATGAGATCGGATGTCCCCTCCGTTGACTTTCCAAATACCATTTGACGATTTGGCGCGAGCGACAAGCCTCCCGTGGACGCTCGGCAGGTTCCACTGGGCCACCGCAAATTCAGGAAGTATCTTTTTACTGTCAAATCGAAGCCTGATCAGAAGATCGGGATAGAAGAGGCCGTCGTAGGAATTCTCACTAAGACCAATCCTGCCGCAAAGCTGGCGATTCCCGTTGCCACGGATAACAAAGGCATCTCCGCGCTGGACGAAAAATGGCTGAGCAATATCAGCATTGATGTTTACATACTTGACGCAGCCGCTGGGGTCGAACAACCCGTCCCTGATCGCGCTGATGCTCACGGTTTTCAGACCTTGAGCATCAGAGTTTGCATTTGGTGAAATACCGTTACGCGGAGGCTCGCGAAGTAGTTCCTCAACTGGCAAAAGGGCGTTACTTGCCACGCCGCTGATAAGAGTCTCAAAGAGTCCGACTTCGGCCGCGTTGAGTGAGATCAGCATGTAACGCAAGGCGTCTATCAATGCCACCGCTGCCGTTGACGCGTTCGCAATTCTCCTCTGCTCCTCCGGCGTCGGGAGGACGAACTCATAGCTCGAAATGCTGTCCCAATTTGTGCGGGGTGAAAGCGAGCCCGAAGAGGTGCCGATAGCGTGCTCGAAGAAGCCAGCTGACTGGCAGACGAGCGGGAGAAACTCCGGCAACAAACGCTCGTTCTTAGGCTCAAGAACATAGATGTCACCCGAGCAAACACCGGCGAAGTCTGCGAGAGCAACCTTTCGTTGGTACGCGCGTCTCTTTCCGAAGAGGACCTGCCCTGATCGGAAAACGTTCGTGAACGTCGTCCCATCGGAGGTGTCGCCCCAGCGTCGGATCCTAAGGTCGCCAGGGTTGAGGTGGTCGAGACCCACGTACCGCTCGAACCCTTCACCTGAGGGGTTGCTCGATCGTTCACGACTCAACCGAACGACGTCCCCAAAGGCCACACGCGTGCCAGCTTTGCCGGAGACCGATTCAAGCATCGAGTCCGTCCTCGGGACAAGCGTCGTCGAACACGTCGAGCAGCGCGTCCATTTGCTCCCAGAAGTCACGTCCAGTGGCATCGAACGCAAGCCACGCTGAGTTCAGGTCAGTACCGGCGTGCTCCGCGCCGCCGAGGATCGGACGGACGTAACGTGGTATCGACAGGTTGGCGCCCTTCTCGAGTACTTCTGCAATCGTTGCCACCTTTGCAAACCCGGGATCGTCTGCAAACGCTTGATAGGCGGCGATGATCCGTTGCTGATGTCCTGGCTTGAGGAAGCTCACCGCTCGCTCTCTCGACACTTCGTGCACGGCGTCGATGAATAGAATCCTTCCTCTGCGGCTGGATGGCTTGCGCGCTCGGCACACCAGCACGCAAGCTTCCATCGGCGAGTTGTAGAAGAGGTTCGGCCCGAGCCCGAGAACGCATTCGAGCAGGTCCGATTCGACGAGCCTGCGACGCATCTCCGCCTCTTCGTTGCGGAAGAGCACACCATGCGGAAAGAGAATCGCGCAACGACCTTTCTTCGGGTCCATACTCTTCAGGATGTGTTGGAAGAAGGCGTAGTCGGCGCGCCCCTGAGGCGGAGTGCCGAGAAAGTTGCGCCCCCATGAGTCACTTTGCCAGGCGTCGCGGTTCCACTTCTTGATGGAGTACGGAGGATTGGCGAGAACGACGTCGAAGGTGCGTAACCGATCGCGCTCGATGAACGCGGGATACGCGAGAGTATTGCCTGCGACAATTTCGAAATCCTCGACACCGTGGAGTACAAGATTCATTCGCGCTATCGCGGCGGTGATCTGAATCAGCTCCTGCCCGAAGAGGGCAAGGGTCCGCACGTCACCCCCTCGGCGCTTCACCTCGGTCAGCGCTGAGATGAGCATGCCGCCAGTGCCGACGGTCGGATCGTAAACTCGATCGCCTGGTGTTGGCTCGAGCATCTGCGTCATCAGATGGACCAGCGTCCGGTTCGTATAGAACTCCTGTGCGGTGTGGCCGCTGTCGTCCGCGAACTTCTTGATCAGGTACTCGTAGCCATTCCCCAGCTCGTCCTCGGGGACCTCGGACAGGCTCAACGTACGCTGGGAGAAATGCTCAATCAGGTTCTTCAGCGTCTGGTCAGGCATCTGCGCCTTGTCGGTCCACGACGCGTTACCGAAGATGCCTGCCAGCCGCTCTGGATTCGCCTTCTCGATGGCGCGGAAGGCATCGAGCAGTGCCCGACCCACGTCGCGCGAGGCATTCCGAATGTCTGACCAGCGGGAGCCGTCGGGAATGGCGAAGCGATCATCTGCTGTCGCGCGGGCGTACGACACGTCGGTGGTTTCTGAAAGCGCGGACTGGTACTCCTCCTCCCAGACATCCGAGAGTCGCTTGAAGAAGAGCAGCGGAAAGATGTATTGCTTGTAGTCGCCTGCATCGATGAGGCCCCGCAGCAGTTTGGCCGCGCCCCAGAGGTAAGACTCGAGCTCCTGCTGGGTCATGTGCTCTGGAGCTTTGCTCATGCGAGCCACCCTCCCTCGGTCAGCACTTCGCGCAGCCGGTCCTCGGCCGCACGGCATTCCGAGAGTGCGTGCTTGAGCGAAGCCACCGCTACAGACAGCGAGGGGATGTCCTCTCCGATGGGTGGCAGCACGTAGCGGGAAATGTTGAGCGTCCACTCCTCGGCGCGAATGTCGTCCAGGTTCACCACCTTCGCGTGGTCTTCGACATCTTCGAAGGCACGAACCCATGTGACGATCTGCTCAGCGTGCTCGGGATCGAGGTAGTTTTGCGCGCGACCTTTGCGAAACAGGTTCGACGCATCCACGATGAGAACTTTCCCTTTCCGCGACTGCTTCTTCGTTCGGCGCAAAACCACGACTGCCGGCGCGAGCCCAGTTCCGAAGAAGATGTTCGGAGCGAGGCCGATCACCGTCTCAATGAGATCTCGTTCAAGGAGCTGTTGCCGGATCGCACCCTCAGCCGCCTTGCGGAATAGAGCTCCCTGCGGCAGAACGACGGCCATTCGCCCCGTGCGCTCCGCCATCGATGCAACCATATGCTGCACCCAGGCATAGTCTCCATAGCTATCGGGGGGAAGCCCGAACTGTGCCCGGCCCCATGGATCGACTTCCCATACCTCGCGACCCCATTCCTTCAGGGAGAACGGCGGATTGGCGATTACGCAGTCGAACGTGGCCAGGCGGCCTGTGCTGGAGTCAGTGAACGCGGGGGCGCGAAGCGTGTCCTCGCGGATGATCTGGAAGTCTTCGATCCCATGCAGCACGAGGTTCATGCGGGCGATGGCCGAGGTCGTGAGGTTCTTCTCCTGGCCATAAATCTTGCCGAAGAATGTGCGGGCGTCGCCGCCGGCTTCCTTGACGTGATCGATCGCACCGAGGAGCATGCCGGCGGTGCCGCAGGCAGGGTCATAGATGCTCTCGCCTTCCTTCGGATCGATAATGTCGACCATCATCTTCACCACGCTGCGAGGGGTGTAGAACTCGCCGGCTTTGTTGCGCCGGGTCACGTCAGCGAACTTGCCGATCAGGTACTCGTAGGCGTCGCCGAGAATGTCGGAAGTGATCCCGCCATTTCCGAGAAACCATTCGGACAAGCCCTCGACCAGATCTTTGAGCGTTTCATCCGGGAGCATTTCGCGGTTGCCCCAATCCGCGGCTCCGAAAACCCGATATAGCGTGTCGGGGTTGGCTCGCTCGATCTCACGCATGGCGCGGGACAGGGCTGCGCCCACGTTAGCCGGCGTTTCCCGGATGTCACGCCAGTGGCAGCCGTCAGGGATCTGGAAACGGTGTTCGTCTACGAATTCCTCCCCGTACTCCGTGATCATTCGTTCATGCTCTTCATCCCAGACATCTGAAAGCCGTTTGAAGAAGAGCAGCGGAAGGATGTAGGCCTTCCAGTCGGTTCGATCAACGGCACTTCCGCGAAGAATCTGCGCGCAATTCCAGAGATACGACTTAAGTTCCCTGGATTCGCCCTTATCCATAGGCATCAGGCTGCACCTTGCTGTTCGTTCGTGAGGCTTTCGTCAAGCCGATCGAGAATTCCCCGAAGCCGATCACGAAGTTCTCGGGCTGTTGTTCGTGAAGCATCCATCCCTGTCTGCGCCTGGTTCAGACCTTTCTCGATCTGGTTGATCAAGTCGAGCTGCTTTCTCGCGTCAGCCACCCGCTCGAGAACAAAGTCGACATCGATCTCGCCGCAGCTCTTTCGCTGGAGGAGCGCGATCGCTTCTGATCGAGCGGCTTGGTAGGCAACCCGGAGAGCCAGCGGATCCTCTGTTTCCTTGTCGTAGACCACCACATACCGCCCCTCTCCGATCCGAGAGAAGGGCGAGTTCGCGGGAGCATTGGACTGCGCCGAGAAGACAGCCACGCCCACTTCAGCGTTCCGGTTCCTTGCGGCGTCGCATAGCTCCTCGGCAGTTTTGCGGAGGCTGAGCTTCCGATCCTTAGATTCGAAGACCACTCGAACTGAGTCGCCGGCGTTGTTGCACATCGTGAGAACATGGTCGCCAGCCTTCGAGCCTAGAAAGCCTTCGGTGTCACCTACGTTCTCCATTACGTCGCCGGCAACCGAGGCACATCCTTCCAGGCAGGCTCCGGTGAGTTCCTCGTACTTGCGGCCCTTCTGGGTTCCTTTCTGTTGAGCGGTCTGCACGGCGAGACGTACCTCGATGGCTTCTTTGACTTCGCGGACGGTCGAAAGCATCTCGGTGACCGGCTTCACGACATCTTTTCGAATGCCAGCCCGTAGGAGCGACATCGGGCTTGCCGGGTTGGCAGCATCCAGCAGGTCTCGAACGGACTGTATAGACGCTTCGCCGATCCGCTCAACGCTGCCATTGACGGCATCTTGGATCTTCGATAATGCGCTGGTCTTGTCGTTTTCATCGAACGCGCCACTAATCACCTTGCTGAGGGCGGACGTTTCTCGCTTCACTGCGTTTGCGATCAGGCCCGTGTCAGCATCGGTCGCAAGGCGGACGGACCTCAGTATGTCGTCCGAGCACGTCTCGGTCACACGATGGAATGTCTCATCGAGTCGCTTGACCTGCTCACCAAGCTGTAGCGCATCGGCGGAAGTGTTTGCGATCTTTCGAACACGGACTCCCAGTTCGAGAGCGGACTGACAGATTTGTCCGGCGACCTGCGAGTCGTCGAGGCGTGATAGCTCGGCAGCAAAGTCAGCATCATCGATGCGGAGGTTGGATGCGATCACGGCGTTCCCGAACACCATGGCATGGACGGCCACGATCTCAACGGCGCTCTGCTCTTCCATCTCTGACTTCATCGTGCATACCTCCTTCGCTGTTCATTCAAACGAAAGGAAGGGTGCGGAGGGGAATGTAAAGTTAGCTGCGATGTCACTGCGCAGCGTCCTCGTCCATGAGCCGTTTACGTTTCTCGACTCCCGCGCGAACGATCTCCTTTGATTCCGAGGAGCTCTGGTCGAAGAAACCTGCGGGCCAGTGCGGCAGCGTCCCGAAGGGCGTGACTTCGACTGGACTGAAGGTGGTACGACCCTTCGTGCGCTCTACAAAGATCAGCTTCACTGCCTCTAGTGTCTCATTCGATTCGCTCTCAGCGATGCGCCGTCTCAGTCTGGTAACCAGGTGGTCGCTGTGCGTCTCAACGATTAGTTGCTTGCCATTACGTGCGCAGGCCAGCAGGAAATCGCCGAGTCGATGTTGTAAAGCCGGATGAAGATGAAGCTCGGGTTGCTCCATCAGCAGAACGGTTCCACGAGGAGCATGTAGTCCCATGACGAGGACAGGGAGAACCTGGCTGACGCCGACGCCGACGCTAGTGAGATCCAGTTTTCGGTCGACGTCCGCGAGCTGCAAGTGGGGTTCTAGTCCAAGGCGTGGACGAAGGTCAGTATCGAGCGTGTCAGCGATGCCAAACTCCCGAAGCCAATATCTGACCCCCTCGGCCAAAGTACAAGTCTGCGTCGAGCTGTCAGCGCGAGGGCATTCGATCCTTTGTGATCCAAACTGATGGAGAATCGCAATCGTACGTTCGCCCTTCTTTCCGACATTACCGGGCCGATCTCCAGGAGCCGAGGTATACACGACGTGGGGATCTTCGCGTAGTGGCCCGAGGTATAGGATGTTTCGAGCCATGAACTGAATCAACGCGGCACCGACGCGCTCGACTCTGCCCGTCAACTTACCTCGCGACTCGAGAGGCACTAACGTTTGTCTCTCGGCGGAATCTGGAGCCGCATGATTTACAACGCGCTGCGACCACTCGAGTACGCGTTTCGCAAGTTCATTCCTCTGGTGACGCAAGAGGTCGCGACCGATGGCGTCTCGCTTAAGACCTCGCACATCCTTACCAATATTTTCAAGCTCTGATGATTCAATATGCGCATATCGAGCGAAGTCTGCAACTACCTGACGCCCGAGAGTCTCGACTAGGGGGTCAAGCTCCAGCTCGCGAATCCGTCCCTCGGTTGGTCCCTCGGAGTACGACTGCTTGCCGCTGAAGGGTTCGATGTTACGTTCGATGGCTTCATCAACCAACCAGGCGAGTAGATTTTTCTCGGTGAAAAACTGCTTTGGTATGCCACCCACCTGCGTGAGGGCCGCAACCGCCGAGTTCACTCCGGAATCCCTTAAAGTGCCCTTGAGCGGAACGATTGGCACTGCGATCTCCCCCCAGGGAGGTGCAGGAGAAGCGTTACGGGTCAGGCCTTGTGATTTGAAAGAAACTATCACGTTGCCGTCATCGTTAACCACCCTCAACTGGGACTTGGCCACGTGTGCCGCGCCGAGTTGTCCGCCTCGCGGGCCGGCGCGAAACGCCGCTTGCCATTGGACCGCTGGAATCCTTACCGCCGGCGTCTGCCAGAGTGCGGCACGGCCCAGCGGTGCCCGACCGCTTGAGAAATCGAATACGCCTGAAATTTCGATAAACCTCGCGGTAGATTTGTCCGATCGAGGTGCGCGCCGCCTCGCAGGTGCGGCGGCGTTGATACCTACTTCCTCGAGCATCAAGAACTGCTCATGCTCTTCGGGCTGAACAGTAGGTGTCCCAGCAAAGAGAACTTCTTCAAAATCGCCGAGCTCCACGAGGGGGCCGTTGAGTTGCAGCGAGCTTTCACCGTCCGATGCGGCGGCCTGTGAAATCAACAATATTGACTGGAGGAGGCTACTTTTCCCGGAGGAATTACCACCGATCATGATCGTAAGGGGGGAAAACGTAACAGAAGCGCTCTCCACCGACTTGAAGTTGCGAAGGGTCCATTCTTTTAGGGGAACGAATATGGGGCTGTCTTCCATCAGTTACCTCAACATCTCTGCGATGAGTACGTTTGGGTTCGGGCCCGACTCGAGGCGAACGACTGCGCTATGCGCAGCCCATTCTTCACGCCGAGTGAGCAAGTGCGTAACCGATCTGTTTTCGCGCACGGCCTTTGTGAGCAAGCTGTTAAGCGCGTCGCGCATGCCACTCGAGCGAGACGCTGGGTTCCTGCTCACTAGCGACGTGACCTCGAATGTCGAGAGCGGTGACCACTCAGACACGTCTGCTCCGCTAGCTGACTCGATGATTCCTTGCAGCGCGCTCCAAGAGTCCGAGTCGATCAACTCGGCATTGGAAAGCAGAAAGTCAAGAGACCCAGGGTCCATAGTGACAGTCTCGACCATCGCGCGCTCGCTTATGGCCGCCGCGATCGCAGCCTGCTCTTCACGGCTGGCATCGGCCAAGGCGCAAATCAGTCCGGGATCGAGGACAAGTCCGTCGATCAGACGGCTCATGCATTCCGCAGAAAGTGCTTGAAGAGCATCGAGCTCATGTTCCCTGAAGGTCCACCTAGGATCAGACGGCCCGTGAATGGCTGTTCCGCGCCTGGATTCACCGACTGCAGAAAAATCGCCACTGGTCGCAGCAACAACGAGGCCGGACCATACTGCGCTTGGGATGGTACCGATTCGGGTAATGAGCTGCGCCCACCAAACTGAGGAAACGATGTCACACTCCACCATCAATTCATAGGGTAGCTGGAGCTCGTCGCGATTCATTCGAATGTCCCAGTCGCAGGCGTACTCTGTCTCGTTTGTCACAAGGGCAACGCGTGCTGTCTCCATGGACGAATCCAATTCGAGTACGACACAGAGTCTGTTGGTTCCTAACTCCAACTGCCCAGGCGTGACAAGGTAGATGTCCCCAACGTCAGGACATTTCTTCTTGGCATTCTTAAGACGCGGCGGCACGACGGCGCTCTTCAGAGCATTCGTAAGCCACGAGGGCAGTTCCAGTTCGTGTTCCATCATCTATTCCTATTTCGCCAACTCAATCGACACGCGCTCCAGAACTGCTGACTGAAGCCTCGCTGGAAGATCTGCCAGGGCAAATTCGAGAGACTCCAGCGCTCGCTTCTTCCGCTTGTCGATAGTCGGGCGACTTACACCGGCGGCTGAGGCAATCTCCGTGTCCGATCGATCGCTCAATTTCATCCGGAGGATCAGCTTCTCGTCGGCCGACAGTGATTCGAGCAGAACGCGCACTCCGTCACGCACGATGGATTCCTCCTCGGGATCCAGCTCAGCCGATACGGCCTGTTCAAAAACTCCCTCGTCAGTCGAAAGGTCGCTTGGGAGCAGGAATGTCAATGCCTGGCTGAAAATAGTGTCGAGATCTCTGGATGAGACCCGAACTCCGAGCGTCCTAGCGGTCGACACAAGGATTTCGCGAAGGGTATCCGAGGTGTAGACGGTGGGTGCGCGCTCCGAGGAGTCAGACCGCACGACCGGGAAGAGAGAAAGATCAATCGCGGCATTCTTCAGAGCTAGCGAATCAGCTTGGTTCGACTTCGCGGGAGCCGAGCTCAAATCGTATTTCCAGGACGTTCCCGACACTTCGAACGAGAACGGTGGCTCCCTCACGATCGCCTTGCATCTGTCCAGCAGATTGTCGACCACCGTTCGCCGTCGCCTCCGTGCCAGAAGGCGCCGCATCTGGCGTGCAATCAGACTCCGGAAGTCGTCCAGACTCCCCGCGACAACCATCACGTAGTCGATCTGCCCCTCCTCGAGCAACACTGTCGTGATGAATTCCTGAACGAAGTCTTCGATTCCGTCCTGCCATCTTGGCGCACGAAGGTAGACCTTCGGATTGTATTTACTCACGATGGCTTCGGCGAGTCCCCTTACCTCGCTATAGATCAGATGACCGACCCGAGACTCACGAAACTCGGTACGAAGATCGCCGAAGTTCAACGCGCGCCTCTCTCTCGAATGGCTTCGATGACCATGGGATCCGGTTCGAGACAAGAAAAACACTCTGCGGTGAGGCCGGCTGATCGCACTGTTACCGTTAAGGGAACAATGTAACCGGCCTTTGTTACCTTGCAGTTTCCTGAATGATTGGCGGGATGCCGACTATGCGGGAGGCCATTCGAACGACTTGCCGACCTTGGACGGCAACGCGCGACGGGGTGGTTGGTCCGCCAAGGAATCACCAGTACATGCGGCCGAAAGGGTTTCGCACTCGCGAACGATGTATATTTCGAAGGCACGTGGAACCACGTACCGACGTCATACTCACCAATAAGCCGTTCGCGAAGCTGTTGAAGGTTCATGATCCTCGGTGTGTTTCAGCAAGAGCAGGCCGACTGCGCTAGACGATGGATTCCGACGAATGGTACCCCGATGGGCATTGAACGACTACGGATCGCTGGCTTCAGGCAATTCGACAGTCAAACAGGTCAGGCACGTTTGAAGCGAGGAGCGTGAGACACGTCTCTCCAGGTGATTTATCCGCAAAGTTCGCTGGTCAAGTACGCTGCGCTTCTCACATATGGCAGGGCGACGCGACGCCGCCGGCCTCACCCACTGCTCCGGGATTCCGGGCGGCCCACTTGCACTCTTCGAATAAGGAGAGTATCCTCTCCGATAACGGAGGAGGCAGATGCCACCAGCCGCGGAGTACCCGACTACGCGTTACGAGCCGTCGCCCCTCGTCGACCTGAGCTCCAGGAGCGAGCGGGAGCGGCTGAGCCGGTCGGGGGTGCGTGCCTTCTTCAACATCGTCACTCGCTGGGGCATCCGTGACGAGGATGCGCGAGTGCTTCTCGGCGGGGTCTCGAACGGGCCGTACTACGAGATGAAGAAGAATCCCGATCGCGTCCTCGACGCCGACCGGCTGCTCCGCATCTCGTATCTGATCGGCATTTTCAAGGCGCTCAACATTCTCTATTCGAAGAAGCTGGCCGATGCATGGGTCGGGCTTCCGAACAGTAACCGCATCTTCGGCGGACGGACTCCACTCGAGACGATGATGAAAGGCGGTCTGCCGGCGATGCAGACGGTGAGAAGGCTGCTCGACGCTCGGCGAGGGGGTGTGTGACGCTGCCCGCAACGCGGCTGATCCGCCAGAACGACACGCACCGGCTCATCCCTTCCAGGTACTCCGACGGCGGCGAGAGCGTGCTCGCGGAGATCGCGGAGAATGAAGCGGAGCTCCAGGATCTCTTCGACCTCGACCACGCCACCAACGACCGGCTGCTGGCGGAGAACGACCTGCTGCCGGAAATCGGCATCCACGAGCTGGTGTTCGGCGTACCGTATTTTCGGATCGTGAATGCTGCGTTCGGCCATGCCCACCCGCTCGGCAGCCGGTTCAATGGTCCCGATCGAGGCGCGTGGTATGCGGCCTTCGAGCTGGAAACGGCGCAGGCCGAGGTGGCGTTTCATAAGTGGATCGAGCTGGCGGAGGTGGGATGGACCGAGGAGGAGGTGACGTACGACGACTACCTCGCCGACTTCAGCGCCGAGCTCCACGACATTCGTCGCGACACGCGCTTCCGGGATGTGCTGGCGCCCGACAGTTACGTGGCCTCGCAGCAACTCGCTCAGGAGTTGCTGGACAGCGGGTCGCTGGGGATCGTGTATCCCAGCGTGCGGAAGAAGAAGGGTACGTGTCTGGTGTGTTTCCGGCCGGCGGTTGTGATGAATGTGCGGAAGGCGGGGACGTATCGGTTCCGATGGGATGGTGATCCCGAGCCGGCGGTTTCGGTGGTGCGGTGAAGGGCTTGTCATCCCGAGCGTGCGGGTGGGTGGGGATGCGAGGGATCTCCGGCGACGGTACATCGTTGCGAGTGGCACTGACTGCGCCCCCACGAATCAACTATGTACCATCGCCGGAGATCCCTCGCCCCTCCCGCCCGCACAACCGAGCTCGGGATGACAAGGCCTTCAGGAGCGCCCACAACGATCTGGTCGGGATGAGATCAGATGTCGCCGTCCTCGGCAGAATCGAGCGAGAGCTTGGTTAATTCGCGTATGGAGTTGCGGGTGCGGGCCTACATTGATTCGCTAGCCTCGGGAATCTGCTCGCATTGAGCGAGGCAGTGGCGGTATTGTTTCACTTCTGCCACGGGAAGGCCCTCAATGAACGATGACGAGTTTGACGAAACCTCGGAACCTGAACTGACGGAGGACGAACGAGCGCTCCTCGAAGAGATGCCGGAGCTGACCGGCGTCGGTCAGACGCGCCGCAAGTTTCTCGGGCAGACCATCGCGGGCGGGCTCGGACTGTTCGCGCTCGATCTGCTCGCGCAGCAGGAGGCGCTTGCTGCAATGAGCCCTTCCGCGGACGCAGTGCTCGCAGCAGATACGGCTGCGCAGAACATGGTCAAGGTCGCACTGAAGATCAACGGTGCGACCAGGACTCTCGAGATCGATTCGCGGGTCGTGCTGCTCGACGCGCTGCGCGAACGGCTCGAGCTCACCGGCTCGAAGAAGGGCTGCGATCAGGGGCAGTGCGGAGCCTGCACTGTGATCGTCGACGGTCAGCGCGTGCTGTCGTGCCTCACGCTCACCGCAAGCGTCGAGGGAAAGGAAATTACGACGGTCGAAGGCCTCGCGACAGGCGATCAGCTCCACCCGATGCAGGCGGCCTTCATCAAGTACGACGGCTTTCAGTGCGGATACTGCACGCCCGGTCAGATCTGCTCGGCCGTCGCGTTGCTCGAAGAGGCGCGACGCGGCGAGGTCAGTCACGTCACTCAGGACGTGAGCGCGACGACGACGCGGCTCACCGACGAGGAGATCGGCGAGCGCATGAGCGGCAACATCTGCCGCTGCGGCGCCTACCCCGGCATCGTCGCCGCCATCCAGGAAGTCCATTCGGGCAAGGAGACTCTCCACACGTGGAACTTCGTCGACGAAGAGCAGCTCGCCCGCGTGCGGAAGGAGGACGGCTATGAGACCGTTTAAGTACGTTCGCGCAAGCGACGCGGACGCAGCTGCCCGCGCCGTCGCCGCAAATCCGCAGGCGAAGTTCCTGGCCGGCGGGACGAACGTTCTCGATCTTATGAAAGAGGACATCGAGCGCCCGAGCCATCTGGTCGACGTCACCAGGCTGGCGCTTTCGGAGATCAAGCCGCTTCGCGGAGGCGTCTCCATCGGTGCGCTGGCGACCAACACGGTCACTGCCAACCACCCGCTCATCCGCACGAACTATCCGCTCCTCTCGCAGGCCATCGTCGCCGG
>JBGSYJ010000034.1:0-5199 GCA_041750915.1 Thermoanaerobaculia bacterium | reverse complement strand
TCCATGGATTTCATCGAGCGAACCCCGATGCCCGGAACTCAAGAGGAGCCACTCCCGGAAGCGCACGAACCAGATGGCCGTCATGACCGCCTGAGTCTGCTCGCGCGCATTCTCGAATCGTTCACTGCAACGCTCGATCTGGATGAAGTACTGAGCCGGATCGTCACGACGACTCTTCATGAGCTCGAAGTCGACCGCGCCTGGCTGCTGCATCCCGTGAACCTCACCGCGGAATACGCGACGGTCTCGTTCGAGGCGACGCGGCCGGCCTATCCCGGCGCGTTCAGCAAAGGAATCCCCGTCCCGCTCGCAGGCTCGCGTGAATTGATCCGCAGGTCCATGGACTCGGGAGGAGTCATCGCCACGTACGAAGGGGATGAAAGTCTGGATTCACGCATTGCCGAGCAGTTCCAGATTCGCTCCCAGCTGACTCAGGTGTTGCGAGCGAACCAGGGGGAGTTGTGGGCTTTCGGTCTTCACCAGTGCTCGCATGCCCGGCGATGGTCGAAGGAAGAGATGGAGCTGTTCGCCGAGATCGGACGCTACGCCACCATCGCCCTCAACAATGCCCTGCTTCACCGCCGCGCCGTGGCCGAGGCCTCGAAGGTGAGTGCGATCATCGATCAGATTCCTGAAGCGGCCGCGATCTATGGAGCTGACGGCAGGCTCGAGCGGGTCAACGCCGCGGCGAAGAAGCAGCCGGTCGCGCTGTTTCAGCCGGAAGAGGAAAGCCGCGCGGTGCTTCTCGAAATGGACGGCTCGGTACCCGACCCGGAGAACCTGCCGTCCCGCCGCGCCCTCAAGGGCGAAGCCGTCAAGTCGGACTACCAGATCCGCGACCAGCGAACTGGTGAAACGAGAATCGTTCACGTCAAGGCGGCTCCGGTTCGCGACAGCTCCGGCGCGGTTGTCGGGTCCGTCGTGGTCTCCGCCGACATCACCGAAGAGAGGCTGAAACTCGAACGTGATCTGCGTCGCCGCGGAAGAGCCGACTGTCTCGCGAATCTGGGACTCGACCTCTTCTCGACCTCCACAAGCCCGGTCAATCTCGATGAGTCGGCCCGGCGTGTCGGCGACGCGATCAAAGCGAACGTCCAGATTCATCTCTACCATCAGCCGAGCGATCAGCTCCTTCTGGTCGGCTCTGTCTTCCGGGATGGCCAGGGGCGTGCATTTGGAGACCACCTTCGAAGGAAACCGTACAGGTCGGGCCAGGGGCTCGCCGGCGCCGTGTTCGAGATCGGAAAACCTCTGCTGTTCTCAGAGATCCGAGGAGATGCAATCACGGAGTTCGCCAGGGATGAAGATGAGAAGAGGTTGAAGGGAGCGATGCTCGAGCACTCGCTCATTGCCTGTCCGATCGATTCGTACGGCGAGCGCATCGGTGCACTGGTGATCTCGGCTTCCGACGAAGCATCCGCGCTGAATGCCGAAGACATGGAGTTCGCGCGATCGGTGGCGGATCGCATTGGCGCCGCAGTTCACATCCATCGGTTGAACCGGATTTCGAATGAAGGTCAGCGCGCGGCCGATGAACTTGCGCGACGCGAGGTCAACGCGCGCAACAGCCTCGAGGCTGTGCTCGACTCGGCTCCGTTCGGCATCGCGGTGGTGTCAGCGGACGAGCTCCGTTTCGAGCTGACCAATCCTCGATGGGTCGAGTACGCGGTGCGCTTCAGCAGGATTACTCCAGAGACGCGCCTCGTCGGTCTGCGCGTGGCCGAGGTGATCCCCGATCTGGAACGTGCGCTGCGGCAGGCCGCCGAATCAGGCGAGACCCGGATCGACGAAGCGCTCGAGCTGCGCAAAGGGATGGAGAGCTGGTATGTGCGCCGCATCATCGCGCCTGTCCGTGGCCGCTACTCCGGCGCAACGCAGAGTCTGACGATCCTCATTCAGGATGTTACCGAGCAGGTGCGCGCGAAGCGCGAGATCGAGGCGCTCGCGCAGATCATGGAAGAGCGCTCAGCGCGACTCGCCTCGATCCTCGGGTCGATGACGGATGCGCTTCTCGTTTACGACGCATCAGGCAGAGTGGTCGACGTCAATCCGGCGGCTCTTGCAATGTTCGGAATCGGCTCGAGGAATGAAGCGATCACGCGTGGATCTCTGGAAGATCTCCACCTGCGCTTCCCGGACGGCAAGCCGATTCCGCCTGACGAATTTCCGTACGTACGCGCCCTGCGTGGCGAGACGGTCCCCGACTTTCTCGCCGTCGGAAGACATCTGCTCACCGGCAATGACATCGACATCTCCATCGCCGTGGCCCCGATCGAAAGCGGTGGCATCGTCGGCGCGGTGCTGGTCATCAGAGACATCACCGCCCTCCAGGAGCTCGACCGCAAGAAGGATGAGTTCCTATCGGTCGCATCGCATGAGCTTCGGACCCCTTTGACGACAATCAAGGGCTACACGCAGCTGCTCGCGCAGACGGTCAATCAGCTCGGGCCGGACGAGAGGATGACGTACCTCACCGCGGTTCTCGGCGAGATCGACCGGATGATGGGGCTGATCACCGAACTGCTCGACGTGTCGAGAATCGAGACGAGGAAACTCGAGCTCGAGCCGCGGAACATTCCGTGGGTCGACTTTCTCGAGCGGAGGATCAATGCTTTCCAGGTGCAGCATCCCGACCGGAAGATCGAATTCGAGTCCGCTTCAAATGATGTTTCCCTCGAGGCTGACGCCGATCGCATGCGACAGGTGGTCGACAATCTGATCTCGAATGCAATGAAGTATTCGCCGGACGGCTCACCGATCCGCGTGACCGTGAAGTTGAACGCCGGTTTCGTCGAAACAGCGGTGATCGATCGCGGCATCGGAATCCCGGAGGACGAGATTCCTCGCTTGTTCGAGCGCTTCCATCGCGCGCGCAATGTCTCAAGCCGTTACTACGGAGGTCTCGGACTCGGTCTCTACATCGCGAAAGCGATCGTCGAAGCGCACTCCGGATCGATCGCAGTCGAGAGCAGAGAGGGCGACGGCTCGAGGTTCACGATCCGGTTGCCGTCTTCGTGATCAGGTCTGGCTTCGGCGGAATCTCGAAGTCGACGGCGACGAGCCGTCCCTGACCGTCGTATCGCAGCGAGCACTCCTGAAATCCCGCCTCCAGCTCACTCACCCACCTGTAGCTCTTCGTTTCGTTCGCGAATCCAATCAGCGACCCACGTCTCGACTTCCGGCGGCTGAGCATCCTCTTGTGGCCTCCATGTAAGCGGTTACGGACGATGAGAAGCGTGATTCATACCACAACCGGAATCGTTAGATTTCGTGCCAGCAAAATTTTACACCGAACTCCGATCCGCCGTGTTTCGGAACGTTCCGAACTTGGCCCGTTCTGAGCCGGGCAAGTAGAGGCGGATTCCGATCCGCCTCTCTCGGCCAGTCTGGAACTTGCGCGTTCTGGAGCGACGGCAGGGGAAGGGGAAGTAGTCAGTAGCCAGGAGTCAGGAGTCAGTAGCCCACCGCCCCGAGGTTCGTCAGGTGTTGTGTCGTCATACCCTGCGAGGTGGGAGCGCCAGGCACCGCGGGAGGGCGTGCTACTGACTACTGACTCCTGGCTACTGACTACTTCCCGTCGGACTGTCCCGCGCTACGACTCAGCCTACGCGGCGCGCAAGCCTGCGTCGCCCACCGGCAACATGACCGTCCCCGGCCCCAGCCGCGCGCGATGGCCGCGCCAGTCGACCTCGGATGAGGCGTACGGAACGAACTGTGCGAGCCACTGCAGCAGATCCTGGAGAGGAATCAGCCCTAGCTGGCCGAAACTCATTCGAGCGCTCAGCGCGTGCGAGATGAGCGCTCCCTGCATGATTCTCATCGCCACCGAGAGGGCCACGAACGTCACCGCGGAGCTGAGCGGTGCTGGACCCACGACTGTTGCGAGCAGTGCCGCACCGAGCGCTGCCGGGATGGGGTTGACGAGAAACTCACCCGTGTATGCCGCCGGGGAGAATGCGTAACGGATCTTGTTCCATCGGATCTGACGCGCGAGAGCCCGCCGGACGGTCCGTCGCTCGATGACGTTTCTCACGACGACGGGCGAGAGAGCAACGTTGTAGCCCGCTGCCTTCACCGCCAGGCCGATCGCCTGATCCTCTGCCAGAACGTCTCCGAAGGCCTCGAAGCCCCCGAGCTCGTCGAGAACCGTTCGTCGGATCGCCATCGATTTACCGACGACGCAGGGAACATTCATCGAGGCCGCGAACACGCTTCCCGCGGCTACGAATGTCAGAAGGTGAAGCGTCTCGAGAGCGGCTCCAAAATTCTTCGCACCAGCTCCCGTGAACAGATTCGAGGAGCAACCGGTTTGAGGGTCGTCGAAAACCTCGAGTGTCGATGCGACGTCGAACGGTTCGATCCGCACGTTCGAGTCGGAGATCAGGATGATCTCGCCTCTCGCATGCTCCATCGCTGCGGCCAGCCGCTCGATCTTCGGGTTGCGGATCGATCCCGAGTGCGGGCCGCCCACGACGATCGTGAAGGGAGCGTCCGGAAACACTGCGCAGAGGCGTTGCGCGATGTCGAAGGCGGGGTCCGATCTGTCGGCGATCGAGAAGATGATCTCGTGGGAGACGCCCTCGATGCGGGTGAATGAAGTGAGATTTTCGAGCAGGTCATCGTCCAACCCGCATAGAGGTTTGAGGATCGACACGCGGGGTCGTGCGGGAGTGAAACCTGCCGGCTGGAAATCGCTCGTGTGTCGTGTCGTCTCCGCGGCCTGCTTCTGCAGGCCCGGTACGAAAGGGCGTCTGCGTCCTCTGGTGAATCTCCAGCACTGCAGTGCCTGCAGGGTCGTGATCAGCAGACCGATGAATGCGATGGCGAGCAGCGACCAGAACACGATCATGGCGTTCTCCATTACGAAGCAGCGAGTGCGAGCTCGGGGAGATCGAAGCCTAACGCCGGGAGTGCGGGCGCCTCGAGGCGCTTGACTGCGAGCCCCTCACCCCGTCTCAGAGCAGCGAGAACGGCCTTTTCATTCTTTTCCGCGGGGAGAAGCGTCTTCCAGGCATATAGATGCTCGGGCTTGTGGAAGTCGCTGTTGCCCATGTAAGGCAGCCGTGCACGCGCAACCGGCGGGAAGAGATCCCAGCGGCAGGCGATCTCCCACAGATCGATCAACCGCGAAACATCCTTTCGCCGGTTCCACAGATAGAACGTGTTCGCATACCAGTCAGACATCTCGTTCGGATGGCA
>JBGSYJ010000033.1:0-16491 GCA_041750915.1 Thermoanaerobaculia bacterium | reverse complement strand
GTGTGACTCATGAAACTTCGATGGCGGCTCGTGGGCATTCTCCTGGTGCAATTGGCCGTATTACCTGCGCACGCTCAGCAACCTCTATTCACCCCTGAGAATGGCCTGGCCGGTATGAGCGAGGGTGATGGTTCACTGAAGATCCTCCTCGGCCAGCGTCGCGCCTTCCATGTTCGCAGTCACGGCCAGAGCCAGCCGGATGGTTCGTTCACGCTCGAGCAGTCCGTGACCTTCGAAGGGAAGGAGACTCGCACAAGGTTGTGGACCATTCGGGAGATCGCTCCTCTTCACTACACGGGGACGTTGAGTGATGCCGCGGGCGCAGTAAGTGGACAGACTTCCGGGCAACGTCTATCGCTCAGGTATCGGATCAAAGGCCCGTTTGTGATGCATCAGGTGCTCGAACTCATGCCAGACGGAAGGACCATCGACAACGTCGGTCGCATCAGGCTGCTTGGAATACCAGTCGGATTCATGCGCGAGACAATTCGCCGCGTGGACTAGGGGCCTCTATCGCTCTCAGTTGGACTGAGGCGTGGACTCGGCCGCTTCCCAGATCTCGATCTCGGCGGCGATGAACTTACCGTCTTTCTCTTCTCCAGTGATACGGAGATAGACTCCAAAGGCCTTTGGTACCGCGAATGCAGAAGAGATCAGGCATGAGCAATCCAGCCAAAGCCTTCGTTCTCCTCGTTGCAGTTCTGCCGCTGTTCTCCATGCACTGCCGGCAGGACACCTCCCCAGCTCCGCCACCCGCTGCAAACGCCGTGACGGTCGAGCCCGACTACGCGGTATGGGATCAGCTTCTCGAACGGTACTACAGCGAGAGCGAAGGGTTCGACTACGGGGCTTTGAAAGAGAATGACATGGCTGCGATCCACAAACTGCAAAACGATCTCAGCCGGGTAGACGCGGACTCACTCGGCGAAAAAGCGCGGCTCGCCTTCTGGATCAATCTCTACAACGTGCACGTGGTGGCTCTCGTCGCCGAGAATTACCCCGTCGAATCCATTCGCGACCTTTCGACCGATCTCATCCGCCGGCTCAACGTCTTCGACAAAGAGGTGGTCACTTACGGCGCGGGCATGATGTCGCTCAACGACGTCGAGCATGAGAAGGTCCGCAAGTTTGGAGACCCGCGCATCCATTTCGCGATCAATTGCGCGGCGGCCAGCTGCCCGCCGATTCGCGAAGCAGGCGCCTATACCGGTGCGGAGCTCGACCGGCAACTCGACGAGCAGACTCGCAAATTTCTCAATGGGCCGATGGGCGTCGAGATCGCAACTGCGGGAGACAGCACCGTCGTACGAACCACGAAGATCATGGAGTGGTTCGGTGAAGACTTCGAGGACATCGGACAACTGACATTCCTCCGAAAGCATCTCTCTCCGGACAAAGTGAAGACGCTGGAAGCCGCGGGAGAGAACGTTAAAATCGAATACCAGGATTACGACTGGTCACTCAACGATCGATGAGCGAGCGAAACCAGCAGTCGCCGTTCTGCTATCTAACGATCTGCCTGATCGCCCTGGCCGCGCTCTCGACGTCGTGTTCCAGTGGGCCGAAACAGCAGCCTCCGCCGGCTCCAGTCGAGATCCGTGTCTTTGGTTCCGGGCCTCCGCTCGCGTACCTGATCCTCGGCGACAGTACCGCGGTGAACGTGGGAGGGACACCGGGCGAGGGCATCGCAGTGCAAACCGCAGAGCATCTCGCGCGAGCCAACAGCGTAAGTATGAAAAGCCTGGCCGTTTCAGGTGCTCAGACCAACGACGTGCTCGACGAGCAGCTGCCTCGCCTGGGGGAATTTCGTCCTGATGTCGTGCTGCTCGACGTCGGCGCAAACGACGTGACCCACCTGACCAGCGCGCGCTCGCTCGAGAACGACCTGCAAAGCATCATTGAGAAGCTCATCGAGGTCAATTGTGACGTGAAGATCGTTGTTACAGGAGCCCCGGACATGACCACCCCGCCCCGGATTCCGCGCCTGCTTCGAGGGATTGCGGGCTGGAGGACGGATGCACTCAACAAAGTCTTCCGCCGCGAAGTCGAGCGTTACGGATTGACGTTCGCTCCGATCGCCGAAGAGACGGGCCCCCTGTTCAGGAAGGACAGGTCACTATTCAGTGACGACGAGTTTCACCCCAACGCGCGTGGGTATCAGACGTGGGTCGACGTGATCAATCCTGCACTCGATCGCGCTCTCGAGAGTCAGCCGGGCCACTGCGAACGAGCTCAGACCTCTCAGGAGCATCGACGGGAAGGCAGAAGCTTCAGTCTCTCGCGGCTGCCACCTGCCCAGCCGCATGGTAGTAAATCAGCAGAGCATTCGGCGGCCTCGGCGCGACTGTGCTGAAGCAGTCGGTGCCGTCAGGCCAACGCAACGGGATGCTCACCAGCATCATGTGCAATCCCGTCGTGCTCATATGCCGATAGTATTCAGATTTCCGCAACGCGAGGTACTCCATTAGACCCCTACGACCCCTTGATCGCCACCCGGATCTTTTCCGCGATCCATTCCGCTTCCGGTTTTTCCATCCCGAAGAGCGATACGGTGTAGCTCTGTCCAGTGGCGGTTTTGACTCCGACTCCATAGGTCGCTTTCCCTGAGCCGCTGTTGCTCGAACCGACGACGGGAACGACATCGGTGATCTCATCGCTGCGGTATGTCTTTCCCCAACTCATCCCCAGCAGCCTGTGGCGCGCGGTGACGTTCCCTGATTCGACGTGAACGTACGAGCTGTGACCGGTGGCGAAGATGATCAGCGCGCCAAAGAACAGGCCGATCAGGCCGGCGGCAACTGTAAAGCAGTTGAGGACGTTGTAATAGATCACCGCGGATGTGCCAACGGCCAGCACGAGGAGGACCGCAACGGCGGCTGACACGGCCCCTTTCATCGGCGGCGGGAACGTGAATTTCGTGCCGCCCGAGATGGAGCGCTCCATCACCATCCGTTTTGTATCGACCGGTGTGGACCGGACCCGGGCACGGCTGCGCTCCTCGATCTCCTCGATCTCCTCCTCGTGAACCGGTGTGGCCTCGGTGGCGAAGACCGGCACTTCGAAGTTCTGCGAGTAGTCGATGCCGGGAAGCTGCGCGGAAGCGTCCACCCTCCAGAGCACGCAATTGCTCGAGTTCGAGTCGTCGCACGGCTCGGCGTCGAGAGGGATGTTGAAGGTGAGCGGGACGGTCACGCCGTTCATCCCCAGCGACATCCGCGACGCCGGGAGGGTGATGGTCTCCTGCCAGATCACATGCTCGCTGGTGGAGGAGTTCTTGCCTGACCGCGAAGTGATCCGGCGGATGTTGCTGATGATCACCTCCATACCGTCGGCGGGAACTTCCTTCAGGTTCGTTTCGAGTGTGCCCCGGAACTGGCGGCCGATCACCCCGGGCTGGGTAACCAGCTGAAGGTGCGATGTGCCGAACTTCCTCCGGGCTGCTGTCTGCCGGATCGCGGCCGATAGAAGAAAGATGCCGGCGAGCGGGAAGATGAGAATGAACCACATCGCCGTCTGCCGCGGAGGGAAGCCTTCCTGGCGGAAAATGAAGGCGGCCAACGGGAAGGTGAACGCACTCCAGAGGATGGCGAAACCCCACAACCCGGCGGTGGCGGAGCGGCTGGAGTCTTCGATGCGCCCGGAGGCCCAGTCCTCGCGCCACATCCAGGGCTTTTCGGGATGCTGCTGCTGGAGCGCCGCTTTCCTGCGGCCGCTGACGAAAACCCTTCTGGCCAGGAAGAGAAGACCGAGGCCGATCACGGTGAAGATGCCGCCGATGATGGCGGGGCCGGCGATCTCGCTCCAGGGCTCCGATCTCGCGAGACCTTTGAGCGTGGTGAAGACGCCGAGAAGCCCCAGCAGCGACATCGGTATGGCGATGACCGCGAGACAGCCCGCCGGCGCGTGGCTCATGCGGCCGGACGCCTGCGCGCCACCTACCGAAGTACTGAAGTTCATGATCGTGTGGTGGAAGTCTCGTCCAAAACTGACGTTCGGTCAACGGGGGAAGATGCGCGACTGAAGCACCGACCCCAAAGGCCCCAAAGGCCGACCGACCCCAAAGGCCTCAAAGGCCCGACCCCAAAGGCCTACGGACCTTCACACGGGGAGAGGGGCATTGGGCATCCCCGCAGATCGAAGTGCAATCCTGTTTCACGGAGACCGAACTCTTGCCAGACCTTTTCGGCGCCATTATGATGCGTCCTCTCCATGTTGAAGGTACGAAATCCATCCGAGGCGTCGCCCGCCGAAACGGAGATCGCTGGCTTTTCGATCGCCGAACAGCGAACTTCCCAGACAAACGGGAGTGGCGATCTCCGCATTGAACCGATCGATGGGGTCTCATGGCGCGCGGCGCGGGCGGTGACCCATAGCCACGGCCATCTGGTCGAAGCCTATCGGCACGACTGGGGCATCACCGATCAGCCGGTCGTGCAGGTGAACGTGACGACGACGTTCTCCGGGCGTATCCGCGCGTGGGGTCTTCACCTTCACACGGTCGATCGCCTTTTCGTCTCATCGGGTGCGGTGCGAATCGTCTGCTTCGATCCGCGGCGAAGCTCTCCCACGTTCGGGCGGATCAACGAATTCTTTTTCGGCGATCGGACACAGGGTCTCGTGGTCATCCCGTCCGGCGTTTATCACGGATGGAAAAACGTGGGCGACACCGAAGCTGTGATCGTGAGTATGCCGAGTCAGCTCTACGATCATGAGGGGCCGGACCGATTCGAGCTACCGTGGGATGCCCCCTCCACCCGTGAGGTGATTCCTTACGACTGGTAACGCTCGCGCGGACGGAGCCTCCTCCGCGGTCCCACGCGTTTCGATCATCATCCCCTCGGCTGCTGACCCCTCGCACCTGGCGGCGTGCCTGAAATCGCTCGAGTTGCACCTGCCTGCCGGCCTTTCGTTCGAGGTCATCGCGCTGCTCAACTCGGAAGCTGACTACGACGCAATTCTTGGCGAGTGCAGAATCGACGTACGGGTCATCCGCTCCTCCGTAAACCTCGGTCTGGCAGGTGCGGGGAATCGCGCGCGTGCGGAGGCGCGGGGAGAGTTCCTCGTTCTGCTTCACGACGATTCGCAGATCGAGCCTGGATGGATCGAAGCGTTGCTCGATGCGGCGGAGACCAATCCCCATGCAGGTGCGATCGGCGGCAAGGTGATTACCCTCCGAGGGACGCTTCAGAGCGCGGGCATGATCCTGTGGCGCGACGCTGCGACCTCTGCGCCGTGGCTCGGTTCGCCTCCGGACCCTGAGAGCTTCGCCGAGCCGAGAGCAGTCGACTACATCGGAACGAGCTCGCTGCTCATTCGTGCCGCCACCTGGGACGCCGTCGGAGGTCTGGACGAGCAGTTCTATCCCGTGTACTTCGTCGATGTCGATCTGGCGATGAAGATTCGCCGTCATGGTCAGATCGTGCTTTATGAACCGCGATCGAGGACGCGGCACCATCAGGGCGCAAGCGGGGAGTTGCATTGGCGTCAGTTCGTCAGCGAACGGAATCGCCGCAAGTTCATCCAGAAGTGGGAGGCGGAGCTCGCGGGCCACGAAGCCCGGGTACCGGACTCGCGGGAAGCGATCGACCGGGCCGTGCGGCGCGCGCAAGCGTTCGCACAGAGTCTGGTCGCAGACGATACGCTCGCCTCGGGTCAGCGCGCGGGCGCCGACGCTTCGCCTTTCGATCGAGTCGATCAGGAGCGGCGCGCGCTCATGATGGCGGTAGACCTTTACCGCGCGTACGCGGACGCATTGCGGAATGATGTGCAATCGGCAGAGGCGCGAATGGCCGCGATTCGGGACGAAATGGCGGCGCTCCGGAAGGTCACGGCGACTTCGGAGAGCGCCCCCGATGTGAGTCATGAGGAGCTGAGCCGGCTCCGGAAACGCGACTCTGATCTCGCCTCGATCGAATCACTCCGCTGGATGCGTCTCTACGCCGTGCTGCAGCCGATGCTCAGACACATCGCAAAGATCATTCCTCGTTGAGGGGAACGTGCGCTGAGAACGAATCCGACTGCAATTCCTGTTCGAGTCGAGGGCATGCTATCTCCTCATCGATCGCTGGCCAGGTTGACCACGCCATCCGGGTCTCACTCCGCGAGGCTCGGGACATTTTACAGGATCGATCTCGATCCCGTCTCGTTCGGGCTGTCGACAAAGCCCTCGCGGTCATCTCTGCCTGCGATATCAGGTCGGGAGCTTTCTCGTCCCGGTCGACTGGCCGCTCCCCAGGTCTCGAGGCGAAACGACATTCTCGTTGGTAACTTGCGCGCTATACCACTGCGGAGTCGATCCACCCTTCACCTGCGAGGCCTGCTCGTCGTCGAGCTCGAGCGTCTCGATTTGTTTTTCTTTCTTCTCAGCTTTCTTCTTGTCTTTCACGGGGGTTCCTTTCCGGCGGGATCCATCACCGCCTGCTGTCGAGTCCGACTTCGTTACGGCACTCAGAGGACAACTTAGGACCTGGGTGGTCCATGCGCCGTGCGCTGGATCACAAAATCATCTCCAGTACACCTACGAACCCTTGATCGCCACCCGAATCTTCTCCGCGATCCACTCCGCTTCCGGTTTCTCCATCCCGAAGAGCGAAACGGTGTAGCTTTGGCCGGCGGTCGTCTCGACTCCGACTCCATAGCTCGCTTTACCATTGCCGGTGTTGCTCGAGCCGACGACGGGATCGACGTCGGTGATCTCGTCGCTGCGGAATGTCTTTCCCCAGCTCATTCCAAGGAGCCTGTGGCGGGCGCTGACGTTCCCGGACTCGACGTGGGGAAAACGGGGGAAAACGGGTCAGGGGGAAAACGGGTCAGACGCGCTTTTTAAACTGACTTATTCGGAGCCGAACTTCTTCGACGAGGCATCGGAACTTACGGTCACTTCTCGCTCTCCGTTCCGCCCTCCGCGTCAGCCCTCTTGCACCCTGGGCCGTCAACCCGAGCAATCGGCCGATCTCGGTGAATGTTGCCAGCACTTCATCACGGGCGAGCGCTGCGAATGCAAGTCGAGCGGACTCGTTCGACCACTTCTTCGGAGCGATCCTGGTGCCGAGCTCCGTTTCGACGATCTCACGCACTGCGTCGATGTCGATCGCTCTGAGGTTTCGCTGCCTCGCAGGCTCGGTCCGAACTCTTGGACGGGCCGCCGTGAGCTCCTGAACCCGCGCCATGAAGGCTTCGCTGCCGAGGTATAGCCTGGATCGCAACTCGTCCCATGGGTTTCTCCCCAGCCCGACCCCCTCCATGACGAACTCGCGGTAGAGCGACATCGCTGTTGTCCGATCCCATGGATCGAGCCGCTCGAGGATCGTATCCGTCTCGAGCCACGGTGGAGGTGCGCTGATTCCGGCGGTCGCGCGGTAGCTGCTCCACGGCCACTCGCCGGGCGAAGCCACCATTCCGGCGCGTACCGGATTGAGTACGACATATCTTGCCAGCTCGAGCAGATACGACTCCTTGTCGACCAGGTGCGCGCGGAAGCGTCCCTGCCAGAGCGGCCCCACTCGTCGGTGCACCCGGTTGAACCAGCCAGCGTGATCTCCATCGAGTTTCTGCATCCCTCGCGAGAGCGTCGGCTCCGGCGTCTCGATCAGGAGATGGTAATGGTTCGTCATGAGCACGAACGCGTGAATCCGCCAGCGGAACTGTCTCTGCGTTGCTGCGAGCAGATCGACAAAGCTCCGGCGGTCGGGATCGCAAAGGACGATGTCTCGCCGTTCGACGCCGCGGTTATAGACGTGCCAGAACGCACCGGGATACTCGAGGCGCAGAGGGCGTGGCAAACGGAAGGCAGAGGAGTTCAAAGGGCGCGCACTGGCGCCGGACGAATGTGGAGAAGATAGTGTAGCGCATCGCGGGCCGAGGGCAAGATCTGCGAATAAGTCAGTTTAAAAAACGCGTCTGACCCGTTGGTCCCCCGAGAATAAGGACTCTCAGCGCGGCCGCGCTTTTGACGCTCCGACCCCTGCATCCGCTACGCTGCGGGTGCCGGCTCGAACCGTTTTGTCTGGAGTAGGGCATGGCGGTGTCAAATCCTTGGCCCCGTTCGACGAGCTGAGTGCCACATCGATAGAACGACAAGTTCGTTTTGGTTCACTCGGTAGTAGACGAAGTACCGGATCCGGCCAAGATGTAGCCTGCGAACGCCCGAAAGCCGGGTGTTCGCCACCTTGACACCTACTCCAGGTTGCCGCAAAAGCAGAGTCAATGCGGTCTTGAGGTCTTCCCGTACCGCGAGGGGCGCGGAGGGTCTGTTCTCGATCCACCAGTTGGCGGCGCGTTCGACCTCCAAGGCGGCGCGGTTTGTGATCCTCAGAAGCAGAGCCACGGTTCAGCGAAGGCGATCAAGCCGCGCAAAAAGTTCCTCAGCAGAGATCGTCTCGCCCCGATCGGCTTCAGCAACAGCTTCCAGGAGTTCTGCCTCCTCTTCCGGGGACAAGTGAACCTCCTGCTCGGTCTCCTGGGTAAGCACGGTGACCGTCTCACCCTCAACGAGATCAAGGCCTTCGACGATCACTTTTCCGCCCACTACTACACCAGTGGCTACTTGCATGCGCGAATTATACCTGCAGTCTGGATAGCTGTCAGGCTTTCGGTAGCCCATTCCGGCGCCACCGTGAAGGCAACAAGCGATCTCAAAACTCCAGGCTGGAAAGTCCGAAGGCTCCTCGGAATGAAAGGTTTATCGGTGCGACGAACGCGATGCTCCTACCGGACGACCACTCCGCGGCTCGCCAGGTAGCCGAGTAGACGCGAGATCCTCCGTGACACACGGCTGAAGCTGCGACCCCAAAGGGCTCGTGACACACGGCTGAAGCTGCGACCCCAAAGGGCTCCCTTGAAGCTGCGACCCCAAAGGGCTCCTTCTTCACGGCTGAAGCTGCGACCCCAAAGGGCTCCTTCGTGACACACGGCTGAAGCTGCGACCCCAAAGGGCTCCTTCACGGCTGAAGCTGCGACCCCAAAGGGCTCCTTCATTAAGGCGGCCGATCATCTCGAGCAGCGGCGCTGCTTGCTCTCGATGGACTTTCGCACGTTCATTGCCGCGCTGATCCATGTGCCATGTCAGATCATCAAAGGGGCACGCCGGATCCGCTATCGCTTTCTCGCGTGGAACCAATGGCAATCCACGATCTTTCGACTGCTCGAAGTCGTATAGCTCGAAGCCGACGCAGCGCTGCGAAGAATGAGCTCCGCCGCGGCAGACCGAACCCTTTGACGATCTCGAGAAGACCACAACCCCATCACACCGCGACGCTTCACCCACGCGCACAGAACGCCGCGCAGGCGGAGCACCCTCCCCATCGCGAGATGCCCGATATCAGTCTCAACCTCCTGCCGGCCGTGGGGTTATTCGCTTGTTTAAGGCTTAAGGCCATTGGGGTCAGACCCGAAAAGCGGCTCGCACGATCTGAGGCATCGCCTCGGTGATCTGCCTGATTGGTCATTGGCGACTGGCCATTGGCCTTGGCGACCGACGAGCGCCCGGTTGCGCGAATGACGCGATCCGCCCACAATCGTCACCATGAGTCTTGAAGGCGAAGTGTTGAAGGGGCATCTCGACATGCTCGTTCTGGCAGTCATCCGCAGCGGCGCCTCGCATGGTTATGCGATCATCGAACAGCTTCGCGAACTGAGCGGCGGAGTGTTTGACCTTCCGGAGGGAACGATCTATCCCGTCCTGCATCGTCTGGAGGATCGCGAACTGCTCTCGAGCCGATGGGTCGAGGAGGGCCGTCGGCGGAGGCGGTATCTCCTCACTGCAGCGGGACGCAGGGCGCTCGGCGAGAAGCGGCAGGACTGGACCGTCTTTACGCGCGCGGTCAGCGCGATTCTGGCCTCGTCGCCATGAGCAAACTCTCGCGCTCATTTCTCGAGCGCTACGAGCGCGAGCTGAGACGAACGGTCCGCAGCCGCCGTCTGCGGCGGAAGATCATCGACGAGGCGGATGCTCACCTGCGCGATTGCTGTGACGCGCTCGAGCGCAACGGCTGCCCGCACGACGAAGCCGAGCGGCTCGCAGTGCAGCGATTCGGCGGCGCGGAGCGGCTCGCCGCTGCATGGGGAGAGTCGTCCGCGTCATTCCAGGCATTCGGATGGCTACTCGCCTGCACGACCGGCATCGCCGGAGGTCTCACTGCACTGCTCGCAATCGGCCCGGTTGCAGGCTCGCTCATCGCCATGGCTCTCATCGTTCCCTTCGCCGGACTTCTCGTCGGAGCCGGCCTCGGAGTGGGGCAATCGATCTCTCTTCGTGGTGACGGACGCTGGGTCGCCCTCACGGCCGTCGCGGCGGCGATCGGACTGACCGCTTCGACATGGCTCGTAGAGATCGTGGGATTTCAGCCGCGACACCTGCCGCACGAGATGATAGCGCTTGCGATGATCGGATCCGTCACTGGCGCGTTCATAGGATTCCTCCAATCGCTTGCACCCTGGGTGCGACGCGTTTCTGCATGGCGCCTCGGCACGGCGGCAGGAGGCGGAATCGGCTGCATCGCCGGAGGCCTCGCGGCAACGCTGCTCTTCGGTGACATCCGGACGTCGGCGGGTCTTCTGATGGTCGCTGCGGCGGCCGGTCTCTCGATCGCGGCGTTTACTGCTCCTCTGCTCCGGCGGCAGAACGCGTGACCGGTGGGAGCGTCCTGAGGTAGGCATACAACGCGCGCAGATCCCGCTCGCTCATCGACGCATAGCGGAGCCACGGCATCGGCGTGTTTTCCCGGGCTGGAACCGGCTTTTCGGACATCGAGGCGAACGACCGGAACACGGCTACGAAATTCTCCTCGGACCATCCACTGATCCTTGCATTCGGATGTGGAGTCAGGTTGGCAGAGAGCGCCGTCTGTCCCGTTCCCGGAACGTCGACCTGTCGCCCACCGCCGAGGTCTTCGCCGTGACAGATGCCGCACTCGGCGACCGTCGCGAGATACTTTCCCCACGCAACCGGATCGCGTTCGGGAACGAGAGGCGGAGGCACGTACGGCTTTGGAAGCAGCCGTCCAAGGATCCGCACGATGAGAAATTCCTTCGGACGGATCGACCGCCCACGGGGAGGATTCGAGTCGACGGCCGGCAGTGTGCGCACGTACGCCACGACGCTACGCGCATCCTCGAAAGTCAGGTTCCGATACGAGTCCCACGGCATGAGCGGATGAACCGCACTGCCATCACGGAGAACGCCTGCTGTCATCGCCCGGAGAATCTCGCCATCGGTCCACGAGCCGAGAGCGTGCTGAGTGATGTTCGCCGACCAGGCGGGGACAGTACGATCAGCCACCCACGCACCGCCTCCCTCGGTGCCGGGCACGACCGGACCTGCATAGAAGCGCCAGTCGCGTTTCGAATGGCAATCGTGGCAGGCCAGCACATGCTCGAACAGATACCGACCGCGTTCGACATGCGCTGCCGTCGCAGCCGGCAGAACGGGAGGCTCTTCCGATCTGGGAAAGGCCACGCAGATCCAAATGGCCGATACGACGAGCAGCAGCATGCAGAGAAGAAAGGGTGCCAGACAGCAGGATCGTTTCGAAAAGGAGGACATCGCATATATATAGCATAACTAGGCTTAGCATTACTATATACAGTCTCGCTTAGGTTGTTGCCAGTTGGTGACATCTCGTCCGCGAGTCCGCCGGACTCGCCGCATCACCCTATCTTTGAAGACATGGCCGAATCGAGGTTGCAGGAGTCTAGGCTGCTCGGCGGCTATCGCGAATACAGGCCGCCGTCTGATCTTCGCTCGGTCGTGTCGAGTCCTCATTCGAGAGCGACGGGTCTACCATCGGACCTGGTGACGGACTTGATGCGCCCGCCTTCGTACTCGATCGTCTCGACGGTGCCGTCGGGATAGGTTCGAGAGAGCGGCCGCCCGAGGAGATCCGTGACGGCTCCGGTGGTCTCGGAGTCGGGATCGGTGAAACTCTTCAGCGCGCCGCTGGCATCCCACTGGTATCGCTGCTCCGCATCGCCGGGAAGTTTTGTCGTCGTCACGACGCCGCGCGAGTCGTAGCTGTTCGTCGTCTCCGGTCTCGCGGGATCGGCGGCGGCGGTGAGGTTGCCCAGTTCGTCGTACGCGCGCTCCCACGCGAGATCACCGAGGGTGCTTGCAGTGTTTTGACCGGCATTGTTGTACGCGAGCGTCCGCTGGTAGGGATCCGCGCCCTTCTCGGACGTGTTGACGAGTGTCGGAAGGTGGCCGGTGTGCGATTCGATCTCGGTCCGCGTGAAGATGTCGCTGATGAGGTTCTTCGTTCCTTCGCCCGTCCGCGACTGGGTCAACCGTTCTGCGGTGTCGAATGCGCGCTGTGAGGCACGAAGTCGCGAGGAATCGTCGAGAGTCGACAGCTTCGTGCCGACTCCGGTCGTGCGGCCTGCGCCGTCCCACGCGAAATCGCTGATGACCGACTCGTGCGCTTCGAGCTCGTTTCCGTGAGCTTGCCCGCAGGCGTGAACGCCGCCGACTGTTCGGCGACAACTTCACCTGCTTCATCGAGGGCTCGCATCGCAGTCGCGCGATCCCAGGCGTCGTACTCGGTCTCTTCCCGTGTGCCGTCGGAGTAAAGTGTTCCCACGAGCCTGCCGTGGATGTCGAACGCCATTGCGCTGGCTGTGAGCCTGTCGCTGTTGTAGACGGGGTTGTCCGAAGCGTCGTAGGCGAAGAGTGCATCGATCGGACTATGTCCCGTTTCCGTGCGGCGCGATTCGATGCGCCCGAGTCTGTCGAGGGTCGTCGTCACCGTAGCGCCGCCCGTGAGCGTCGCAACGATCCTCCGAGCGGAGATCTGGTAGTTCGTCGTCGACTTCACCGTTGCTGTCGCCCCACCCACCTGCGCGTTGTCCGTCGATGACTCGATGCGCCGGTGCATCGCGTCGTATCGGAACTCGCTCGTCACGATCTCGGCACCCTGCCGCCGCCTGTGACTGCGCAGACGTCCGACGGCGTCGTACTCGAACCACTCCTCGAGCGGCGTTTCCCCACCCGTGACCGTGACACGCGTCGGCCGCTCCCAGTCATCGAGCTCTGTCGTCGTAACGACATTACGAGGATCGACGGAAACCAGCGCCGTCGCATGATGACGAGCCGGATAGTCGGATGGGAACTTCCACTCCTGGCCGGCTTTGCAAGAAGCTTGATGTTCGAGACTGACGACCGCGAGGAATGGCAGCAGCAAGCTCGATCGAAAGATCAGCACGCCGAAATTCTATCAATTCGCTTCGAACGCCGCCGAGACTACCCATCGATCAGCTTCGCCGACCGACGGTCCGAGTTGCGCCGACGATCCGTCGATCCACAGCTGACACGTCTGAATCAGTTGTCATCGAGCCATGCCACCCATCACCGCGGTGCGGCCTTGAGGTGTCAGGTCGAACACTCACATTCCCACTTCAGCCGTTTTCTGATTTTTGCGGACCACAAGCGGAATACGTTACGACCTGTTGTGCCAGTAGCCCGCTTCCCGGCTGTGATGCGCCACGGCAACAATGACGATGCGAAGGTCGCTGACCTGGTAGACGATCGTGTACGGGAACCGCCGCGCGAGAACGTGCTCTCGCGTTCCGTACTCACCTTCCGGTGTGCGCATTGGCGCTTCGGCGATCCGGGCAATTGCGCGAGCGATCTCATGCGCGAACGCGACGGCTGCGACCGGGCTTCGGTGCCGATAGAACGCCCTGCCTTCGCGAAGATCATTACTCGCACCCGGGTGAAACTTAACCCTCATTCGTCGGCGAAAAGCTCTGCGCGAACGTCTTCCCAGTCAGACAACTCGACCTCACCAGCCTCGATCTCGCGCACACGGCGCTCGATCTCGCGAGACCACGCTGCCTTGACCTCGGGCGTTGGGCTGGGGTCGAGCGATTCAATCAGGACGCCAGCGAGGGTGGCACGGTCAGACTCCGGCAGTTCGGCTGCATCGCGAATGAGTTCGATCAGGTCTCGAGCCATACGAGCATTCTACTCCTCTGCCCCGGCGCTCCTAAAAGTACGTCTGACCCCGAGCTCCTCATTGTCGTTCGCCTCACGGACCTGTCCGAGGTAGGCAGATTCAGAGTAGCGTTCGAGCGGCAGGAGCTCTACCGCTTCATGGAGAAGCTCGACATCGAATCCGTAGCGCTGCCCGAACTCGGGCACTTATTCGTGAACCTCAGCGATCGCCACTTCCGTCGTCACAACGATGAGCTCCGACTTCTCGAATACCCGCCAGGCCGCTCGTCTGGCGACGGCGGACAACAGCACGTTGCTATCGGCGACGACGCTTCTTAAAGGTGGCGAAGTCACCCTCGATCTCCTCGTCGGTCACACCACGGGCGTCGAGCTCCTTTGCGATTGCGGCCGTGATGTCGCGCAAGAGCCCGAGCCGGATCTCGAGTGGGATCTTCTTCGGATCATGCAGCGGATAGAGGACCGCCGCATTCTTACCGTGGCGAGTGACGAGCACCGGCTCATCGCTGTCGATCAGCTCAGCGATGCGGCTGCGGAAGTCACGGATAGAGGTGGTTTTCATGCATGGGCCTCAACGAGATTATTGCCGTCGATTCAGCTTGTGTCAACATTTGTGTACACAGACTCTATGCCCCGAGGGAGGGGCTGGCGCAGCCAGGGCAGTCAGAGGATGCGCGGCAGGCACGCACTCACCACGAACGGCAAGCAGGTCCAGGAAATCGCGCCGGTCAACTTCGGAGAGATCGACGTCCCGCAAAGACAACGCAGCGGTGACAGAACGCGCCGGGATTGCTCGAGGCGAAGAGGCCGGGGCAAAGCAAGGACGCAGAGGAGAAACAAGGGGCCGGACTGGGTTCCGGAGGCCTGTGGAAGCGGCAGAAAAGCTCAACACGCTCCACGAACGTTAAGTTGCGAATAAGTCACTTGAAAGACGCGTCAGTCCCCGAGACCCCCGAACGGCATTTCGAGGATCCTTGACGTGTTATCCTGACTGTCATGAGCAAGGCCCGTCCGAGTTCCCGATCGTCTCAGCTCCGCACCATCAAGGCCTCGGCCAGAGTCGGTCAAATCAAGCCCGCGACGGCGCGCAAGGTTCTTCTTTCGATGTCGTCGAAAGCTACCACGTCGCGCCGGAATGGGTCATCCCGGTCCGCACAAAAAACGGGATAGTCATGCCGCGGCGGTACGGTGAGAACGTCTTCATCAACTGCCCCTTTGACGATCAGTACGGGAGTCTTCTCAGTGCGTTGGTTTTCAGCGTGCATGATTGCGGGTTCGTAGCCCGCTCAGCTCTCGAGCTCGATGACTCGAGTGAAGTCCGAATCGACAAGATATTCCGGATCATTGCAGACTGTCGTTTCGGAGTTCACGACCTCTCGCGCACAGAGCTCGACGCAGACTCGGGGTTGCCGAGATTCAACATGCCTTTCGAGCTGGGACTCTTTCTCGCCGCGAAGAAGTTTGGCACCGGCCGGCAGAAGCAAAAGCGGTGCTTGGTTCTGGATCACGACAGGTACCGGTACCAGAAGTTCTGCTCCGACATCTCCGGGCAGGATATCTCGAGCCACGCCAATGCATGAGCGATCACAAGTGCACATGGAGGGGACTCGAGAAAGGCGATCACGGCCGTTCGCAACTGGCTTGCGGGTTACGCTCGAGACGAAGGGACTCTGGTCCCCAGCGGATCGGTAATCTTTGAGCGTTACGAACGATTTCTGGCTCAACTGCCGGAGTGGTGCGACAGACTCGGATACGACCCCACGGAACTGATCTTCAACGACAGGACTACTCTCGTCGCGCAATGGCTCGCCGTGAATAGTCGTGTTCCCCCGAGCGCCACCAGTTGACCCGTCGGTGAAAACCGTTCATTAAAAGACTGAACTTCCAGCTCGCGATCATGCAGGCCACCACTCGCCGCCGCATCGGTGTGAGAAGATTCGCTTCACTCCTTCCGCTGTAATTGATATCACTGAGATTCTCCCAGCGACTGCGCTGCGGCGATCACATCGTCAAGGCCCGCTGGAAAGTGTGACGCTCACTAATAAGTCACCTGGAAACACGCGTCAGACCCCTAGGACCCCCCCCGGTCGTAGCTTTGCTTTCCTCAGTACGGCTTTCTCCAGAACCTTGATCTGCTCGCTGATGGCGCTGATCACACTCAGCGTGCTCGTCATGGCGAGCGCCAGATCGTCGTTGTCATAGAGCTCGTGCACGTCCGCGGCTGTGAGCTTCTTTACTACCTTTGCTGAGACTTTCGTTCCCCTGTTCCTTTGCTCGAGGTTCTGAACTCTAAGGATGTTCGCTGTGCGCTGTTGAACGAGTGTCAACCGCTTGCGCAGAAGATCGCGCACGGCTCGCTCGCCGCGCGGATAGATGTACCCGGTCGGCAGAATCCCCAGGCGCATCAAGAAGACATTGGGGTCAGACCCGAAAAATGAAAAATTCACCACCCGTCGGTTCGAGCGCTCGCCTGGTGATACAATCTCAATCCCACCTGTCCTCGGCCTGACCGACCGATCCTGCCATCCCCCTTTCTTCTCTCCGACTCA
>JBGSYJ010000032.1:0-20436 GCA_041750915.1 Thermoanaerobaculia bacterium | reverse complement strand
TCGATTGCGCTGAGATCGAGCTCGCGAAGCTGATCGACATAGTCGATGACCTTCGACAGCTCCGCCGCCATCTGATCGACTCCGGCCTCATCGAACTCGAGACCCGCGAGCACTGCGATACGCCTGACTTCTTCGGTAGTGATCTTCATGAATTCATGTCAACCGAGGTCATTGAGGGAGAAATGAACGAGCTTGTCATCCCGAGCTTGGGTGTGCGGGTGGGAGGGGCGAGGGATCTCCGGCGATGGTACATAGATGACTATCGGCGTCCGGAACCGTTCAACCTCTCACCGCCGAAGTTCGGCGATCTTCTCGATCACTTCGCTCTCTTTGGGAAAACGATCGAGCTCGTACTTCGAGAAGAGCAGCTGTCCATCGATGGTCACGTCGAAGATTCCTGCGCTTCCACGCTTGAGGACCGGATCGATCCCGAAATTCTTTTTGATCTCAGCCGCCAGACTGGAGGCTCGGGGGAGATAGTTTCAAACCCCGCAATAATCGATCTGGATTTTCATCCCTTAGACTCCCAGGTTCAAAACGCTTTGACGAGAACGGCCGTGATGTTGTCGATGCCGCCGTTGCCGTTTGCGACGGCAATCAGTGACTGACAAGCAGCTTCGAGATCATCGCAGTTGCTCGATATCAACTCGAGGATCCCGATCTCCGAGATCATTCCCGTCAGCCCATCCGAACAGAGCAGATAGATGTCATCAGGTTCGCCTGAGAGCTCCCGTGCATCCGGTACGATCGACAATGCCCCTCCAAGGGCTCTGGTGATGACGTTGCGGAGAGGATGCTTTTCGGCCTCGGCTTCGGTGAGCAGCCCCGCCTCGACCTGCTCGAAGACCCAGGAATGATCATTGGTCATGCGGGAGATGTTCCCGCCCCTGATCAGGTAGGCGCGCGAATCACCGACATGTGCGAACGAGACGATGTCCTTATGGACGAGCGTTGCGACAACCGTCGTGCCCATACCGCGCAGTCGCGCGTCTTTGCGCATCGCTTCAAGCACGCGGCTGTTCGCGAGCGTGAGCGCGGCGATGAGTCGATTCGTCGAACGGCGGTACTGCTCGTCGTACGGATGCGGCCACGTCCCCTCTTCTTCGTCCGGGGCGCTGACGAGCTCCGCGATCGTCTCGACGGCTATCTTCGAAGCGACTTCTCCCGCGGCATGGCCGCCCATACCATCGGCCACGACGAACAGCTTCATTGCCTCGTCGACCAGATAGTAATCTTCGTTATGCTGCCGCTGACGGCCGACATCCGAAAGGCCAAACGCCTTCACATCCATCCACTCAACCCTTTTTGAAAAGGGAATCGAGCAATCCCTTTCCACCGTCTTTTGACTCACCACGCGCTCGCCGCAGCCCCTCGAGTGCTTCTCGAATCTCCTGATTTTCCTGGTCCCACTGAAGCGCCTGCTCCAGGAACCTCTCCGCCTTTGCGGCAAGCCCGACCCGCTTGCAAAGCAAGCCGGCCGTCTTCAAATACAGCGGGCTGTACGGTTCGAGCTGAACGGCTGTCTCTATCGCCTGAACGGCCTGACGCATTGTCGCCGGATTTCGCGCAGAAGCAAGTGCCAGATAGTAAAAACCCTTCGCGTCGGCAGGATCGTGCTTGACCGCCATGTCGAAGTGTTCCCTTGCCCCAGGGTAATCTCCCTCATTGTAGGCCTTCACGCCCCGGCTCATATAAGCCTTGGAGATCTGCGAGAGATCGCTCCCTGCTTTCGGCGCCACATTCTGCGTTTCCGCGTCGTGCTGCCGTCTCCGCGCGGGATTGGTCAGCACATTCACCGCTTCGGTCAGTGTCTGAAAGGTTTTCTCCGCGTCCGCCTTGTCCGACTTGTACCGATCCGGGTGGTATTGACGGGCGAGCTCGCGGAAACGCTGCCGGATCTGCGCCTCGGTGGCCGAGCGTTCGACGCCGAGGATCTCGTAGTAATTCGCTTTCATCGTTCGGGTTCTTTGAATTTTCGGATCGTGCGCATCATCGCGCCCCTAGCGTGGAAGTGCCCACATTCATCTCTTGGTACGCACCTGAACGAGCTTCCAGGCAGATTTTCGCACGACTTCAGAAACGTTACGGTCTTTGCTGAGATGCTGGAGGTCCTTCAGGGTCAGATGATTGACCAGCCGCAGAACAACTCCGGGTGGGGACTTGGGATTTCGCACTAGCGCCGACAGAATCGCATATTTCGACATCCACTGCCGGTTCAGAGAGATGATTCTCAACACCTCGTCTTCGACATTCCTCGCAGAAGCGAACGACTCTACCTCGCCATCAGTGACCCGTCCGTTCCGCAGCACCGCCGTGCAGATCAGCTTGTTCCGATCCCGGATCAGCACCGCCCGCTCCGACTTGTCTCCCTTGAACGCGAGTCTCACCTTCTCGGAAACCGACATTTTCAGAATGCGGTTGTAGGCCGGAAGCTGCTCAGGGGTATGGCCCTCAAGCGGGAGACTGACAGAGGGAGGGCCTTCCTGTTCCATCTCAACCGCCTTTTCGAGGAGATCCGCGATGAGCTCCTCCTCATCGGCGACAGGCTCCGGTTCGGGCTCTGCTTCCTGGCGCAGCGCCTCCACGCGCTCCTTCTTGATGAAGAACTCCTCACGCAGCTCCATGGCCCGTCGATGTGTGTCGGCGGAGAGCGTCGGATTGCCCAGCAGCGAGTCGAGAATCGACGGGTTCCGAAGGATGCGCTCCTGATTGATCACGATGACTTCCTGAAGGTAAGGAGAGACCCGCGCGGCGAGCCTTCTCACCGTCTCGTCGGATGTTTCCCTGTTCCGCAGCACCGCCTCGATCACTGCAGGGTCGTTGCTCGCCGATGCCAGATCATCGAGGAATCGCGAGCCTCGGCCCGAGCCGCGTGCAAATGCGAGAGTGGCGGAAAGCGGTAGATCGGCCAGCGACTGCCGGGCAAGACTCGCGATTTCGTCATCCGCCGCCGCCGCGAGGTGCGCAAGGATGGCAACGAGATCGTCCTGGGCGACGGGCAGAAATCCGCGTGCAGCATGAAGAATGAATTCCCGGGGGACGGTGCCGCTCTCGAAACGCTCAATCACGCTGGCGGCATCGATGCGATCCGATGCGGAGGCTTCCGTCATGAGCTCGTCGCTTGCGCCTGCACCAGGGCATCGGTGTCCTCACGCGTGAAAACCCGATTTCTGATCACCTGGCCGTTCTCGCCCAGAGCGGGTACAGTCACACCGTTGAGTGTCAGCGTCACCCCTCCAGCATTCCCGAGGGTTTCGAATTCGAACTGCTCCACCGCCTCGAATGAACGCTTGTCGCCTTCGCGCATCGTTCCACTCAACGCCCGCTTGCCGTCGGCGTGCAAAACGATCCACACGTCCTGAGAGGCTGCAATCGTCAGCAGCATTCGTTCGACGGTCCTGGCCGGCTGCGCCGCCGCGACCGGAGGGCGTACCGGTTCCACAACTGCGGCGGGCGGAGTGGCCGTCGACGGCGTCTCAGGAGCGGTCCTCAGAAACCGCACGTAGGCGAACCAGCCAGCAGCAATGAGAAGGAGAATGAGAACAATGATTCCGACCACTTTGCCCACGGGTGATCGTTCATTGACCCGCGGTTTGTCGCTCGAACGGAGCGGCAGCGGGTCCTCATCGGCGGCACGACCGTGGGCGTCCAGGTAGTGGGCGTAACGCGTGACCATCTCTTCGGCGTTGAGCCCCAGATAGCGGGCATATTCACGCACGAACCCGCGGGTGAAGACCGGTGCGGGGAGCGTATCGAAATCGTCTTTCTCGATTGCGCCGAGAAACCGTTTGCTGACTTTCGTCGCCTCAGCGATCTCCGCGAGAGAGATCCCTCGAATCTCACGCTCCTTGCGCAACTCCTCCCCGAAAGACGGGCCTGGCGTTGCCGGCGGGACGTCTTTATCACTCGTCACTGCGCCATTGTAGCAACTCCTTGCCTCCCGGCCTTTCGCCGGTTGAGACGTTTCTGAGACTCTCGATGCATCGGCGGATATATGTCGAGGTTCCGGGGCGTTCGTAGAGCTCGCTCAGATCCTGCCGATTCAGGTATCTGAGCTGGCCGGCCGCCACCGATCTTGGGGTAGCCGAATTCAGAACCAGGGCCATACGGATCGCGTAGCGGCAGGACCATTTCCGGTCTGCGGCAACAATTCCCAGCTTCTCGGGAAGAACGCGTTCGGAACTGATCAACCGGATGAGATCGTCTTCGACCAGTCGCGGATTGATCATCAGCGCGCTGAAAACCCGCGGCTCGGGATCGAACAGAAGGTGGCCGATGAGATCCCTGCTGCAGCGTTTTGCCGCCGCAATCCGCTCGCCGAGGGTCAGCGCGGGAAGGAGCGTCGCCAATCTGACGTCGATGGCTCGACGAACGGGTGGCGCGATGTGCATCGTGACCGAGAGGCGAAGGAGGTCAGCCCAGTAGAGGTGGTTGACGAACTTGAGCGCCTGGCCCTGCGGCGTTGCCCGATGCCCGACGAGTCGAAGCCTCACCGGATAATGCAGTGTCAGCCGCGGACTATGGCCTATGGCACGGCAGATCGCGGCGGTACAGTGCGGGTTCGCCAGCACCGCGAGCGCCTCCTCCTCCCCCATCCGCGGAAGACTCTCTTCGAGGTAACCGGCGAGTGCTCTGCGATCGAGCAGCCGGATCTCAGCCGTCGAGTCCATGCGGAAAGATTACCATCCCCGTCGATGCCGGTCATCAGCCTTCAACCCGCATTTCTCACACGGTTTCGTCGCGAGGAGACGGAGAGTGGCCTGGATGCGAGGCGCGTGGCGAATTTCGCGACGAGGCATCGTTGACACTCTGTTGAGGAGCGAAAACGCCGCGCAACGAAGTAGACAGGCCGCTATCCGCCTCCGCAGCAGAAACGGCGTGAGAGATGCGGGTTAAGCTACCATCTGATGGGATGAAACCGGCGAAACGGAGACCAGCAGAGGTGAGTTCCGGGCAACGTCGCTGGACGATCGAACGCCTGCTGTGGTGGATCGTTGCCGCGATGGTCGTCGCAACTCCACTCGTCATCGCGCCCGCAGGCAGAGACCTGTTTCATCTCCCGAAGGAAATGCTGTTCCGGGGAGGATGGATCGCGCTGGTGACGTTCGCAATCGCAGGTCTCGTGTGGGGAAAGATGACCCTGCGGCGCACCGACCTCCGCAACCCGGCCATCGCGATTGTGCTGGCCTGCGTCGTCTGGGCAGCAATCACCACGGGAGCATCGAGCAATCCTCGGGTCAGTCTCGAAACGCTGTCCGTTGTCTGCGGTTCTGCAATCTTCTTCATCGCTTCCCTGAAGCTGCTTCCCGGTCGCTCGATCGCCGCGACGCTTCTCGTGATCATCCCGGCATTGCTGAACGCGCTCGTCGCCGGCCTGCAGGAGTGGACCGAGCTCCGCCCGATCAATCTGGAGGAGATCACATACGACAGGCACCTGATGACCACCGGTCTGATGGGAAATCCCAACGGCGTTGGCTCGCTTCTCGTCTTATCGATTCTTCTCGTGCTGGCGGGTTCGTTCGCAACACGAGGGCGCCGTCAGATTTTCATGACCGGAGCGCTTGTGGTACTGGTGTTCGGTCTTCTAGCGAGCCAGACGCTCACGGCGATCGTGGCTACGGCAGTCGGTGGTCTCGTGATGACCGCACTGGTGTCCTGGAAGCGCGCGGTTGCCGGAGCTGCCGCTCTCGCAATCATCGCGGCACTGCTGGTGACACTCCACTCACCGCTGGCCCAGAGGGCGGAGAGGCTTCGTGAGCTGATCGCTGCGGGTGACTACAACGCGCTCGTGACGAACCGTCTCACCTCATTCCGGGCTGCAGAGGCGATGTTTCGAGAGCATCCGATCACCGGCATCGGGCCGGGAACGTTCGGATGGCATTACTTCGACTACAAGCTCCTCGCTCAGCAGCGCTTCCCCGAGCTAGCGCTCAGCGAGAAGGACGTGCAGTGGGCATTCAACTTCGGCGAGGTGCACAACGATCACCTCGAGATCGCCGCGGAGACCGGGTTTCCGGGCTGGATTCTCTACATGACGGCCCTGTTCTGGCTTGGCTCGCGTTCTTTCGCAAAGGGAAGCTCCAGCATCGAGGACGAACGGGCCTCGCTCGCCAGAATCCTTGCCCTCCCTCTCGCGGTAGCGTTCGGCGTGCTGACACTCGCACAGTTTCCGCTTCAGCTGGCCGCAACCCGCGTGACGATTCTCTTTCTCGCCGCGCTGTGCGTCGCATGGAGCTCGCACGATGATTAGAAACGCTCTGTCGGCGATCGTCGTCCTTGCAGGCCTTCTGGCGATCTATCACACCGCGGTCGTCCCGCTGCGCTGCAATCGCGAGAACAAACGACTGGAAGACGCAACGATCCGGACGATGAGTCAGCGCGGCGCCGCCGCAGCGGTCTCGGCGAGGGAAAACGTCGACGCGGTTCTTCGATCGATTCGCGCGTGCCCACGAGAACCGAACTTCTACATGATCGCCGCAGCAAACTACAGGATTCTGAGACGTCACGACGAAGCCGCCTCGATGTACGAGGCCACACTGCGCCTCGAGCGGCGCCCTGAGATCTATTTCCAGCTCGGTTTGACGCGGGTGGAGATGGGAATGAATATCGAAGCTGTGGAGAACTTCACCAGGGCCTGCCGTTTCGTTCCCACACTGATCGAGCAGGTGCCGGCGCATCTGCGTGAAGACGTTCGCGGCAGACTGGCGGACACCGCACTTTGAGATTCGAGTTCTGAGGAGATCCCTCGCCCCTCCCACCCGCACGACCAGGCTCGGGATGACACCCGCGAGCTACTCACGACCGTTCAGGATGCACGTGTTCGTTCGCCGTTCCGGCCATTGTTTCATTCCGAGGACCGCGACGCTTTCAATATCTCGGCGATTCTCTCCGAGGCTTTCCCATCTCCGTAAGGGTTGTGCGCGCGGCTCATCGAATCGTAGTGGCCAGTATCTTTCAGCAGTCGTCGCACTTCGTCGACAATCCGTTTCCGGTCAGTTCCCACGAGCAAGACAGTTCCCGCGCTCACGGCCTCCGGTCGTTCTGTCGTCTCCCTCATCACGAGCACCGGTTTACCGAGGCTTGGCGCTTCTTCCTGAATCCCGCCGGAATCCGTGAGGATCAGCCATGCGCGTTTCATCAGGTAGACGACAGGCAGGTAGTCGACCGGTTCGATCAGATGAATGCGTCCGCCTTCGCGGGCCGCCTCCGGACCCAGGATGCGACGAACGGGTTCCTGCACATTCGGATTGAGGTGAACGGGGTAGACGATCTCGGCATCGTGATGCTCTTCAGCAATCTCGGCCAGCGCGTGGCAGATCGACTCGAACCCCGTGCCGAAATTCTCTCGACGGTGCCCGGTGACCAGAATCAGCTTCCGTTCCGGATTCAGATAGTGGAAGTCGGCGTCCAGACGCGTGCGCAGCGCTTCATTCGAATCGAGCCGCGCTGAGACTTCCATGAGCGCATCGATCACGGTGTTTCCCGTGACATGAATCGCATCCGCATTCACATTCTCACGCAGCAGGTTCTCCCGCGAAAGCGTCGTGGGCGCGAAGTGCAGATCCGCGAGCGGCGTGGTGAGAACACGGTTGATCTCCTCCGGCCAGGGCGCGAACCTGTTCCCGGTCCGCAATCCCGCCTCGACATAGGCCACTTTCACGCCGGCATAGAACGACGCCAGTGCGGCTGCGAAGGTCGAAGTCGTGTCTCCCTGCACGATCACCCAGTCGGGGCGCTCCTGTTTGAGCACCGGTTCAAGCCCGCTGAGAACACCGATCACGATGTCGGCGAGGCTCTGGTTCGGTTTCATGATCTGAAGGTCGAAGTCCGGTGTGATCTCGAAGATCTCGAGCACCTGATCGAGCATCTGACGGTGCTGGCCGGTTACGCAGACGCGGACCTCAAATGACTCGGCTTCTGCTCGAAGACGGCCGATGAGAGGGGCCATCTTGATTGCCTCCGGACGGGTTCCGAAGATGAAGAGGACTCGCTGCAAGTCCTTCATCAGGGTGTCTCCTCCGGTCGCGGGTCGCGACCGTCTGCGCCCAACTTTACGAGGACGTCGCGGGCACGGACAACTCTGATCGTCGACGTCCGGGCCAGACTGACGCAACCGCGAGCGCTCGCCCGGGCTGTCGAAAACTCCTCGCCGAAAGGCCCGATACGGTCAAAGGTTTCCCGGCGCAGGGCGGCCATCGATGAGCCATCACCATCGTCGACAACCTTTCCATCGTTGGAATCGATTCGGTCCGCCACTTCATCCGCACGGGTGTCCTCCGCGATGATCTCGGGAACGATCACTCCAATCTCTTCGTCGCGACTCAGATGGCGGATCAGCCGGTACAGCCATCCGGCATGGAGCTCCGCACCGAATGGAAGGATCACGAGATAGTCCGCATCTGACCCGGCGAAGAGCCTGTTCGCTGCCTGGGAAAAAGTTTCCCGTGAGAGCGACTCGAGCCGCACATTCTTCTTCAGCTCTCTCAGTCTCGCGGCCAGCTCTTCCGATCTCGCGAGAAACACCTCTGTTGTCAGCACGACGACTTCCACGTTCGGCCAGAGCGTGTGGTCGAGCATTGCGGTCAAGTCTTTCAGCACGGATCGTTTCCGGTCCGGAACATCCATGACGATCAGAACTTTTTCGAACGTCTCACGCATCCGTTGGTCGAGACTCTCGCGCCTTTGCTGCCATGTGTTCTGTCTGGCAAAGGCGCGACGCTTCTCAACGATCCAGGGCTCGTAGTCGAACTCGATCGCCTGGGTGATCTGAGTCTCGAAATCTTCGACGGTGGAGGCAAGCCTCACCAGCGGAGCCATCGCGGCAACTTCGGGCATCGGAACCGATACGATGGGCTTGCCGGCGGCGAGCATCTCATAGGCTTTGACAGGGTTCGTGGCTTCCGTCAGAGGACTCATCCTGAAGGGAATGATGGCGACATCGAATCGTTCGAGCCACATCGGCAGGTCGGCATAGGGACGCTCGCCCGCGAGACTCAGGTTCTTGAGCTTCCGCAATCGCTTGACGTTCGACGATACGGTCGATCCGACGAGCACGAAGTCCCACTCCGGGTGACGGCGCGCAAGCTCAGCGACCAGATCGACGTCGAACCACTCGGCAATCGCGCCGTAGTAGCCGATCAGGGGACGGCCCTTTTCCGTGTGAAACGGACTCGCCGTCGAGACGCGCGCGAAGTGCTCGTAGTCGACACCGTTGCGAATCAGCGCCACGTTCGAATTTTTCGCCTGCGCCTGACGCTCGAGACTCATGGATGTCACAACGACCAGATCGGACGAAGTCAGCAACTGCTCCTCGACCTCGAGGATGCTCTTCGGGCTCGTCGAAAATGCGGCCATGTTGTCCATCATGTCGTACGTCACCGACCAGCCATATTCGTCCCTGAGGCGCAGAACCAGCGGCGTCCAGAAAGGAAGCTGGACGATCGTCACAGCCTCGCAGATTCCATATCGTGTACGCAGAAGCCGCAGGCCTTCCTGGAGCGCTTCCGCGTCTTTTCGCGTCATCGACTGAACGTAAACGTCACGCGGCGAGCCACGAAGCGAGACTTCGAACACCCTCTCGGCGACCTCCCTGACCTCGCATGCCTCCCCTTTCAGCCGGATCTGGTGGCTGACGTAGAAAACGCGATGTCCCGCGGCGGAGAACTGAAGCATCATCTGCTGCGGACGCTGCATGCGGAAATCCCACTCGATGATCGGGAAGCAGAGCACGTCATAAACAACGGGCTTCTCCGTATCGATTCGGGACACCGGGGCCGGAGCTTCCTCTCTCACCGTCTCCGGCATTACCTCGACGGGGACCGGTGCTGCGGCAACTTCGACCACAGGCTCCACCACCGGAACCGTCGCCGGCGCGGGGGCTGGAGCGAACGAATCGGGTGTCAAGGCAGGACTGCCATCGGGTCGCCGTCCGCGGAAAAAACTCATCGCCCGCCAGTACACCCCTGCCAGCTTCAGAACTCTCAATTCCTGGATCGAGTGAAGCTCGTTTCTGGTCACGTGAAGGAGATGCTCCAGCATGTCGATGCGCTCCTTCGAAGCCTCGAGCCGGTTGCGAAGCTCCGCGGCTTCAGTGGCCTTTTCCGCCTTCGCATCCGCCAGCTCCCGCCGTTTCGCGAGCTTCGCGAAGAGAATTTCCACGGCTGCTCGATTCGGCAGTGTCGATCGATTCCGATCGGGCCGTCGAGGTGTATGAGCCTGCCACGGCATGTTCCACTTCGTCTGAAAGTGCGTCTGGTTCGCATCCCAGATCTTCTGATACGTCTCCGGGTCGAGTTTCTTGAAGGACGCCTGTCCGAAATGATGCACGAAGGAATCCTCCGCGCAGACCACGCGATAACTCGCCAGTCTCATCCGATGCGAATAGTCGTCGTCTTCGAACATTCCGATGCCGAAGGTTTCATCGAGCGGCCCCACGCGCTCATAAACGTCACGCCGCATCGCGACGCAGTACATGGCTGCCACCCGGATGTCGAAGATCTCACCGAAGTGCGCGGCCATATAGCCTGCCGCAAACTCCTGCATTCCATCGATGTCGGTGTACGGCACTTCGATTCGCGACTCGTTGCCCGAGAAGTTCGTAACGGTGTTCACCAGACCGATTTCGGGATCCCGAAGATGCCGGAGCAGCCCACTGAGCCATCCTCGCGGCACGACCGTGTCGTTGTTGAGGAGAACCAGATAGTCGCCCGCCGCGGCACGGAGTCCCTGATTGTTCGCGCGGGCGAATCCGGCGTTTTCGTCATTCAGAATCACTGTGAAGTTGCCGTGTTGCTTCTCGAGCTCTCGCAGGTACTCGCGTGTTCCGTCTGTCGAGGCGTTATCTACGACGATGATCTCCAGATCGGGATGGAGCGTATTCGCGAGTACGCTATCGATGCATTGCCGGGTGAAGTCGAGATTGTGAAATGTGACAATGATGATGCTGACTTTCGGCACGACTGCGGCGATCGCGCCTCGAATCGCTTCATACCGTGCAGGCCATGCATTGGCCCGCGCCAGCTCGATACGCCGATTCACCAGACTGTCATCATTCTCCCGCAGCGCCTGATCAAGCTTCCCGAGAAAATCCTCCTGGTCTCTGGCAATGTAGAGAAGCTCCGCGTAGGGGTAGAGCTCCGGCATCGTCGTCGACACGACCGGTTTGCCCTGGCTGATGAATTCGTAGAACTTGACCGGATCGGTCGCCTCGGTCACGGCGTTGACCTTGAAAGGGATGATGCAGGCATCGAATCCCAGCAGGTAAGACGGCATCAGCTCGTAAGGCTGCTGGCCCAGTATGTAAACGTTCGAAAGATCTTCGAGGTCGCGCATATCGAGACCGAAGACTCCTCCGACCAGAACGAACGAGTACTTCGGGCGCTCTCGCGCTATGCGGACCATCAGCTCGAGATCGAACCAGTCCGCGATCGCACCGAAGTATCCGACGATCGGGTGCGGCATGTCGTCGAGGAGTGCTGTCGGCTCCGCGCGATGAAAGCGCTCGAAGTCCGCTGCGTTCCGGGCGAGCAGGACGTGCGTGTTTGCGTTCCGGTACTTTTCGAAAAGCTTCTTCGCCGTCACGACGACGAGATCCGCTTCATGGATCAGACGGCGCTCGGCTGTCAGAAGAGCATTCGCCATTCCGGGAAAGGTGTCCCATTCGTCCATGCAGTCGTACACCACGGGCCAGCCGAACAGCTCTTTCGTCCGATAAGCAACCGCCGCCCATGTGGCTACCTGGACCACGGAGACAGCCTCCGAGATCCTGAACGCATCTCGCAGGGCCCGAAGATCCTCCGTAACCAGCATTGCGAGATCACGCGGAAGGTCGCCGCCGTACACGTCCACCCGTGTTGGCAGCGCGAGCTGAACCTCCCAGACATTTTCCCGAAGTTCGACCACTCGGAATCGCTCACCGGAAACGGGAAGGATGTGCGCAATGCTGATGTAGAACACCCGATGCCCATGGTCTGCGAACTGCGACATGAGCTGCTGCGGCCTCTGCCAGCGGAACTCCCAGTCGATGATCGAAAAACAGATGATGTCGTACCTCGAACCGACGGGAATCGACCCAGGCAACGACGCGCGACCGGCAGACGACGCGGCAGCGCGAGGGTCGTAGGCGAGGCCGGGAACGCCGAACTCGTCTCCAACCTCTGCGATGAGCTCAGCGAGCCGGACGTAGGCGTCGTAGTCACGAGTCCGGTCCGACAGCAACTCGACCTGGTCGCGAAGGATTGTGAGCTCGGCTTCCTTTGTCTGCAGCGTCTGCTGAAGAAACCGGATCCCCTCGTCGCGCTGGCCGATGACGGAATCGCGCGCAGCGATCTCGAGCTTCCGCATACGATCCCGCCTGGCCCGCTCGATCGCGAAGACTTCGCCGCTGACGCCAATCAGATCTGACGCCCGTTCAGCCCAGAGACCCACGAGATCCTGCAACGCCTCCGGATCTTCCAGAGAAAATTCAGGCGCCGTGTCGCCCATCATCGCAGTCATCAGTCGCCGAAACGATTCGGTGCGCTCCAGGAAGCTCAGCGGGTGCCCCGTGATCTCCCAGATCTCCGAGTCACTCCGCCCGCGGGCTGTTTGAATCGACTTCCTCTTTTCAACCAGCTCCGGGACGGCCAATCGGAATATCGTCATCGCCCGATCGAATCCCTCGAGGCCCGCGGCCTGATCCGCACTCCGCATGAGCAGATAGACAATCACCAGGGGCAGCGACGAACGAACAGCCCGATCCTCGAGGTTCTTGAACAGGGTGGCCAGCACATTCGCCTGGCTCATTCCCTGAACGAACTGCGGACTCAACCGGCTGGAGCTCGCCCCACCGCGATGTTGAACAACCGACTCCGGCACAAGGAAGCACGACGAGCCGCTGAGCCAGAGCCGCCAGCACAGATCGATGTCCTCCTGATACATGAAGTAGCCCGGATCGAAACCTCCGACATCCCGGAACACTGACGCACGAACGAGCATCGCGCCACCCGATACGAACAGGCAGGCTCCTCCCACCACATCCTCGGAGGGTGGAGCATCCGTGGCCGCCGAATAGGCGATCGCAAAAGCGTCGGCGCGCCGTCCTCCGAACTCGACAGTCGTTCCGTCCCAGCTGCGGATCACCGAACCGGCGCACCCCACTGAAGGATCGGTCATCGCCGCGACTAGAGGATCGAGCCATCCCGGATCCACCTTCATGTCGTTGTTCAGAAATGCGAGGTAGCCGCCTGATGCGTGGCTGGCACCGAGGTTCGCACCCCTCGAGAATCCGACATTCTCGGGGCTTCTGATCAACTTCACATCGGGAAAAGATTCACTAATTGCTTCGGCGGAGCCGTCACTCGAGGCGTTGTCGACGACGATAACCTCGAGCCTGTCCGGCGAATAGTTCAGGAGTCCAAGCGACTCGAGACAGGTGATCGTGTGGTCACCGCCGTTGTAGTTCAGAAGAATGATGGAAACCTTATCGTCCATCCATGCTCCCGCTGGTGCCCCGAGGCGTGGTGTTGTTCGTACCGGCCTTGACGACGAAAACCTGACCCAGAGAAATTCTGATGCCTGCGAATCTCGAATGTGCGGGAGGATGTGTCTCCGAAGCCGGAACAAAGGGATCGGTCATGTCGGAGCGTCCACATTCATCAACGAGCTCTTTGACGAATCCAACCATTCCCGCCGAATGGTTCGACCCATCGTATCGCTGGCCGTCCGGCCAGCTCGACCAGAAGCCGGTTCCCCAGTCCTCGATCACATAAATCCCGCCGGGCTTGAGGTGCTGCTCGAACAGGTGCCAGAAGCTCGCGCGTGTGAGCTCCGCGATGTGGGAGCAGTCATCGATGATGATGTCGAAGCCGCCCGGAGCGACGTCTTTCGCGATGCGATCGAGCAGCTCGGTGTCTTCCTGACGTCCCTGGTAGATGTGAACGCCCTGTTGTCCCTCGAACGGAGGGATCGGTTGCACATCCAGGCCGGCAATGATGCCGCGTGGGAAGAACGCACGCCACTGAAGCAGCGAGCCCCCCTGGTGAACGCCGAGCTCGAGCAGAGTGATCGGTCGATCCGCGAGCGGCTGAAAGAACTCTTCGTAGCTCTCGAGAAATTGCTGCGGCTTCAGCGCCGAAGGTTCGTCTTTGATCTTTCGGATCATGGGAGGTGGAGCGTGGAGGTTCGGAGCATTCTACGCAATCCCACTGAAACGGGCCATGCCTGACCAGGTGTCATCCTGAGCGAAGCGAAGGATCCCCTGACTACGGGCTGTATCGCAAGGCTTCAGGGGATCCTTCGCTGCGCTCAGGATGACACCTCGTGCCTCGAGTTCTCAGTTCCTGTGCCGGTGGGCTTCCCACGCGGTGCCCCATTTCTCTTCATAGATTTTCTGATTGCGGTCCCAGATCGCCTGATACTCGCTCTGAGAAAGCTTCTTGAACGATGCCTGACCGAAATGATGAACGAAGGCATCTTCGACACAGACTACGCGATAGCCGCCAAGGCGCATTCTGTGCGAGTAGTCGTCATCCTCGAACATGCCCATCCCGAACTGCTCGTCGAGCGGGCCGATCTCCTCGAACGTCTCGCGCCTCATCGCTACGCAATACATCGCGGCAACTTTGATGTCGAAAAACCTGCCGTCATGGGCATCGGTGTAGTCTTCCGCGAACTTCTCCATCCCCGACAGGTCGCTATACGTCACCGGGATCTTCGACTCGTTTCCCGAAAAGTTCGTAACACTGTTGACCAGTCCGATCTCCTTTTTCTCGAGCTGCCGGAGAAGTCTGCTAAGCCATCCATGTGGAACCACCGTGTCGTTGTTCAGCAGGACGAGCCTCTGGCCCGATGCGATCGCCAGCCCCTGGTTGTTCGCTTTCGCGAATCCGCGATTTTCGTCGTTGAGGATCACGCGCACCCGCTCGTGCTCGCGCTCGAGATCCCTCAGATACTCCACCGTTCCGTCCGTTGAAGCGTTGTCGACGACGATGACCTCGTAGTCGGGATAGATCGTGTTTCGCAGCACGCTCGCCAGGCAAAGTTTGTTGTAGTGAAGGTTGTTGTAGGAGACGATCACGATGCTCGCCTTCGGATGCGCGTTGCGTATGCCTCCCTTGATCAGCTCGAGACGGTTCTTCCAGGTATTCTGACGCGCGAGCTCGATGCGGTTCTGCGCGAGTATCGGATCGCTTTCTGAAAGCGCCAGATCCAGCTTCGCGAGAAACTCGGGGAAATCGTCTGCAATGTAGAGGAAATCGCGATACGGATAGAGCTCCGGCATTCGTGTCGCCACGACAGGTTTGCCCTGAGACACATACTCGTAGAACTTGACCGGATCGGTCGCTTCGGTGATCGCGTTCACCTTGAATGGAATGATGCAGGCATCGAATCGCCGGAGATATGCAGGCATCAGCTCGTAGGGCTTCTGCCCGAGTACCCTGACGTTCGGCATCGCCTCGAGCCGTCTCACATCGACACTGAAAATGCCTCCGATGAGGACGAACGTCCAGTCGGGACGGCTTACCGCAAGCTCTGCGACCAGATCGAGATCGAACCACTCTGCGATGGCTCCGAAGTAGCCGATCAGGGGACCTTCGACATCCGAGAGCAGCTCGTTGGGAGGCGCATCGTGAAAGTGATCGAAGTTCGTCGCGTTTCTTGCGAGAACGCTGTTGGCATTCAATGGTGAATGTTTGTTCCACAGCTGCTGTCCCGATACCACGAGCACGTCGGCCTCTCTGATCAGCTTCTGCTCTTCGCTGAGCAGCTTGGGCGCCATGCCGGGAAAGTTGTCCCATTCGTCCATGCAGTCATACACGACGCGCCAGCCGAACCGCTCGCGCGCCGCGAGGGCTGCCGCCGTCCATGTCGCAACCTGTGCAATGGACACTGCGCACTGAATCCCGAATTGTTTCCGCAAGCCTGCCAGGTCCGACACGATTGCGTCGATGATTTCGGGCCTGAGCTCGCCTCCATAAACATCGAACGTACGCGGAGTCGCGAGCAGAATCTCCCAGACGTTTTCGCGAAGCTGTCGTGCTGCAAACGGGCCCTTGCGGGGCGGCAAAAACCGGGAAGTCGAGATGTAGAACACACGGTGTCCCGCATCGGCGAAGGCGGACATGATCTGCTGCGGCCGCTGCCAGCGGAAGTCCCAGTCGATGATCGAGAACGATACGATGTCGTAGGTCGTCGAACGTCCGGCAGTCTCAGACAGCTCGAGTCCGGCAGAATCAAAAAAGCCTTCTTCCGATAGCTTCGCGGCCAGAATCGTTGCCTCCTGTTCGGTGATCACCTGATTCGGGTCCCAGAACCGTTTGAGGTAACGCTTGACCGGGCGGGGAAGGATTGAGCGCAGGAAGGGGAGCATGGCGCTGCGCACGGTGTGAATGGACGACTTCATCCTTCGACGGACTCCTGATCGCTGGTGTCGAAGTCCGGAAGCTCGACATCAGCCGAGGCCTCTGCTGCTGCTTCCGACTCTTCGAGGTACCGTTCGATCACTTCCGCGGAGGGGCCGTACTCCCGCACTGAACCGCGCTCGATCCAGAGAGTCTTGGCGCACATATCCTCGAGCGCTTTGAGGTCGTGCGAAACGAGAAGGATCGTCGTTCCCTGATCCCGGAAGCTGCGAATCCGATCTGCACATTTACTCTTGAAGGTCGCATCGCCCACCGAGAGGATCTCATCGAGCAGAAGGATATCGGGTTCGATCGTCGTGGCGATTGAGAAAGCAAGACGCGAGACCATTCCGGTCGAATAGGTGCGAAGCGGCGCATCGATGAATGCTCCGATGTCTGCGAATTCGACGATGTATGGCATGCGTGCCGTGATCTCAGCCTTCGTTCGGCCTAGCAGGGCACCATTGAAGTAGATGTTCTCGAGCCCCGTGAGCTCACCGTCGAAGCCGGTGCCGAGCTCAATGAGCGGCGCCAGCGTTCCCCGTACGATTGCCTCACCGTGCGAGGGCGTAATGATTCCTGCCGCCACGCGCAGAAGCGTCGATTTTCCGGCGCCGTTGCCTCCGACAATGCCGAGCGTATCGCCCTTCTCGACAGAAAAGCTGACGTCCTTGAGGGCCCAGAACCAGTTGTCGACCGTCTCGGTTGCACCGCGGTTGATGAGCCATTCCTTCAGCGTCGGGACGCGACGATGGACCAGAGGATGCCGGACACCGATCCCGTGAAACTCGATCGCGTTCATAAGGCCGCTCTCCGTCTCCTCGCGACGAAACAATGTGAGAAATCCGGGCTAGAGGTGCGCATAGAACCTGGGAGACAGTCGGCGGAAAGCGAGCCACCCCACCACGAGTGCGAACACCGCGACACCGGCAGAGATGCCGAGGGTGCGCACGGGAGGAATGATGCCGTAGTAGATCGGGGCCCGAAGGGTCTCGAGGAGATAGCGGAGTGGATTCATCTTGACGATCCAGAGGAACTTCTCCGGTACGATCTCGATCGGATAGATGATCGGAGTCAGATACATCAGGGCGCTGAGAAGCACGATGTACATCTCGCGAACGTCGACGAAGAAAACAGCCAGTGAATACAGCGCCAGCGAAACCCCCAGGGCAAATATCGCGAGCAGCGTGAAGCTGACGGGGAGGAACAGGATCGACGGGCGAATGGGAATGCCCTGAATCCGCATGATGATCAGCAGTGGAATCATCGAGAGGAGAAGATTCACCAGACCCGAGATCGTGGTGGAAAGCGGAAAGATGGAACGGGGCGCTCTGACCTGCTTCATGAGCATGCCGTTCCAGGCGATGCTGCTCATCGCGGCAGAAGTCGATTGCGCGAAGAAGTTCCAGCCGAGGAATGCGCTGAGGAAGTAAACGGCATAGTGCTCAATCGCGAAACGAAAGAAGGCGGAGAAAATCAACACGAAGATCAGCGTCAGCAGAAGCGGATGGAGCATCGTCCAGAGAAAACCGATGATCGAGCGCTTGTATCGTACGGTGAGATCGCGGACGACCAGACTCTGAAGCAGATGCCCATGCCGGACCAGATCGCGCAGCTCTTCCCCGAGGCCTGCTGTCTGGTCGGCCCGGAACCGTCGGACGGTCTCGGATCCTGAAGGTGGCTCTGCGATTTCGCTCGTTCCGCTCATTGTCCTGCTGACGATGGATGGTACGTCTCAGCCTGCCGAAAGCAAAGGCTGGACCGCCGAGAATGCCCTTCGCGACGATCCTTTCCCCGCCGAAGGAGCCCGCGAGGGCCGGCGGTGGGCACGGCCGCGACATTAAACCACCCGCGAACACGACGAGCAAGAGCGGGTCCGACTCAGCCCCGATGGCGTCAACTCAGTGAAGCCCCATGTTTCATCCTGAGCGCAAACGTCTAGTTTGCATTGCGGCCAATTCGGCTCGTAGATTTCGAGCTCCGCGGGATGCGACGACCGTAGCGCTGTTAGAATGGCGCGCCCGAATCCGGGACATCCAGGCCATATTGAAGAAAGCCTCAAAAGAATCTCGAAGAGTCCGTTGGGACGATCTCCGCGACGGCCGTCGCGTGCAACGCGCGGGTTTGATATCGCTGGCGTTACTTACGCTGGTTCAGTTCTTCCGCCTGAGCCGCCATCACGATTTCGTCCCTTTATGGGTCGAGGGAATGACCGAGTATCTGCAGGGCCTTGGCAGCCTGCTCCGCGTCAACGAATCTCCCATACCGTGCGCACTCATTCTCGGAGACTGGCAGATTCCCCTGGGCGTGGTCCAGTACGTCGGCGGCGGCTTCATCTACCTGCATGCCCCTGCCGTCGCCGCCTGGTTCTACGGATGGTCGGACGACCCCTATCTGTTCCGATACGTGGGCATCGTCGCCTATCTCATCGACGGGTGGCTGATCTACATCCTCGCGCGGCGGTTCTGGGGCTGGACAACCGCCTGGTGGGCCGCCGTTCTGTGGCTCACGACCCCGAACCTGTTCTTCATCGCCATTGCAGACCTCCAGTGGGAGATCGAGCCTGCAGGTTTCGCGATGGTCGGGCTCGTTCTTCTCCTGGCGGCCCTCGAAAAGCAACGTGTTCTGATTTTCCTCATAGGCTGCGGCCTCGTCGGCTTCACTGCGACGACAAGGGTTGATGCCTTCCTTCTTCTGATTCTCTGCACGGCCGTCTATCTGACTCTCGTCCGTCCCAGAGCGGTGATCGAGCCTGCGCGAACTATGTTACGGCGGCGGCTCTGGATCGCGCCGGCCGGCCTGGTGGCAATGGCTGCCGGTGCTCTCCCACTGATTCTCTACAACATGAACTGTCCCTCGATGAGGTTCTCACCGTTCGTTCAGAACGTCGTACTCGGCTACACGTTCGGTGTCGATACTCCGTTCGGCCTGCGGTTCTGGATCCGTCTAAAGCAATATTTCGCGGTCAACGTCCTGCATCAGATGCCGTTTCTGGAGGTCCAAACCCCGAATTACGCCTTTGCAATCGCCTTCGTTGCCGCATTGGCGCTTGTCATTCGCTCGATTCCCCGGCACGGAATCACCTTCCCGCTGCTTTCCCTGATTCTCATCATCCCACTCTCGATGCTTTCGACAGGAGTTCTGCGCCCGGAGCACATGATTCCTTTTCAGGTTCTGACCACCCTCCTGGTCGCAAAAGGATTGTCGTTCGATCCTCCGAAAGGTGGGGAAGTCGTCGGATCAGGTTCTGCCGTCTGGATCCGGAGGGGGCTTCTGATCGTGGCCCTCTGCGGGAACCTGATCGTCCAGGTGATCGATTGGCGAGAGTGGCAGAACCAGCCTCGGAATAGAGATACGATCCTCAACCAGTCGGCGCCCGAAGAACTGGAACGATACCTTCGCAAATTCGGGCCCGACGATGAGGTGTACTTCACAAACATCGGGCTTCACGCGTACCAGACGTACATGACCCGGTACGAGAAAGTGACGTACGACATCACGATGTGGGAAGGCGAGCCTGCATTCCGCGCGAAGATAAAGGAGATCCTTGAGCAGACAGGAAATCGCAGAGTCTTCGTGAATGTCGCCTTCGATCGGGACGGAGGAAGGTTCACGTTGACTCGAACGAGGATTCTGCTCGAGGTGCTCGACAGCCTCGGGATTCCGTACCATCGGGAAACTCTGTCGACGCCCCGGCGGCAGGATCTCTACGATGTGGTGATCGTGTCCGCCGGTGTGGGAATCCCGTGAGGACCTCGTCCGGGCATCGTCAGCCCTACTTGACGACTTCGAGTTCCACGCTCAGAAACCAGGCCGGAAACATCCAGGTCCAGCGCTGTTCGTACGCCTCGGGGAACCGATTCGCGAGACGCCATACGATCCGGTTCATCAGCGACGGATAGAAAATCATCTGAACGGATCTTTTCCGGAACTTCACTGAGGTGTAGTAAGAAAGCTCGTTGCCTCCGGTCAGATAGTCGAAGCTGAAGTATCCGAAGTAGTGGCGATGGGTCGGGTCGGTGAAAGCGTTCGCGCAGGAAAAATGCGGCACCGTAAC
>JBGSYJ010000031.1:0-15761 GCA_041750915.1 Thermoanaerobaculia bacterium | reverse complement strand
GCCCCGGATCGACAGGACGGCGTTGCCGTCGAGAATGTCGAGCAGGAGCCGGGCGTAGGCCGGCAGCGCCTGCGGGGTGAGTTCGGTGTCCAACTCCACCCGCTCCAGGTCGAACGGGTCGCCGGGTCCGTTGATGTTCACCCCGAGTCCCATCCGGTCGGGGTTGAGCCGCAGGCGGAGCACGTTGGCCGCCGGGGACTCCCTCTCGAACGGCAGGTGGGGGACCGGGCGGAAGTGGATGACGATCTCGTTGCGGGCCTCGGCCAGGGCCTTACCGGTGCGCAGGACGAACGGCACGCCGGCCCACCGCCAGTTCTCAACGAACACCTTCATCGCCGCGAACGTCTCCACGCGCGAGGCCGGGTCGACCTTCTTTTCGCTGAGGTAACCCGGTACGGGATTCCCCGCGATGGAGCCCTCCGCGTACTGTCCGCGAACAGCCACCTGATCGAGCTCCGCGAGCGGAAAGTGCGTGAGAGCCTTGAGGACTTTGACTTTTTCGTCGCGAACGGAGGTCGCTTCGAACGCGACGGGAGGCTCCATCGCAACAAGACAGACCAGCTGGAGCAGATGATTCTGAATGATGTCGCGAACGATGCCGGAGCCTTCGAAGTACCCGCCCCTTCCTTCGACGCCGATCGATTCGGCGACGGTGAACTGCACGTGATCGATGTACTGCCGGTTCCAGAACGGCTCAAAGATGCCGTTGCCGAAGCGTAGAACGAGCAGGTTCTGAACGGTCTCTTTGCCGAGGTAGTGATCGATGCGGAACACCTGCTCTTCGCGGAACGTCATCACGGCGATTCGGTTAAGCTCACGCGCGGAGGCGAGATCGCGGCCGAACGGCTTTTCGATGATCGCCCGTGTGAAAGGAAGCTCGAGCTCCGGATCGTTGACCATTTCGTTCTCACGCAGCTGCGCGGTGATCACGGGAAAGAACTGCGGCGGCGCGGCCATATAGTAGATTCGCCGGCCCTCGGTGCCGCGCGTGCTGTCAAGCTCTGCGAGCTTCTCTCTCAGACGTACATAATCGTCGGCACTTTCGAACTCGCCCGGAAGGAAGAACAGTTTCGATGCGAAGCTCTCCCAGACCGCATCTTCGGTCGGCCGGCGGCGCGCATGTTTGTCGCAGGCTTCGCGCATGGCAGTCCTGAAGCTGTCGTCGGTGTAGTCGGCGCGCGCGAAGCCGACGATCGTCTGATTCGCCGGAAGAAGTCCGTCATGCGCAAGCGAGTAAAGTGAAGGAATGAGTTTGCGCTGCGTCAGGTCACCTGAGGCTCCGAAGATGACGAGGATCGAGGCGTCGGGAACGCGCTCCTGATCCAGCCCCTCGCGGAGGGGGTTTGGTTCGAGCTCTGTTTCGCTCAGGGTCATCGTTCAACCTCCGGGTTGGCGGGTCTTGCGGGCGTTCATCCGACCGCAGGCGCGTTCGTCGAGCGAAACTCGCGCAGGGGCCCGGCTTCGCCGACGCGCTCGAGAAAGCGGCGAATGAGCTTATCGGCGACGGGCGCCGACAGGTCCGTGGAGCTCTCGAGCTCGATCGCACCTCCCGCGCGCATTCCATGTCCTCCGCCCTTGCCGATCCCCTCGAGGATCTGCTGCATCACCTCGCCGGCGTTCACGTCGGGCTCATTCGTTCGGATGGAAAGGTAGATGCGATCCTCGAACGTGCCCCATGCGAGAGCCCAGTGGATCCCTTCCATCCGGACGATGAGGTCGGCCATCTCGGGAACAAAATCGGGATCGCGTACGGGCCCCATCGGGCAGACAGCGGTGCTTGTTCCGACGAGCAGGTTCTCGAGCGCGTTTGCGAGCTGGGAAAAGTAATGGCGCTCGAGAGTCGGGCTGGAGATCGCCGCGAGCAGCGCCCGGTCAGCGCGGGGCACAAGGTGCTCATACGCGATCAGATCATGCTCGGAGACTTCGCGTCCGAGGTCCTGGGTCTCGGAGCGGATGGCATAGAGGAGGGCCGTCGCCAGGTCGCGCGGAATCTTCAGGCGTGCGATACGGAGATACTCCGTGAGCAGCGTCGCCGTTGCGCCCAGCTCCTCGATCACTTCGTAGAAGGAGACTCCGAGCGTGCTGTCGCGAATCGGATGGTGGTCGATCACGATATCGACGTTCCGATCCTCGGGGACTGCAGTGTTGCCGGTGCGCGGCTGGGCGTCGATGAGGGCGATGTAGCGGAAGTCGTCGAAGTCGAGGTCGTTGATGTGGGGAAAGTCGAGCTCGAGCAGCCGGACCATGGCGCGATTCTCCGCGCGGCCGATGATTCCGCTGTAGGCGGCTGTCGCATCGATTCCGCGTTTCTTCTTGAAGAGGTACCGCATCGCGGCGGAGCTGGCGAGACAGTCGGGATCCGGATTGTGGTGCGTAAGGATCAGGAGACGCCCCTCGTCGAGTGGGAGCTCGAGCAGGCGTTCGAGCGAAGCCCGCATCCGTTTCTTCATTTCGCGCTGGTTATGCATGTCCGCAGGGTGCCCGGGGGTATCGTAACAGGAGTCAGGAGTCAGGAGTCAGGAGTCAGTAGCCCACCCTCCCATGTGGCAGGGCCTTCCCAGGCCCTGCCGAACGCAGGGACTCATGTGGCAGGGCCCTCCGAGGCCCTGCCTCTTCCGAATCGTTCCGATGTACGACAGCTGGAGCGTGCACCGTTCTCTCGATCGCTCCAAGTGTCGTACCTCGTTACACTACCGAAGAGGCAAGGCCTCGGAGGGCCCTGCCACATGGGTTTCACTGACTACTGGCTCCTGACTACTGGCTACTCCCCCTGATAGAATCCGCCCCATGAGGATTCCATCATGAGCTTAAACAACCGGCGGGTCGCGATCGTCCGCGGCCTGAGGACACCCTTCGGAAAAGCAGGAACCACTCTCGCCCGTCTCGACACGCTCGAGCTCGGCAAGCGAGTCGTTACCGAAATCCTTCAACGCAGCGAAGTCGATCCCGCCACGATCGACTACGTCGTTTACGGAACCGTGATCCCTTCGGTCAAGGCGCCGAACATTGCCCGGGAGATCGTCCTCGGGACGGGGATGCCGCGAAATATCCCCTCCCACAGCGTTTCAATGGCATGTGCGACCTCGAATCAGGCGATCACGACGGCGGCGGACATGATTCTGCAGGGGCATGCGGAGATCGTTGTCGCCGGCGGGGCCGAGTCACTCTCGAACGTCCCGATCCTCTTCTCGAAGAAATTCGCCGACGTCCTCGTCAAAGCGAGCAAACAGAGGACACTTCCGGGGAAACTTTCGGTGTTCTCGGCGCTCCGCCCGAAAGATCTCGCGCCGGACCTCCCTGCGATCGCCGAGTCGACGACGGGGCTGACGATGGGCGAGTCCGCCGAGAAGATGGCGAAGGAGAACGGCATCTCGCGCGAAGATCAGGACCGGTTCGCGATGCAGAGTCACACGCGAGCGGCCGAGGCGACGAACAACGGAAGATTCTCCAGCGAGGTCATGCCGCTGATCGTTCCTCCCCGATACGAAGACGTCATTGAGAAGGACAATCTGATTCGCGAAGACACGACGATGGAAGCGCTCGCGAAACTCAAGCCTGTGTTCGACCGGAAGTACGGCACGATCACGGCGGGAAACGCCTCCCCGCTTACGGACGGGGCATCGGCCGTTCTGCTCATGTCGGAGGAGAAGGCGAAGGCCCTTGGGTACAAGCCGATCGGCTATCTGAAGAGCTACGCATACGGAGCGCTCGATCCGGCGGATCAGCTGCTGCAGGGACCTGTGTTCGCGATTCCTCGCGCACTGAAACTCGCCGGTTTGAAGCTCAGCGATATCGGCGTCATCGAAATGCATGAAGCGTTCGCCGCGCAGGTGCTGTCGAACATTCAGTGGCTCGCTTCTCAGAAGATCGCGACCGAGCGCCTTGGGCTGAGTGAGCCCGTCGGCGAGATCGATCCTGCGAAGATCAACCGCACCGGTGGCTCAATCGCCCTTGGCCACCCGTTCGGCGCCACGGGAGCGCGGATCGTCACGACTGTCTGCAACGAGCTGCAGGCGACGGGCGAGCAGTTCGGCCTCGTCTCCGTCTGCGCAGCGGGCGGACTGGGATCGGCGATCATTCTCGAGAGGGAGTAGGCATTCCATGTGGCCAATGGCAACTTAAGGTCTGCGCAGGACCAAGTGTCATCCTGAGCGCAGCGAAGGATCCCCTCACTACTGGCTGAAACGCAAAGCCTTGGGGGATCCTTCGCTGCGCTCAGGATGACACCTCGTGCCTTTGCTCAATGTGACAGGGCTTCGGAGAGCCCTGCCACATACGCTAGAATCTCTGCCGCACATGCCCGTCGTCCGCGCCGTCTGTCCCCACGACTGTCCCGACACCTGTTCGATGCTCGTCACCGTTGAAGACGGGCGTGCGGTGAAGGTTTCGGGCGATCCCGATCATTCATTCACACGCGGCTTCCTCTGCACGAAAGTCATGCGCTACACCGAGCGGACCTATCACGAGGACCGGCTCTTTTACCCGCAGATCCGAACGGGGCCGAAGGGATCAGGACAGTTCCGAAGGGCGACCTGGGATGAGGCGATCACGCTGATTGCGGAACGCCTCAACGAGATCCGGCAATCCGCGCATGGGCCCCAGGCGATCCTTCCTTACTCGTACGCTGGAACGATGGGCCTCATCCAGGGATCGTCCATGGACAGGAGGTTTTTTCACACGATTGGCGCGTCGCTTCTCGGAAGGACAATCTGCGCATCGGCCGGCACTGAGGCGCTCAACTACACATACGGCACGCGGATGGGAACCGATCCGGAAACGATCGACCAGTCGCGACTCATCATTCTCTGGGGAACGAATACCCTCACATCAAACCCTCACCTCTGGCCGTTCATCGTGAAGGCGAAGGCGGCGGGCGCGAAGACGATCTGCATCGATCCTCGCAGAACGCGCACGGCTGATTCGTGTGACGAGCACATCGCGATTCGTCCCTGCACCGACGCCGCGCTCGCGCTGTCGATCATGCATGTCATCTTCCGCGACGGCCTCGAGAACCGCAGCTATCTCGACGCGATGACGCATGGCTGGGAAGCGCTTCGCGGCCGGGTGCTCGAGGAGTATCCGCCGGAACGGGTCGCATCGATCTGTCGCATTCCGGTCGAAGTCATCGAGCGGCTCGCCCTTGAATACGCGACGATCCGGCCGTCCTTCATCCGTCTCAACTACGGTCTGCAGCGCCACGCCGGCGGTGGTTCTGCCGTCCGCGCGATCTCAATCCTGCCCGCAGTGACCGGAGCGTGGAACGACATCGGTGGCGGCTGCCAGCTCTCGAGCTCGGGAACGTACAGAATGGATCTCGCGGCGCTGGAGCGACCCGACCTCATTCCGGCGGGAACCCGCACCGTGAATATGAGCACGCTCGGCGATGCACTGCTCGATCTCGACGATCCTCCGATCCGCGCGCTAGTCGTCTACAACTCGAACCCGGCATCCGTTGCACCCGACCGTGGACGCGTCCTGCGCGGTCTAGCACGGGAGGATCTCTTTACCGTTGTACTCGAACATTTTCAGACAGACACCGCCGACTGGGCAGACGTCCTGCTCCCCGCGACGACGCAGCTCGAGCACGCCGATCTGCACAAGAGCTACGGACATCTCTACGCGATGTACAGCCATCGGGCGATCGAGCCGCTGGGCGAGGCGCTGCCGAACACAGAGATCTTTCGCAGGCTCGCAGAAGCGATGAAGCTCGATGGCGAGCACTTGAGGGATTCCGATGAGGCGATGATGCGCCAGGCACTCGACACCGAAGCGGCGGAAATGGAGGGACTGTCGCTGGAGAGGCTGATGAGTGACGGGCCTCAGCGGCTCAACCTTCCCTCGCCGCATCTTCCGTTCGCGGAGGGAACAAAGTTCGCGACTCCCAGCGGGAAGATCGAGATCGAATGCGCGCGGCTCGAGGAGATCGGCCTCGATCGGCTTCCCGTCTACGTTCCGCCGTTCGAATCGGAAGAGCGCGATCCGGAGCTCGTGCGCCGGCTTCCGCTCGCGCTGATCTCCGCTCCCGCACATACGTTTCTCAACTCGACGTTCGTCAATGTGAAGTCGCTGCGGCGCGTTGCCGGGTCTCCCACACTCGAGATCAGCGCAGGCGATGCCGAGTCCCGTGGCATTGCGGATGGGAGCACGGTGCGGACGTTCAATGACCGCGGCTCGTTCCTCGCCAAAGCGGTGATCAGCGATCGCGTCCAGCCCGGAGTCGTTGCCGCGCCGTCGGTCTGGTGGGGACGCCTGACCGAAGACGGAGCAAACGCGAACGACACGACGTCGCAGAAGCTGACCGATATGGGCGAGGGTGCAACGTTCTACGACAATCAGGTCGAAGTGCGAATCGAGCACTAGCGCTCATCCTTCATCCTTCATCCTTCATCCTTCATCCTTCATCCTTCATCCTTCATCCTTCATCCTTCATCCGTAGCCCTTCCCGTACTACAATCCCGGCGTGCAGATCACACCACTCATCGTCATCGGCGTTCTCTACATTGTTTTTCTCTTCATCGTCGAGCGGTTCAACCTCTTCAGCATCGACCGCTTTCCTTCGCCCCTTGCAAAGTGGGTCGCCTACTTCTGGCTGGGATCGTTCATCATTCTCGTCACGTCGCTGGTGTCGTCATCCTCCGCGGCTCCGGTACAGAAGCAGGATCTGGTCGGCATCCCGTTCTGGTCGCTCTTCTCGATGCACCTGATTCTCGTGGTGTTCCTCGTCGGCTGGTGGCTCCTGACCCAGCGCCCGAACTTCTTTTCGTATCTCAATATCCAGCGCGAGCACATGTTCCGGGCAGTCATGCTGGGTGTTGCGGTAGGAGTCGGAGTGTGGGCGATCACCATCGCGCTCGCCGCTTCAGCCGGTGTGATTCTCAGCCGGATGGATTTCCTGCCCGACGATCTCCAGCCGAGCCCGATGATTCCATGGATGGCGAATCTCGCTCTCTGGCAGAAGTGCGTGATCATCTTCTCGGCGATGACGTTCGAAGAGGCCTTCTTCCGCGGATGGCTTCAGAAGCGGGTCGGCCTCGTCGTTTCGACGATCGCATTCGTGATCGCGCACGCCGGTTACGGACAGCCGCTCATGCTGATCGGGATCACCGTCGTTTCGCTTCTGATCGGGATCGTTTTCTACCGGACGAAGAACCTGATTCCCTGCATCATCGCCCACGGAGTCTTTGACGCGATCCAGCTGATCATCCTCGTGCCGCTCGCGGTGCGGCTGGGCGGGTTGGGCTGAAGAATTGAGAATTTAGAATTGAGAATTCAGAATTGAGAATTTAGAATGCAGAATTCAGAAAGAGACTCGCGCAAGTCCTGCACTCCCTTTTCTTAATTCTGAATTCTAAATTCTCAATTTCGTTTCATTGCTCCGACACCACGACCCCTTCGCCTTCGAACCGCACCTTGAACGACTGATCCGACTCCTTGATCATCACGCCGGAGAGCTCCAGATCGTCATCCAGTACGGCAGGAATCAGCTCCCCGGTCCAGGCAACGAGCGCGTTCGACGAGATCGACAGCGGATAGTCGCGAGTCACGCGCAGCGTCAGCGGCTCGACTGAAGTCGAGATGGCCAGCGACCCTCTGCCAAAGATCTTCACCGTGTCGATCTTCTTCTGATAGGACGCGTCGTAGATCGGCTCGACTCTGTACGAAAGCGTGTCCTCGAGCGCGAGAAGGTTCCCACCTTCGACGTAGATGAACTCGTCCGCCAGATCGAGCAGGAACGTCTTGCGGCCCTTCTCGGAAAGAAAGATCTTCCCGTGGCCGGTCGCCCGCACGAGCGTCTGCGCCGTCGTTCCAAGAAGGCCGGACTCGGCCGAGAAGCGGAGGTTGCCGGTGTAGCTCGACACCGTTCCGCGCTTGAGATGCACGCTCCTGTCGAAGTTGATCTCAAGGACTCCGTTCTCGTGAAGGGAAAACGTTTTCGACGCTCCCTCGATCTTTCTTCCGAGGTCGAGCGTTCCCCTGCCGGAAACCTCCGGCTCCTCAACGGCATCCTGCAGTTTGCGCGCAGCCGAGATTCCCACGGGCATTTCCCGCAGGTTCTCGTCAGGTGGAACCGAGTGCTCGCGTGTCGTCCTCGGCACTGTATCCTGCAGATCCAGAGGTTCAGCCGGGCCCTTCATCAGCGCTGCCTGCACCGCCGGCGGAATCGCGATGGGCCCGGTGACGAGCCCGATCCCGCTCCGCCCGCTCGAGATGTTCCTCATCTCGGATTCGAGCTCGCGAATGGCCTTCTCCGCTCCGGCGAACCGGAGGTGCTCGAGCGCGAGTCCCAATTTGCCTTTCTGCTTGTAAAGCAATCCAAGGTAGAGATGCGACTTGGCGTAATTCGGACGGAGCTCGACGGAACGCAGCAGGAAACCTTCGGCCTGTTCGAGCTTCCCCTGTTTGAACAGGATGAGCCCGAGATTCGAGTGGAGGATGAATACCGACGGATTCTCCTCGATCAACGCCCGATAGATGACCTCGGCCTCCGCAAGCGCGCCGGTCTTGAAGTAGACCAGTCCCAGAAGATTGAGAACGTCGGAGTCGTCCTGCCTGTGGCGCTGGGCCAGTTCGAGCTCGGTCCTCGCTTCGCCGAATCGTCCATGCGCGAAGGACTCCCGGCCCCGGTTGTAGTGCATCAGAAAGACACCCTCATCGAACGGAGGGGGAACACCGGGTTGTCTTTGAGGCATGCCGTTACCTGGCGATCGGTTGAGTGGAGGAACCCCGCCGCTTCGCCGCCAGATTGACAGGCTCGAGGCTGCCGTTGCCGCGCTCGGCTTTGAACCCGCCTGAGAGTTTTCGGTCGCGCCCTCCGCCGAACATCACCGTCCCGCCATACGGGCGTCCGTAGTAGACGGAGAGGGCCTTGACGACATAGCTCTGCGTTTCCGCATAGGGAGGAATGCCGCGGTAGCGGCTGACGGCGCCCTCACCTGCGTTATAGGCAGCGAGCACGTGGGAAAGGTTGTTCGGAAAGAGCCGCTGAAGGACCGAGAGGTACTCCACTCCGCCCCGAATATTCTCCTCCGGGTCGAAAATGCTGGAAACACCGAAGCGGCGAGCCGTCGCCGGCATCAGCTGCATCAGACCGCTGGCGCCTTTGTGGGACACCACGCGCGGGTTGAAATTCGACTCCACCTGAATGACCGCTTTTGCCAGTACCGGATCGACCCCGTATCGATCACAATGGCGGTTGATGATCTCGTCATACTCGGAGATCCGGTCGCGCTGCTTCGCGAGCCATGCCAGATCGGATCCGCGCGTGGCTGTCCGCTTCTGCGGCACGTTGTAAATCACCTTCGTGCCATCCGCCCGGATGACGAGCCGGACCTCGGCCCATCCCTGGGCAGCCAGGAGGGCTGCGCCGGCAATCATGGCGATCATGCGGAGCCTGTTCATGGAGAGGTGATGGTAGCAAGTCATTGCCCGAATTCAAAATGCGGCGCATCACATCAGGGGGTGATTTGAATGAGCTTTGCAGAGGCGCAGCGCCAGGTCGATGCCTGGATATCGAGCTTTGAAGAGGGCTACTTCCAGCCGATGACCCTCGTGGCCCGCATGGCTGAAGAAGTGGGCGAACTGGCCCGGGAGGTCAATCACGTCTACGGCGAGAAGCCGAAAAAGGCGACGGAAGTGGACGGATCGATTGCCGATGAGATCGGAGATTCCATATTTGTCCTGATCTCGCTCGCAAACTCTCTCGAACTCGATCTCGACGTCGTCTTCGCGCAAACAATGAACAAGTATCGTACGAGAGACGCAAGTCGCTGGACTCCGAAGCAGACATGAAGACGTAAACTTTGGCGCGTCCGTTTGCCGTAACGCCCTTTCAGGCGCTATATTCAAGGGGTCCGCGATCCGAAACCTTCCATGTCTCGCGCCCCGTTCACGCGTTTCCGGTAACTGGAATCGCTCCGGAACACTCCGACGCGAGCTCATGACCGGCCAGGTGGATTTCGAATCGCGGTCAGAAGGAGTCGACCCATGGATGGAATCCTACGTTCGCTTCTGAAGTGTGTTCGCAGGCGTCTGAAGACCGACGAAGCGTTGACGGTGGAAGCGATCACTCAGGAGATGGGATACACACGCCAGTACGTGTCGGGGCGATTCCATCGCACGACCGGAAGGCTGTTGAGCCACTTCCTCAAGGAAAAGAGGCTCGAGAAAGCGGCAAAACTTCTCAAGCGCGGCAATCAGCGGATCACACAGATCGCCAGACGCTGCGGATTCGAATCCGAGAACTACTTCCGCCAGCAGTTCCGGAGCCGCTTCGGAATGTCGCCGCGGCAGTTCCGGGCGAATGGAACGTTGCGCCGCCCGAACCGAAGCAGCCAGATCATCTGAGCGACGCTGGCGCCGGTTTGTCGTCCTTGTCGTAACCTGCTTCGATCCAGAGGTAACCGAGCGTATTCGCGCTGCGCCAGATGCCACCGGTGACGATCGCGTTGTGCGTGAAGATCAGCAGGCGACGGACGAGCGAGTGCGGAATGCCTCCCCGCTGCAGCTCCTCGAGGTGATCAGCGGCGGAAGCGAACGTTCGTATCTCCAGCGCGCTGCGCAGACGGATCACTGGTCCCTGAACGCGGATCTCCCGTCCTTCGGTCCGGAGATCGAAACGCGAATGCCGGCGGTGAAAGAATCGGACTTCGCCCGTCGCGCGGCTGAGTCTGAGCGGGCGCCCGCGGTAGATGAGCTGCGAGACGATGCGGAAGCCCCAGGCCTGGGGAGGTTCGGACGCGGCGCCGGAGAGCTCAGCGGCGAGCGCCGGCGACACGTGCTCTCTCTCCCGGAGCATCAGTATCCAGTCGTGAGCACAGCTGTCGATAGCCCGATTTCCGGCGCCCGCGTGTGCATGCAGGGCGGCATCGGCGGGAAGTGCGGAATCGACCTGCTCGACGAGGGGAAAGAACTTCAGCAGAGTCTCGATTGAGTCCGAATCGACGCGTCCCATAGCTACGATCGACAGCGCGCGCGGTGAGGTTCCTGCGTCCGCGACGGGAAGGCCGCCGCCAGGCTGCTTCACGTCCCTTCGACGCGTTCGTGAATGCGCTGAATACTCACGGCGCGCCCGCTCGAATCATCAATCTCGACCAGACAACCCGACAGGCGGATGTCGCGTTTCGCGACCTCGAGCTTGCTGGGTGTATTCATGAGGAACCGGTGGAGCGCCTCGTCCTCCCGAAACCCGATGACCGAATCGTAAGCGCCACTCATACCGACGTCCGTCTGGAAGCCGGTCCCCTTCGGCAGGATCCGCTCGTCAGCCGTCGGAACATGTGTGTGCGTTCCGAAGACGACCGAGACGCGACCATCGAGATAGCGTCCCATCGCCTGCTTTTCCGATGTGGCCTCGCAGTGGATGTCGACCATCACGACCTTCGCGTCGCCGATCAGCTCGAGCTCCCGGTCGACTGAGTAGAACGGGTTCTCGCAAGGCGGCATGAATACCTGACCCATCACCTGGATGACGGCCACCTTCACGCCCGACGCGGTTGTCCGGACGACGCTTCCCTTGCCTGGATTTCCCTTCGGGTAGTTCGCCGGGCGGATCACGTGCTCGTAGTGATCGAAGTTCTCGACGAAGTCCTTCTTGTCCCAGATGTGATTGCCGGAGGTGTAGACGTCGATGGGAAGTGCCGAGAGCTCCTGAAGGATGGGCTCGGTGACGCCGAAGCCGCCAGCGGCATTCTCGATATTCACCACGGTGAAATCGACGCGCTCTCGATCGATCACGGTCTCGAGCTTGTCGCGCAGCGCGCGTCTGCCGGGCTGGCCGACGATGTCACCGATGTAGAGGAGGCGGGTCATTGGGAAAGTAGACAGGAGACAGTAGACAGTAGACAGTAGTTAGACGGCACTGAGGTGTCGACGAACTGCGCACCGGAGGTGCGCTGAGAGGGTAGCCGGTGGCAAGCGCAGCGCAGCCACCGGACAGAGAGTCCCTCTTGTACACGCACCCCGGCAGGGGTGCCAGATCCGACCCTGTTCTGCCGCCCCGCAGGGGCGGACGGCGTTCGCGCGTCGTAACCGGTGGCTGCGCTTCGCTTGCCACCGGCTACCCTCTGTCGCGCCTCCGGCGCGAGCGAGAACCCTCTGAAGTGCTCTCTGCAGAACTCATTGACAGACTCGTTCAACGTTCCATGCTTTCTATTTTGCGAAATCGACGGCCCGTGTTTCTCGAATGACCGTTACCTTGATCTGTCCCGGATACTGAAGTTCCGATTCGATTTTTCTGGCGACGTCCTTCGACAGCCAGATCGACTGTTCGTCGGTGAGCTTCTCGGCGTTGACGATGATACGAAGCTCGCGTCCCGCCTGGATGGCGAAGGCCTTGTTCACACCTTCGAAGTTGTCTGCGATCGCTTCGAGCCGCTCGAGACGATGCACGTAGTTCTCCAGGATCTCCCGCCGTGCACCCGGCCTTGCTGCTGACAGCGCGTCCGCGGCGTTGACGAGAACGGCCTCGACGGTCGTCGGGTCGTAGTCTCCGTGATGGCATTCCATCGCGTGAATGATCTCGCGGCGCTCACCGTACTTTTCGAGCACCTGCCGGCCGAGCTCGAGATGTGTACCTTCCATCTCGCGATCGATTGACTTTCCGATGTCGTGCAACAGACCTCCCCGCTTGGCGATCTCAGCGTTGACTCCGAGCTCTATCGCCATCAGGGCGGCGAGACCGGCGACTTCGAGCGAGTGCACGAGGACGTTCTGCCCGTACGACGTCCGATAACGCAAACGACCGAGCAGCTTGAGGATTTCAGGATGGATGTCGGTGATCCCGAGGGAGAAGGCAGCCGCCTCCCCTTCCTCGAAGAGTTTCTCTTCGAGCTCGATGCGCACCTTGTCGACGACCTCTTCGATGCGCGCAGGGTGGATGCGTCCATCCGCCATCAGGCGCTCGAGCGAGATGCGCGCGACTTCGCGGCGGATCGGATCGAACCCTGAGAGGATGACTGCTTCAGGCGTGTCATCGACGATGAGATCGACGCCGGTCGCAAGTTCGAGCGCGCGGATGTTCCGTCCTTCGCGGCCGATGATGCGGCCCTTCATGTCGTCGGAAGGCAGATCGACGACCGAGACTGTGTTCTCCGCGACATAGTCGGACGCCAGGCGCTGGATTGCCGTGCCGAGGATGCGTTTGGCCTTGATGTGTCCGAACTCGGTGGCTTCGGTCTCGATTTTCTTGATGAGCTGGGCCGCTTCGAGTTTCGCTTCGTTCTCGATACCCCGGATCAGCTGAGCCTTGGCTTCCTCGACCGTCAGTCCCGAGATTTGCTCGAGGCGATGACGCTGTTCTTCGATCAGTTCGGTGACCTGGCCTTCTCGCACGTCCAGCTGTGACTCGCGCTCCTGCACCGAGCGTTCACGGCCGGAGAGCTGCGACTCCCGCGTCTCGATCTGCTGGGCGCGGCGGTCGACGCTCTCCTCTTTCTGCTGGATGCGATTTTCGACCGCCTTGAGCTCCTCGCGGCGCTCTTTCGACTGGCGGTCGAACTCGGCGGTCGCCTGAAGGACCTTCTCCTTCGCTTCGAGGTTTGCTTCCTTGAGTCGTGCTTCGGCCGACTTCTTTGCTTCCTCGACGAGGCGCTCGGCCTTTTCGCGGGCCTCCTGCGCTTCAGCGGTGATCCGCTTTCGTTGGATGGAAGACCAGATGAAGCTGAAGACTGCGGCCAGAACCAGGCCGATCAGAATCGGAATAATGTATGTTTCCACTGCCTACCTCCCCCTGGGAGGCCTGCGCGGAATGGAGTAAAAATGTCGGAGAACCCCGCCTGAGCCGTGTCGAGCGCTCTAATTGAACCTGCGTAAAACAGGTGGGCGCCCTGCACGAGGCTTTCTGGCTTCCTTCTGTGCTCTCATCGAGCGAAGGCCTGCTCCTGCCCCGGGACTCAGATGCCCGGAATTAGAGAATCGGTTCAAGTAGTAAAACTCTTCACGCACCCTGCAGGGACTCCGATCTTTCTATGCATCCGTGGAACTGGCCTGCTCGGTCATCAACGCTCCGAGCTTGTCGGCCAATTCCTCCGACTTCTCCATCCAGACGCCGAGGGTGTTCTCGCGCTCATTTCGGTAGCGCAGAAACTCATCGGCGATATTCAAAGCCGCCAGGATTGCAATGCGCATCGGGTCGGTGCTGCTGACCTGGGATCCGACATAGCGCATCCTGGAATCGACAAACCGCGCAAGCTCCGTCAAATATGCTGGGTCTCCCTCACCACGAACGTTGTACGTCTGCCCGTAAATCTCGACTGCTGTAGGGTCCGTTTTCACGTTCATCGGAAGCTTGACCTTTGGAACGGGAGTATAGCAGAGGAAGGGGCATTGCTGAATCAGCGCAAAAGTGGCCGAACAATGCAAGTTCGGCCACTTACGTCAGATCGGCCCTTCATGCAACCTATCGGCAAACTCTTCGATCAGCTCCCGCATCGCCAGCTTTGCGCGCCAATCCTCGGGGATACCCTCTTCCCCGTAATAGACGCCGGCGAGCTGGCCGTAGACTGCGCCTGTCGTGTCGGCGTCCCCTCCCAGGTTGACTGCGAGGAGTGCACCTTCCCGAAAATCGCTTCCGTGATGAAAGGCCCATAGAGCTGCCTCGAGCGTATGAACAACATAGCCGCTCGACTCGATCTGATCCCGCTTCTTCGCACGATACGAGCCGCGGGCAATGGCCTCTATCCTGTGAGCAAGCGGCGCCCCGCGCCATGCGTATTCGAGGATGGAGTCCTTCGGTTCACCGTAGAGAGCACGAAGCAGCAACTGCGCGAACCACCGGCATGCATCGACTGGCTCGGCGGCGCCATGCGTCGTCCGCGAGCTCTCGCCTGCGAGACGGATCGCCTCGCCGGCGTCCTGTGCGAAGTAAAGCGGCACCGGTGCAAGGCGCATCAGGGAACCATTGCCGCCTTGCGACGGATCGGTCGAACCACAGAATGCTGCTTCATCGCGAAGAGCTTCGGAACTGGACCGTTGCAGTGATTCGAAACGGCGGAGCGCCGATGCGATCGTATTGCCGATATCGAAACAGCTTCCCGTACTGCTCAGATGACCTTCGCGCTTCCACCGGCAGTAGCGCTCCATTTGATCCAGGGCATCGAACCCGTTCCGCTCGATCAGGCTCTCTGCCAGACATAGCGCCATCGACGTGTCGTCAGTCCAGTCCCCGGGCCGAAGTCGAAAGGGTCCTCCACCGACCAAGTCAGTGATCAACGCTTCACTATCGCGCGGTTGGAACTCGAGCGTCGTGCCGAGCGCATCGCCCGCCGCGAGGCCCAGTAACGCGCCGCGGAAGCGGCTCTTTTGATCAATCGGTGGCATCTTGTTCCGATTGTAATCGCATGTAGCGAGGTCATCGTGTACGAGCAGCCTCACTGATGCGGCTGAGACAGTTGACAGCATTCTGTCGCGAGCCGCGCTATGATTTCGCGATGGCTGACAATGCTTCCGAACCTACTGCGCTTCCGCCTGATGCGGCCGTGCTCTGGCGCAATCTGAGTCGACCCGGCCACGAGTCGGCGTACCTTCATCACGACGGCGCGCTGTGGCATCTGAAAGGCACGGCGGTGTTTCTCGCCGACTCCGAGGCTTGCAGGCTGAGCTACAGCATCGTGTGCGACAGCAGATGGCGGACGCGCGCATGTCACGTCGACGGATGGATTGGCGCCCGACACGTCGACGTGAGAGTCTCGGTTGGGCCGGATCTGCGCTGGGACCGGGACGGCGAGGAGATTTCTGAGGTCGCCGGTTCGATCGACATCGATCTC
>JBGSYJ010000030.1:0-3033 GCA_041750915.1 Thermoanaerobaculia bacterium | reverse complement strand
GGCGGCGCAGTCGTTGACCTGCCCGGGCAGTTCCGCGACTGGCTGCGAGACGTATCACTATCACCTCCAGGCGTGGTCTCCGGAGTTCCGCAGCACTTCCGAGTTCTCCGGGTTCAACACCTTCGCTTCGGCCACAGCGTGTGAAGAAAACAGAAGGGCCGCGCAGGCGACCAACGCGCAGGCAATCCAGTTTCTCGCGACCGCCGCGCGGCGCATGAAGACCGAGGCGAATGTGTACGGTGAATGCCACTGCGACCGGACGCGTGATACGGCGCATCCGAATTACCTCGATGATCGGATGCGTAACTACCAGGTGCGCACCGAGCAGGAGTTCCGCCATCACATGCTCGGCGAGCTGCTCCGCCGCGGCCTCGAGCCAGGCTCCGAACTTGCCCGCTCATTCGCCAACGCTCCCTCGAGATTCCCCAGCTCCGCCCTCGGCCGCGAGCGCACGCTGCCGGTGGAAGGTTCGGAGCGCCTGCTCCGTCCGGAAGACGCTGTGCTTCTCGAAGCGCGCACTACAGCTGTTCCTTCTGAAGGCGAATGGTACAAAGATGTCCAGCTCGCAACGGTAGCGCTCGAAACGCCGGCGCCAGCGAAGATGGGCGCGTCGAGCGATCACGTCTTCGTCCGTTCGGAGGTATCGCGGATTCAGGAGATCGTGCTCGAAGCGTCGTGGAGCGGCGATCCACCGGCGCGCATCTTCCGCGCGTGCGCCGAGAGGATGCAGCTGCTTTCGAAGCTCGGCCGGATGATCGACAGTGGAGCGCCAGACAGCCTGCTCGCCAGGGAGGGACAGAAGGCCGTCTACGATGATGCGTCTCTCGAGCGCTTCATTACGAACCTGTTCGGCCGGGAGGCCGCCGCGCGCTGGGTTCCCCGCAATCCGGAAGAGATGTCGTTCGAGCTTCCGCCGGCAATCGCCGCCGATCCGGCCGCGGTGCTGCAGGATCCCGACGAACGTTACAGCGTCGACGAGCAGAAGCTTGCGTTGTACGCGTATCTCGTGAAGAACCCGCTGAACCCTGGCGAAGAAGTCTGGCTGCGGTCGCTCGCCGAGTCATGGCTGGAGGAGTAGTGATGATGCGAACGACATCCATCGCTCTCTGTTGCCTGCTGCTCCTCTCCTCTGCACTCGTCGCGCAGGAGATCTCGCTTCAGGAAGAGATCATCGTGCATGTGCGACCGGCCGATCGGAGCACGCTGTCGACCGCTGAGGAGCGGGAGTTTCTCTCTGCAGCGACGTTCGGCGCGCGTTTCTATGAAGCGGGCGATTTCGAGTCGGCGCTTCAGCAGCTCCGGGTTGCCGACCGGCTTCTTCCGGGCCATCCCGCGCTGCTCTACAACCTCGTCGTCGTGCTCGCGAGATACGGCCTGGTCGACGAGGCCGAAGTGAAGCTCCACATGTACCGCGCGCTCTATCCCGACGGGGTCGAGATGCCGCAGATCCAGAGACTGCAGATCGATCTCGAATGGCTGCGTGAAGTTCAGTCCCGTGCAAATCTCACGAAGGCGTACGCGGATCTGTTCGATCGCGGCAGGACGTCGTTTGCGAGCGGCGAGTACGCGAGCGCGGCGGATGCTTTCGCACAGGCGCGTCAATCGCAGCCGGGCGACGCCGCGGCTTCGTTCAATCAGGCGCTGGCGCTCGAGGCGCTCGGCGATTACACAGCCTCAATGAATCTCCTCGGCGAAGTCCTCGAGGCACGCAGCGACGGCGTGAACCTCGACGCCGTCGAAATGAAGGTCGCCCTTCTCAACGCGGAGTTGATGCATCAGAAGAGCAGCATCGTCTGCGGCTTCTGCGGCCGGAGGCTTCCCGGCTCCGGCGCATGGTGTCCCGACTGCGGGCATGGGCCGTTCGTTCCGGAGTCGGCGCAATGGAACGCGCGATCGTGCACGCCGGGATCAACGGCGACGCGCGCAACGTTCCTCTCGACGGGCGCACCCCATCAGACGGAGACACTCGCCTGCCTTCACGCAGGAACTTACGGCGAGGCGCTGCGCTACTCGACGGCGAAGCGCCGCGCGATTCAGACGGCGCGCAAAGCGGACGGATGGAGCTACGACGGAGAGCGGATCGCGGCTTTCCGCCAGGGTGACGGCATGTTCGAGCTGCAGCACGAGAATGATCAGCTCGTGCGGATCGTGTCGCCGACTTCGGGCGATGTGCTCGAGCGCTCCGGGCGCCTTCTCGACGATGGGCGGTGGCAGGTGACGGCGGAGGATCGCGTCATCGACGGACAGAAGTTCCGCAAGGAGTATGCGTACGACGCCCGCGGACGGATCGTTCGCGAGACGGTGCGGTATCAGACGGCGAACTCCTGCGGAAACGTCATCGAAGTGCAGGCTGCGTGGAACTACAACGGCGAGCAGTTGCAGAGCGTCGCGCTGGAGGGTGGTTACGACGGCTACGCAAGTGAAGGATCGCCGCAGATGCGGTGGCGCGGTACGGTGGGATTCATGTACTACGCGAACGGGATGCTGCAGCGGGAGTCGTTGAATATCGACTCGTACGAGAAGACGTACACGAAGCTCACGCGTGAGCTGCGGCGGGATCTCGAGAAGCACTATCCGGACGTGCGTGCCGATGCCCCGCAGTATCTGCTTGCGAGGGGCGATGTCTGCGGAGCGTCGACGGTTCCTGCGACGAATCTCATCGACCTGAGGGCGTTCGACGCCTGGTCGCCGAACCTCGCGGTGGTTCTGCCCGCGGGAGTAACGCGCGTGCTCGTCGACTTCCAATATCGGTAGCTAATGCATGTGGCAGGGCCCTCCGAGGCCCTGCCGTTTCCGGCAGTACCGATGTACGACACATGGCGCGTACACCATTACCGCCGATGCTCCAGGTGTCGTACCTCTTCACTACTCGGAAGAGGCAGGGCCTCGGAGGGCCCTGCCACATGGCGCGTACACCATTACCGCCGATGCTCCAGGTGTCGTACCTCTTCACTACTCGGAAGAGGCAGGGCCTCGGTGGGCCCTGCCACATGGCGCGTACACCAGTACCGCCGGAGCACCAGAAGTCGTACC
>JBGSYJ010000029.1:0-2738 GCA_041750915.1 Thermoanaerobaculia bacterium | reverse complement strand
CATCTCGGTGAGCATGCGCTCATCGGTATGGTGCATCTGGCACCGCTGCCGGGAGCCCCGCTGTACGGCGGGTCGATGCAGAGGGTTCTCGACGCCGCGATTCACGATGCAGTCGAGTTGAGTGCCGGCGGCGTCAGCGCGATTCTCTTCGAGAACTTCGGCGACCGGCCGTTTGCGAAGTCTTCCGTGGGCCCCGAGACCGTCAGCGCGCTGAGCGTGGTGATCAGCACGGTGCACAGAGAAATTCAGCTTCCATTCGGCGTCAACGTGCTCCGCAACGACGGCCGCTCGGCGCTGGGGATCGCAGCCGCCACTGGGGCACTTTTCATCCGCGTCAACGTGCTTGCCGCAGCGATGGTGACTGACCAGGGGGTGATCGAAGGAGGCGCGGCTGAGTTGCAGCGGCACAACGCCGCGCTCGGCGGCAGAATCGCCGTATTCGCCGATCACATGGTCAAACACGCCGTTCCGCTCGCGCCGTTCGACGAGATTCAGCTTGCGAAAGACCTTCGTCATCGCGCGCTCGCGGATGCGCTGATCGTCAGCGGTCGGGAAACGGGCCAGCCGGCAGATCCCAACCGGCTCGCAGCCGTCCGCGAAGCGGTGGACGCCCCACTGCTCATCGGGAGCGGACTCAACGCAGAAAACGCCTCGGACTACAGTTCGATGGTGGACGGTGCGATCGTCGGCACGGCGGTGAAAAGAAACGGCGACGTCGATGCGCCCGTAGAGCGCGATCGCGTCGCCGCAATTGTCGATCGCTTCACGAACCGGTGAGCGTCAGACTCGGGTTCAATCGGTGCTAAAGGACTTTCTTGCCGGTAGCGAGACGATAGACGATCAGAATCAGGGCGATCACGAGCAGGATGTGAATCAGGTTCCCGCCGAATGCACCTCCCAGAAAACCAACGGCCCAGAGAATAACGAGCACGACGACGATGATCCAGATTAAATTACCCATTTTTTCCTCTTTCTCCGGTGTTCAATGTCCGGTTGACCCTGCTACAGCGAGTCGCGTGCCAAGGGGATAGTAGACAGGACACAGTAGACAGAAGACAGTAGCCCCCGCCCCCCCGCGGGGGAGTCACCCGAGGTCAGCCCTGGCTGCCGCGCTTCGGGCAAGAGGGTCGAGCAGATCGTCCTTCGGGAAAGCAGACAGTCGCCCTCTGCCGGGCGGGTGGGCTACTGTCTACTGTCTACTGTGTACTGTCTACTCTCACTGCCTCCTGTCACTGTCCACTGCGCCCTTGACCTTCCCCCTCCCCCCCGATACCCTCCGCGGCGTGAAGCTCTACAACACACTCACCCGCGAGAAAGAAGTTCTCGAGCCGATCGAGCCGGGCCACGTCCGCATTTACGCATGCGGACCGACCGTCTATCACTACGTCCACATCGGCAATCTCAGAACATTCCTCTGGTCGGATCTGCTGCGGCGCTACCTCCAATGGAAGGGCCTTCGCGTCACCCTCGTGATGAATCTCACGGACGTCGACGACCGCATCATCAGGAAAGCTCAGGAGCAGAACGTCACGCTTCGCGAATACACGGATCCCTACGTCGAGGCGTTTTACGAGGACATCGACACGCTGCGGATCCGTCGCGCCGACATCTATCCGCGTGCGACCGATCATGTCCCCGAGATGATCGATCTCGTGCAGAAGCTCACCGAGCACGGCCACACTTACGTGACCGAGGGGTCGACGTACTACAGGATCGCGACGTTCCCGGAGTATGGAAAACTTGCGCGCATCGAAGTCGATCGCTCGAGCAGCTTCAGCAGAGTCGACAGCGACACCGATGACAAGCAGGACGCGCGCGATTTTGTACTCTGGAAAGCGCGCAAGGAAGGCGAAGCATTCTGGACCACCGCCATCGGCGAAGGGCGGCCCGGCTGGCACCTCGAGTGCTCTGCCATGGCGATGAAATACCTTGGCGAGACGTTCGACATCCATACGGGAGCGGTCGATCTGATCTTTCCCCACCATGAGAATGAGATCGCTCAGAGCGAAGCCGCAACGGGAAAGCCGTTCGTCAGAACGTGGATTCACGGCGAGCATCTGATCGTCGAAGACCGGAAGATGTCGAAGTCGGCGGGGAACTTCTTCACGCTTCGCGATCTGTTCAATGAAGGCTTCACTCCCCTGCAGATCCGCTACGCGCTGCTCGCCGTTCCTCACCGCACGAGACTCAACTTCACCATGAAGACGCTCGAAGACGCGAAACACGCGCTCGAACGGCTCGACCTGTTCATGATCCGGCTCGGGGAAACCGAGCGGCTCGGCACGGCGAAAGGCAGAAAAAGCAGCGGCATGGCCGCCACTTTCCTCTCCGCCCTCGAAGCGGCCATGGATGACGATCTGAACACCGCGGGCGCCCTCGGCGCGCTCTTCACTCTCATCCGGGAAGCGAACACCGCAATCGACTCGGGCGACTTGTCGTCAGACGAAGCTGCGGAGATCCGCGAGGCCGTCGAACGCGTCGATGCGGTGCTGGACATTCTGCCCGCTGCGGCGGAGTCGGTGGATGCAGAGATCGAGGCGTTGATCGCGGCACGGAATCAGGCGCGGACGAATCGTGATTTCGCAGAATCCGACCGCCTGCGGGACGAGTTGCTCGCACGCGGAATCATTCTCGAAGACACTCCCGCCGGAACCAGGTGGAGGAGAAAGTAAGGAAAATGCAGGTGTGTCCTGTGTCATCCTGAGCGCAGCGAAGGATCATCTTGCGCCGCTCGATCC
>JBGSYJ010000028.1:0-5054 GCA_041750915.1 Thermoanaerobaculia bacterium | reverse complement strand
GACGTGCTCGTCTTTTTCCGCTCGCCCCGTGCGCCTGCTCGTCGACACCACCTCGGGGAACTGCAGGAGCACCTTTTCGACCTGGCCACCGAGCCGGTCACTCTCTTCCAGCGGAATGCCCGGGGAGCTGACGACCGAAATCGTGAGCGAACCTTCGTTGAACTCGGGAAGAAAGCTTCGCCCGAGCGTCGGGATCAGCGCCAGAGCAGCGAGCAGGAGCGCGATTGCAATCGCGATGACGACACGGCCGTGCGCGAGTGCCCATCCCAGCGCAGGACGATACGCGCTGTGGAGCTTGCGCATGAGCCACGGCTCCCCGGCGTCGAGCGTCTTTCCTCGCCCGAGAAGCACAGCGCACAGCGCGGGGGTCACCGTGAGTGCCACGAGAAGGGAGGCGGCGATTGCGGCGATGAAGGCGAAACCGAGGGGGCGGAGCAGACGGCCCTCCAGCCCCGGAAGGAAGAAGATCGGGAGGAAGACGAGGATGATGATCAGCGTCGCGAACAGGATGGGGCTGACGACTTCCATCGTCGCAGTTGCAACGACCTCGCGGACGGGGCGCCGCGCCTCTTCCGGCGCTTCGCGCTCCTCCTTCAATCGTCTGAAGATATTCTCGACAGCGATGATGGCGTCGTCGACGAGGAGGCCGATGGCGATCGTCAATCCGCCGAGAGTCATCGTATTGATCGTGAGTCCGAACGCGCTGATGACGAGAACGCCGATCACGAGTGAGATGGGGATTGCGAGCGCAGAGATCAGTGTCGTGCGGAAGCTTCCGAGGAAGAAGATGAGAACAAGAATTACGAGCACGGCGCCGTCGCGCAGCGCTGCAGCGACGTTCCCGATGGCGACGTCGATGAAATCTGACTGACGGAAGTTCTCGGTTTCGATAACGACACCGTCGGGCAGTGTGCGCTGAATATTCTCGAGCCTTCCATCGATGAGGCGTGTCAGCTCGAGAGTGTTCGCGCCCGGCTGCTTCTGAACCGAGAGAATTACGGCCGGCTTACCGCGATACGAGGCGGTACCGCGCGCCGGCTCCGCCCCCCACTCCACGCTGGCGAGCTGGGAAATGCGGATCGGAGCTCCGTCGCGGACCGCGACGACCGTCGCCGCGATTTCCTCGGGTGATCGCGCCCGTCCGAGCCCGCGAACGAGATACTCCTGCCCCCCTTCGACATGGAAGCCAGCCGCGGGACTGCGACTCGCAACCGCGAGCGCGTCGAGGACCTCCGTCATGGCGATTCCGTTCTGCGCGAGCGCTGCGGGGCGCAGGGTGACCTGCAATTGACGCGACTCGCCTCCGAGTGCGACGACCTGCGAGATTCCGGGAATCGACAACAGATTCCGGCGCACCACCGTTTCCGCGAGACGTCGAAGTTCCATCGGTGGAACGCTCTTCGATGTCATTGCGATGAACGTGATCTCGCCCATGATCGACGAGATCGGTCCCAGCTCGGGGCGGTCCACCTGTGCGGCGAGCTCTACACGCCCGAGTCGTTCGCTGACGATCTGGCGCGCCTGGTAGATGTCGGTTCCCCAGTTGAACTCGACCCAGATGACCGAGATCCCGTCGGCGGACACCGAACGCAGGCGACGCACATTCGCCGCGCCGTTGACCGCAGACTCGACTGGAAACGTAACGAGAGTCTCCACTTCCTCCGGCGCCATCCCGGGCGCCTCGGTGATGATGGTTACGGTCGGCGCGGAGAGATCAGGAAAGATGTCCACCGGAAACTCGGAGATCCAGAAGGAGCCGATGACGGTCACCAGAGTGACCACGGCAAGAACCAGCCACCGATGTTTCAGCGAACCGCGAACGAGGCGCTCGAGTGGTCTCATGTCAGTGCACGTGTCCCTGAGCGTCGCCGCTCGACATCAGTGAGGCACGGCGGATCGCATCTCCACCGCGGGTGACGAGGCGCTGACCTGCGACAAGGCCCTCGACGAGCATCCTGTCGCCCTCCTGCGAAAGCACGGTGATCTGTTGTCGCACGAAACTCTCACCGGCGAGCTGCAGGTAGACGACCGGAACGCCGCCGTCATCGACGACGGATGTCGAGGGGATGGCGATCCCCGAGGTCTTCAGGCCTGTAAGGACATGCGCTTCGAATGTGGAGCCGAGTGGAAGTGAGGGGTCTGGCGGAATCGCGAGGAGCACGCTGACCGTGCCGGTCTCCGGAGAGATCTCGGGAGCAACTGAGATCAACCGCACGCCTTCGGTGATGCGCGTTGGCGGGCGCTCGCGGTCGATGAGGACCACTCCCTCGATGCCTGCTACAACGGCGCGCGCGCCGGAAGGTGGAAGCGCGATCTCGAGCCACAGCGCATCCATGCTGACGAGCCGTGCGAGCTCGGTCCCTGCCGAGACTGTTGTTCCCGGTGTCGCACTGATGCTCGCGATCTGACCTGCAAACGGTGAACGGATCGCGACACCTCCGCCCGTGGCGCCGGTGCGGGATGCTCGGGCCGCCGACAGATCCTGGCGCGCTGCACGCGCGCGGCTCTCCAGCGTCTGCACGCGTGTTCGCGCCTCGTCAAGCTCACGCCGGCTCACCGCTTCGAGTGCGAAGAGCTCTTCGAGTCGTGAGAGTCTGGCTCTCGCCGCACTGAGCTCGGCGTCGAGCTCCGATACCGAAGACTGCATCGAAGGAAGACTCACATCCGCGGAGACTCCAGGTGTCAGCTGAAAGAGAGCGCTTCCGCGGCCGACCTTCATACCAGGGAACGGCCACGTTCCGCCGGCAGGCTGCAGCAATCCATCGACAGGAGCGGTGATCGCCGCATCGCCGCCGGCTGGAGCGCGCACGGTTGCGAGACCGGAGGCGCTCTGGGAGACCTTGCCGCTGCGCACCCAGTCGGTCGCGAACTCAGACTGCCACTGCTGTTCCTTCAGAAACGCGACCGGAGCCCCGCTCTCCAACGGACCGCGGGGTGCCGGAGCGCGGACGACGCTTCCCGGAGTTGCCGCTGTTCCGACCCGTACTCTCCCGCCCCGTATCTCTTCTGCTTTACCTTCGGAGTGGATCCGGAACATCAGATCGTATTCACCCTGACTCGGCGGCTTGATTTCCACCTGGTAGATCCCGGGCCGAACCGGCTGCTCTGCGCGAAAGACGTGGGAGCCCCCTTCGCCGCTGAGGACGATCTCCACCGCGCCCTCGGTCAGCGGCGAGAAATCCGAGAGTCGCGTCACGTGGGTGTGCGCGGTCGCCGTTTCACCTGCGATGAGAGGCTCTGCGTCGGGAAAAACCTCGTATCGGTTACCCCACGCGGTAACCGACCAGCTGCCCGCCGCCGCTTCCGTCTCGGCCTCGCCCTCCCGGCCGCATCCGACAGCTGTAACGCAGAGAAGAAGTGCGAAGAGAGCGGTGCCGCTTCTCAGCTCAGTGCGGATGGCCATGGTCTTCTTTCTTGGTTTCTTCGTCGTGCGCGTGCGCATCCTCACCATCGCCGTGCTTGTGGACTTCCTGCTGCGCGGTATCGTCGGCGCTGAGAGTCTCCGTGCTCACCTCCTCCGGATAAGCCGGTTCAAAAGCCACAGCTCCGGTGTCGGTTGCAGCGGATGGCGCTTCGGCACTTGCGGGGGTCGCTGTGTCGGTTTCCCCTTCGCTGCTGCAACCTGAAAGGGCAGCGACGATTGCGATGATGATGATGATGAGCGAGTTGTGGATTTTCACGGTTGGATCTCCTGTTCGTTCTGGTTGTCTCGAATGGTTACGCGCTCGAGCTCGTGGAGCGCACGCAGGGAAGCCTCGTGCAATTCCAGCCGCGCGCGTTCGACCTCGATTGCCGAACGCCACGTCTCGAGCAGATCAGTGAGCGATGTCTCTCCGAGCAGGAATGAGGCCTCGGCACCACGCAGCATCTGCTCGGTTGTGGCCGAATGCGTCTCGATCTCCCGCACGCCCGCTGCGAGCGCCTGATAAGAGTCGAGCCCTGCGCGCTGTTGCGCCTCGATCTCGCGTCGCGTCTGCTCCAGCCTGCCTCGCGCCGCTTCGAGCTGCGCCCGCGCACCGGCCTTCTCGACCTGATTTCTTCTGAACAGAGGAACCTGCCAATAGACCCCGAAGAGAGGACCTGCGAGCGACTCATTACCCGCTTCCTGGCGCTGCCATCCGGCCATCAGCTCGGGTGAACGGAGGTAACGCGCCGCTGCATCATGGGTCGCCTCCGCCGCCTCGACATCGGCTTCTGCCGCACGAATGAGCGGGTGTCCCTCCCCGCCCGGCGGAAACTCCGGCAGCGGCGGAAGAGCCGGGCGCGCATCGTCCGGAAGCGCCGGATTCCAGGCTCGCGCCTGTCCCCGGGCATTGCTTTCGTCCGCAGCGGCGAGTGCCTCCTCGGCACGCAGAGAGCTTGCAGCCAGCGTGAGGCGGTGAAGCTCGAGTCCTGAAGACTCGCCGCGATCGGCGCGAAGCCGCTCGCGGGCGACGAGCGCGTCGATGCGCTCGCGTTGCAGTGTGAGGCGCTCACGCGTTTCGGCAGCGATCGCCCACGCAGCGTACGACGCGCGTGCCTCGAGGCGGATCCCGCGCAAGGCGTGCTCGAGACGGGCTTCCGCCGCCTCGAGCTCTCTCTCGGCGACTTCAACACGCAGCGCACGGTTCGCGTGGGGCAGTTGCCAGGAGAGGGTCAGATCGGTCTGACGGATGGAGCTCCCCGGCTGTTCCCGGGTGATTCCAACGACGGGATTGTCGAAGGCGCGGACGTCAATCAGCGCTGCGCGCGCCAGAGCCGCATCTTCCGCGACCGCGACGACGGCGGGATGCGACTCGTCGAGCACGAATACGAAGTCCTGCTCCGTAATGACCGTCTGCGCCGGTGCTGCTAGGGAAGCAAGCGCCGACACTGCAGCCGTCAGAAAAAGTCGTTTCATTGCAGCCAATCTCCTTCACAAGTGAGATCACTGAGCTCGGGCGAGCCCCGGACATCTCCTGTGAAGGATCAGATCAGCAGCGAACAGTGCGAGAGAAAGAGAGGGACTGGTGGAGAGGGCGTGGTGCTGTCGACGCAGTGCAGACTGAGTTCGGAGGAGACGGCGATCAGCTCGC
>JBGSYJ010000027.1:0-1874 GCA_041750915.1 Thermoanaerobaculia bacterium | reverse complement strand
AAACCGGAGCGGGATGGTCGGAAAGTGCCTGATGGTGCACTCGAACGACGGCGTATGGGCGACCTTCGACGAGGAGATTCGCTCTTACAAGGGCCCGCCCGTGATGGCGATGACCGAACATTGGAACTATACGGACGAGGGAAAAGATTTTTCCGGCGGTTACCAGTTCGGGAGCCAGGGTCCCCTGCCGGGCGACTGGGCGAAAAAACTTGCAGGGTCACGCGGCCTGTGGGGCATGGAGCTCCGGCAGGAGGCCGCAAAGTACATTTACGCCGTGGGGTTCAAGATGGTCGGAGAGGTCGAACCGCGCGAAGAGAACCGCGTCGAGCTGAGCGACGAGCGAGATCAGAACGGTCTGCCGATTCCGCGCATCACATTTTCATACTCCGAGAACGACAAGAAGCTCAAGACGCACGCAGTGGACTTCATGAAGAAGACAATCATCGCGGCGGGCGGCAGAGATGTCTGGACGGAGGAGGATACCGCCCACCTCGTCGGGGGCTGCAGGATGGGAATCGACGCGGAGACGAGTGTCACGAACTCCGACGGCCGCAGTTGGGACGTTCCGAATCTCTGGATCTGCGACGGCTCGCTGTTCCCAACGTCGGGTGGTGTAAACCCGTCAGAGACGATCCAGGCACTTGCCTGCCGCATCGCCGACCGAATCGTTGCGCTCGGGCGGAGTGGCGAAGTGTGAATTGAAACGCCGTCGCCAACTCTACGAATCTGCAATCAGTCGTATGACGCACTCGTCTCTCTACCAGGAGATTGCCGCATGATCAGCACGACGAGGTGTCATCCTGAGCGAGAGGACTGTGTCAAGACTCCGGAAGTGTCATCCCGAGCGTCGAGCGAGGGATCTGGGTGGTGGCCTTTTGCTTGAAAATCATCGACCTACGTGCATTTTCGTGCAGGAACCCCCGCCCAGTTCCCCCGCTCGACGCTCGAGATGAAACAGCAATGGCCTTCAGTTAAGCGTAAGGTCCGCGAAGGAGCAAGTGTCATCCTGAGCGAAGCGAAGGATCTTCTTGAGGGGATCAATCGTCGCAAGATGATCCTTCGCTTCGCTCAGGATGACAAGTTCTCCGCAAACCTAAGGCCGTTGGGATGACACAGTCATGGGTTATGACCGGCTTCACGGAAGGCACCTCAGGGTGATTTCCGTGCTCATCGCATTATCGCTGTCGATCGGCACTTCGGCTGCCGGACATCCGGCGGTTCGCGATCCCGTGTGGGAGTCGGCTGTAGCCACGATCGGACGAAGCGATCTCGTGCCCCGCGCTGCAATCGTCACCACGACGACCTCGGACGGCAGCGGCACGACTTCCGTGACGGAGACCTGGGTGAAGTTCCGCTCGAACGGCGGAGAACTGGAGTCGACGATCGTTTACCGGCGTGAGGGAAAACGTGTACTGAATGACCAGGAGTGCATTCGCAGGAACAGGCTCGACACGCGGATCCGCCGGGCCGCACCGTTTCAGATCGAAGAGATTCCGCTGCAGCCTCAGCTCCAGCCGATCGTTCGTCATAGCCGCTCCGAAGCTCTGTCGGATCGCATCACCTTCAGATTCACGATGCGTCGCGACTCTCAGGAGCTCGTCGGGACGGTTCTAATTGGACGTGACGGACAGCCGCTGGAGCTCGACTTCGTTCCGCGACCCTTGCCCTTCGGCGTGCGATCGATTCGTTCCTCGCTACGGCTCAGGCCGGCGGCGGCTGGACGCGTGCAGCTTGACTCCATGACGGTCGTGGGGTCTGCAGGTGCCCTCTGGATAGAGCGTCCCTTCCGAACTGAATACCGGTTCCTCTCAGAGCTTCCTGCCCCGAGGCAGATGGACACGCCACGAGAGTGAAGGGGATCTCGACCCGCGCCC
>JBGSYJ010000026.1:0-6849 GCA_041750915.1 Thermoanaerobaculia bacterium | reverse complement strand
TGTGAGTATCTCGCCGCCGGAGCCGGTCGTCAGCATCTTCGTCGTAAGGTCTCGCGAGTCGGTTTCGTGAATAGTCTCGGTTCCTCGTATGAGGTCCCGCACGGTCACACGCTCTCCTCCGCTCGGGACCAACTGATAAGTGAACTGCTGACGATTGGCATCTCCTCGCAACATCAGGAACGGCTGCCCGCGCTCAATGAGCCCACCCGACGTTTCGCCGAAGTACGTGATTCTTTCTTCGATCGTGTTCGCAGGATTCTCCGCCAGGTCCGAAGAGAGAGACGTCTCGACCTGACCCTTCTGGTTGAACGCACTCACCCTTTTCTGTTCGAGCTGCTGATCAACAGTCTCAACTCTCGGACGAGCCCGACCTGGGGATTGAGAATCACGATAGATCGGAGGTGTCGCTCCATCGGAGCGCCCAATCCGCACAGGTGTTCCGGCGGCTTCCGCATCCGTCTCGTATTCGATATGTGTGTCGAGAGCGGCTACTCCGGAAGTCTGCCGGGATCTTGACAGAACCTTGCCCGGTACGCCGGCAACCGTTTTGTATGTGTTTTCGATTCCGGTCTCGCGCGGCATGCTTGCTGTGAGCAGAAGACCATCGCCGTCGTATTCGTACGTTGTGGTGAGGTCCCTCAGTTCGAACGTTTCATTCGCTGTTATGGCGGATGGAAGTTCTGTCGCCGCACGATCCAGCACAGGAACGAGGTTGAGCGTCGCGCTCTGAATGTGCCACCGCGCGTCGCCGAACTTCGCCAGCTCATAGCTGCGGGTTTGCCCCAGCGGATCTCGAGTCGTGACTCTCTCAGGCGAAAGCCAGGTCAGCGTCGACTGTTCTCCAGTTGGCCATGTCTCCTCCATCACCCGATCGCGCTCAGCGATGTTTCCAGGTGCCCCGTACTTCAGCGCCACGTGAGCCGCGCCTCCTGCGCCAGAGAGCAATTGATCGGGACGCGTTACAGTGAGAAGGTTTGACCCGAGTTCGATCCGATCGTTGAATGTCGAGCCGCTCGAAGCATCGTAGCTGTACTGTACACTTGGTCTTCGATCGCCGGAGTAAGCGTAGATAGCAGGCACACCGTCGGCCACGGAAACTTCAGGAAGCCTTACCTCCGTCAGGCGATTCTGGTCATCGTAGCTGTATGAAACGCTTCGGCCCCTCCATGAGGCATTAATCTCCCGAAGCAGTCCTGCGCTCGTTGGTGCATCACTAGAGAAGTATGTGAATTGCGTAGTACGCCCAACCGGATCGACCATCTGCGCAAGTCGACCCTGGACGTCGTAAAGAATATGAATGAGGTTTCCGGTGTCAGGTTGACCGGGGCGATGAAAGACATCGGACTGTGAAGAAATTCTGCCCAGCTCGTCGAACGTCGTGAGTTGCTTCTGCTGGTCGATCAGCGTCCAGCCCCGGCCGTTGCTCACCAGGGTGAGAAAAAGTCCAGGAGGAGATTGATACCCGCCTGTTCCTGGATCGATTTCGAATCGATAAATCTCTCCCCATCCATCACGGTATTCAACACTTCCATTCGATAGCACTCGGAGTCTCTGAAGGAAGCTGCCGTCCCATCCCATCCCCAAAGCCGTGCCACCAAGAGTACGGGAGCGATATGTTCGCTGGGCGAAGACATCCAATCCCGCTCGGCCTGCGACGCGAAGGTCCTCGTCGAAAATTTCCAGCTCTCCCGAATGAAGGTAGACGGTTGATTGCATCAGTCCGTCCGCAACCGGTGGGTTCTGTGCGGCGACGAGGACTTCCGGCGGGCGAATCGTGTCGGCCATGAAGGTTGCGAAACGGCCGACGAGGCGGTCGGAGGTGCCGAGGTACGCGTACTTTGTGCCGGCGAAGACGTCGGATGCGGGCGAGCAGCCTTCGGTGGTGCAGAGCTCGGGGCGCACGGCGATCACGCGACCGTTTGTGTAGAGCTCGAAGACGCCCTCTGCTTCGGTTTTTCCGAGGAGATGCTGCGGGCGGTCGCATGCGAAGCAGCCGACGGCTTCCTTCGCTGCGAGATCGGCGGTGCCCCAGTTGTACTGCGATGATGCGCGGGGGTCGGCGATCGCGACGATCCACGGCGAGACGAACTTGTTGAAGCCTTTCTGATGCCGCAGTGCTCTTGCGAGCTCCGGATCGTCGGGAATAATCCGTTGCAGCCTGAACGTGGTTGCTGAGCGTGGATCGGCGGTGCCGTCGCGCCTCTCGCGTCGCAGGTGGGCTCGCGGCCAGGGAACGATCGTCTGTTCGGTTGCGGCTCCGACGACCCTCTCGCTCTCAACGGCGAGCTGCACCGTACCGCCGGCAGACTCGAATGCGTCGGTGATGCCGCCCGGGAGCGTCAGCTCGAGACGGAACGCGGCGAGCGATGCATCCGGACCATTGAGCGCAACCGATGGAGGCGGGGCGATGCCCAGCGGAACGACGCCGCTGACTTCGCTGAGACCGCCCGGAGCTCCGAGATTCACCTTCATCTGGATGCGGGGATCGGAGACGGAGACGACGGATGTCTTCTTCCCCTGCAGGTTGCCCGCGTAGAGGATGCCGGTATCCGGATCGATGATCGGCGCGAGCGTTCCCGTGACGAGTCCCGGCTCGGACTTCCAGACGATGCGCGGGTCATCCGTACCGGTCTCGATGGCGGTTCGCGCTGTATGGAACAGCGAGAGCTCATCGATCGGGTCTCCGGACGAATCGAACCGCTCGTCGATGCGCCCGAGGTCGACGAGGAGAACTCGGCCCTGACCGTCGACGACCGTGGCCAGGCTCGTGCGCGGAATCGTGCGCACCGACGCGGCGCCCGCCGGGATCCAGATGACATCGACGAGATGCTCGTCGCCGAGCGGGCGGTAGGTTCCGACGCTTGCAGGAGTGCCTGCAATCTCGATCACGAGAAGGCCGTAGTCGCGCGCCGCGACGAGCATGTACTCGCGCTGCGCGGCGAGGCCCGGCAGTGAGCCGCGTGCGCCGGTCGCGTTGTCCTGCGCTTCGATCCGCCAGTTGTGCCGCGCCGCGCCGTTGAATCGTGCGAACGGAACGCGCGCGGTGGCGGTTTCATATAGTTCGCGAAGGTCCGCCAGCCGCGGATGCTCATCGACCTGCGGCGTGCCGGAGGCGTCGGTGTACGCGCTCCGGAGAATCATTCCGAACGGCGAGCGCTCATCGCAGTCGAGCGCTTCCGGACCGGAGGTCGAACCCTCAGGCAGCGCAACACGCAGATCGAGCACACCGCGGCTCGGATCGAGCGCATGCACTTCGAGATGCGTGTTCGTGGTCTGCGTCGCGATGACTGCGTCGGGCGAGAACGACAGGTCGCGGATCGCGGCAGTGTTCGCCCCTGGATGCGCACAGAGATTCGGCTCGAGCGACGCGCGCGTCAGACGGATCTGCTCGCGTGGCGTAATGTAGCCGGCGGGGGGTGAAGCGACCTCGTTCGACTCCATTGCATTGAGGTCATAGATGCCGACGCCGTAGCCGAAGAGCGAGATGACTGCATAGGTGAAACGATTTCTCAGAAGCCGGAACTGATCTCCCGGAGCGGCGACGACGTTGCGGAGGACGGCCGGCGCATCGGCGATCGCGTCGGCGGACCAGCGGAGATCGCGCGTGACGTTCTCGAGGGTGATTCGCTCGACGAGATACGGATTGCCGCTGCTTCGCGCGATCGAGAGCTCGAGAACCTCGGAAACGCCGACACTGCGGACGACGGTCGCCGAAAGCGCGACCTTCATCACCTCGGCTGAAGAGAAGCTCTCCTCATCATCCTGCAGCAGGATCTGCAGCTTGCGCGGGATCGCCTCGGGGCGATCCGACAGGACGTTCCCGCTCGCGAGTCCGAGCCCGCTGCCGATGCCCGGCGCCCAGGAGACGATTGCACTTCCGCGCGGCTGAGTGACCGGATGCGGAACGACCGTCGACCCGCTGAGATAGCCGGCTGTGAACTGCTCGTTCCTGTAGGACCTGAGCACACCGAACATCGATGTGAGCGCTGTCGTGTAAAGACGGCCGTGGTGATCGGACGCGAGGGCCCAGTTCGCGCTGGCTAATCCGGATACCTGCGCCATCGGAATCGAAGCCGAGCTCAGTCCGGCGGGATCCGCGCTGTCATACGCGAGGATGCCGCCTTCGAGCGCCGCAACAAACAGGATGTTTCCCGACAGCGCCATGTCGCGGATCAAGCCCTCGGAGATATCGAAATCCGTCAACGTTCCGCCGGGCGCTCGAACGCGGAACTGCATCGAGATGTCGTGCGGCGAGGTGGTCGAGCCACCGACGTTCGCCTGTCCGAGCTGCATCGAGGGATCGCCGAGGTCGCGGATGCTGCTCAGGAAAGTGAGACGCACCGCTCCGCCGCGCTGCAGCGATGCTGGCAACTGTATGCGGACGCGCCGGCCGCCGGAGTCAACCAGGAAACGTGCATGAGGCGTGATGTCCTCGAGGCAGGACGGGCATCCTTGCGGAATCTGTTCGAGGCGCAGCATTGTCTGCAGTGCCGCGTTGATTGCGTCGGGAGTCGACGCACCGCCGAGATCGATCGGCTCGTTGAACACCACGGACAGCGCTGCTTCGGGATTGACGTCGCGCTCTTCTACGAGAACGAGGATGCGGTCGCCGGGCGACGCTGCAATGGTCGTGGGTAGCGCGCCGTACGACAGCGATGCACCGAGGATTCCCCGGGATGTGTTGAATAGCTGGACTCTCGTATCAGCCGGCAGCGGTGTCGTTGCCGAGGCCTCGAGTTTGAACAGGCCACCCGCGAGTGTCGTGACGAAGTTGCGCACGGCGCTGCTTGCGACTTCCTCGACTGCGGAATCGAGGACTTCGATGCGGAAGGGTGTTGCGAAGACCGGATACGGGCCCGTGCGATTGTCGATCGGAGAAGGAACCGTGACGCCGATGCCGAGATCGCCGGAGAGGATCGGGTCGTAAGCCTTCGTGAATGCGTTGAGGCCGGTGGTCGCATCGACTCCGACGATCTCGAACGGTCTTCCCGTCAACACCGGAATCGCGACACGTCCTCGACCCTCGGCGACGTAGAAGTGCGCGGCGTAGAGAGAGTCGAGCGTGTTCCAGAAGAGGTCGAAGTCACCCTGGAGCTTGTTCATGATGAGCCAGGTGGCGTTGCTGCCGACTGGGACGCGGATGTCGACGGTCGCGTAGATGCCGGAACGGAGGACGCCGAGCAGGTTCTCTTTGACTTCGGATCCGGTGAGGACGGCGTTTGGTTGTTCTGATTCTGGAGAAGAAGAGGCCCTCACCCCTGACCCCTCTCCCGCGGGGAGAGGGGAAGATTTTGCTGACCCCTTGCCCGTGGGGAGAGGGGAAGTGGTTAGCCGGCCACCTTCGAGGCGCAGGGTGTCGATGATCATGACTCTGGGGCCGCGGATCGATTGGCCGAGCAGGCCGAGGAGGAAGTTGCGCCCGGCGGTAGCAAGGCCTGAGGGGATCGGGAGGTCGATCTGGAGGCGCTCGGCCGGGATGCAGGGAACGGCTGGTGCGCCGCAGCGGATGTCGATCGAGACGGCGGAGATGAAGTTCAGCTCGTCGTCGAATTTCGGCACTCCGTTGAAGGGATCTTTCGATGCAGGTGCGATCGTAATGGTCGCGTTCTCCGCGAATGCACCTGCCGGTACGTGAACTGTGATGCCGTCGGCGGAGGTGAACTTTGTGGCTGTCGATGCACGTGCAACGAAGGTGCGGCGGTCTTCGGAGGCGAAGGGGGTCAGCGGAACGATTGCGGCGACGTTGCCGGCGGTGTTGATCACATGCAGGTCGATGAGGTCGTTGATGGTGACGCCATCGGCGAAGAATGAGAAGGATCCGTTCGCGGATGCGGTCGCTTGTGGCCGTGTCGTGAAGTCGACGCCGCGGCGGATGGCGACGGCCTGCCAGCCGGAGGTGATGGCGCCGGGGTCGCCGTAGATGCGGGAGCGGCCGTTCGCGTCGGGGATGGTGATGTGGATCTTCGACGCGTCGATCGTGGGATCGAGGAGTTGGGTGACGGTCGAGAAGGTGAAGGTTTCGGTTCTTGCCAGGCGCGAGCCGTTCGTGCCTTCGATGCTCGAGGCGATCGTGACGGCGTAGCGGCTGTTCGGTTTGAGTCGTTCAGCGGGCGTGAGCGCGATAGTGATGCCGGATTCGATTGCGACGGTTCCGATGACGCGTTGGCCCGTGAGGGTTTCGGTGAGGACGAGCGCGCAGATGTTCGTGCCGGGCGTGCAGCCGATCGAGGATGGATCGATCGCGCTCGAGAATGTCGCGCGGATCGGTGATGCGAGGGAGACCTCGGTTCCGCCGTTTGAAGGAGATGTGGTGACGATGAGGAGTGGCTGCGGAGTGTGGATCAGATCGCCGAGGTTGATGATTGCTTCTGCAGCGGGTGAGGTCGCGTGCGTGTAGGTTGCGCCTGCACCTGTCGACGGGGGGCGCGGGACGATCGTGAACGGAGGTGCGGGTGCGGCGGGGACCGGGAGGGCGAAGATGCCGGTGAGGCGTGTGATGTCGGCGACGCCGAGGGTCGGAGTGCTGATGTTCGCGTTCGGGATGTAGGAGCCGCTGGCGGATGATCGCAGTGCGCCGGTGGCGAAGGCGATGGGGGCCTGGGCGGCGATGAGGAGGTAGGTACCTTCTCTGATGATGCCGTCGAGGGGGATCGCGTTTCTATCGATTTCTTTTGTCGTTACTCGGAGGTCCCTCACCCCTGACCCCTGTCCCGCGGGGAGAGGGGGAAAGAGTGCGGCGAGTCTTGGGGTTTGCGGCAGGAGCTCGACGAGGATCAGTTGGGATGTTGGAGTGGGCAGCGCATCAGAGGCGATGGTGAATGTGGCTCTTGCGGGTTTGTTGAGGACCGC
>JBGSYJ010000025.1:0-9389 GCA_041750915.1 Thermoanaerobaculia bacterium | reverse complement strand
AACGCAATTCCGGGGATCACCAGCACAGCCGCATCTGTTGCGAGCGACTTCGCGAGCGCGAGGGTTCCGCAGACGGGAACTGGAACAAAGAGATAGAAGGCGCCCTCGGGAGCCGCGAGCTCCGAGTGAAGGTGAAGTCTCACCGCGTCCAGGGCAGCCTCCCGCTGCTCTCCAAGCTGTTCGCGCGCCCGGCTAAGCCACGAGGCATTCCACTCTTCATTCGCGAGCACGGCTTCGGCCAACTGCTGGGAGAACGCCGAAGCGCACGTCGCGATGTATTGATGCGCACGGAGAATTGAACCCATCAGCTCCGCGTCCGCGGCGATCCAGCCCAGCCGCAGCCCGGTCATTCCATGGCTTTTCGAGAGTCCGCTCACGACCACGGCGTTCCGGCCCATCCCCGCAGCCGATGCAGGCCTGAGGCCGTAGTGGATCTCCCGATAGACCTCATCGCTGATCACGAGAACGCCGCGCCTCTTCGCGAGCTCGACGATCTCGCGGAGAAGAGTTTCCGGAATGACGGCGCCTGTGGGATTCGAGGGTGAGTTGACGACGATCGCTTTCGTACGCTCAGTAATCAGCTTAGCGATCGAGCCAGCATCCGGAAGCCACGTCTCCGGGTCGAGCCGGTAATGCACCACCGATCCACCGGCAAGTCGCACGAGCACGTCGTAGGAAAGAAAGCCTGGATCAGGTGTCAGCACCTCGTCACCAGGCTCGACGTATGCCTGAGCGATTGCGAACAGACCCTCCTGCGTTCCGGCCGTCACACAGATCTCGGTGCGGGGATCGAACGATCCCTCGAGCGACGCTGCGATCTGCACGCGGAGCGCCAGGTTGCCGGCGTTGGCCGTGTAGTGCCACGAGCCCGTCGCAGCCACCGATCGCGCCATCTCCCTGAGTGTTTCGTCCGGTTCGAGGTTCGGCTCGCCCAGTCCGAGGTTCGTTGTCAGCGGCGTCGCGAGAGCGTTGATCTGGCGGATGATTGAGACTTCGATCCCTTCGAAGCGCGTGGCGGCTTTCATGTCTGGATGTCTGCTTCCATCTATTCGCTGAAGCACAACAAGGTGTCATCCTGAGCGAAGCGAAGGATCATCTTGCGACGCTTGATCAACTCAAGATGATCCTTCGCTTCGCTCAGGATGACACGTGGTTCTTTCCTCGTCAGCTTGAGGACACTCTGACCTCTTTGACACCCTTACCTCAGCGCAGCGCTTCTTCGAGCGCCGTGGCGCTGTCCGTTTTCTCGTCGCGATACTTGACGATGACCGGAGTCGCGATATGCAGCCCATGCTCCGCCGCGAACTCGCCTCGCAGCGGCCGTGAGCCTGGAATGATCACGGCGCCCTCGGGAATCTCCAGCGGCGCGGAGCCTTCGCGACGATAAATCTTCCCTCGCACCGCGTCGTAGACGGGCGTCGAGCCGGTGATGACGACTCCTGCGCCGATCACTGCCCGCGCCCGTACGATCGTTCCCTCGTAGATCCCAGCATTTCCGCCGACTACAACGTCATCTTCGATGATCACGGGAAGCGTTCCGATCGGCTCGAGCACTCCGCCGATCTGCGCCGCGGCGCTCAGATGCACATGTCTGCCAATCTGCGCACACGATCCGACAAGCGCGTGCGAGTCGACCATCGTTCCTTCATCGACCCACGCTCCCACGTTCACGAATGCGGGCGGCATCATCACCACGCCGCGCGCGATGAACGAGCCGCGACGGATCGAATTTCCTCCCGGAACGATCCTCACGCCGTCCTCCAGGCCGAACTGTCGTGGGGGAATCGTGTCTTTATCGACGAACGGCAGCGGGCCGGCATTTGAAGCGGCGAGTGCTCCATGACGGAACGCCTCCAGAATGCCCTGCTTGACCCACGTCTGCGCGGTCCAAATTCCGTCGTCACCTCGCACTGCCGAACGGGCCTCGCCGGATTCGAGCGCATTGAGCAGCTCCTCGATGATCCCCCGAACTTTCGAGCGGTCCTCGAGCGTCGAGATAGATTCGACCTGTCGTTGCAGCTCGCTCATACGGCCGCCTCCCGTTTCCCCCCCGTGAGTCCACACTCGGCGAGAATGCGTTCAAGCTCTTCCCGATTGCCGGCGCTGATTGGAGCAAGCGGGGAGCGGACCGTATCGCTCTCGAGGATTCCCAGCATCTTCATCGCAGCCTTTACAGGCACCGGATTCGACTCGATGAAGTTTCCGGTGAGCAGCGGCAGGAGCTGCTCGTGAATCCGGCGCGCTTTCCCGTAATCCCCCGAAGCGCACGCGCTGACCAGTTGCTTCATCTCGGAAGGAACTTCATTGCCGGCGACCGAGATCAATCCGTCGGCTCCGCACGCCATCAACGGAAGCGTCCAGAGATCGTCGCCGGAGAGAAGCAGGAATCCATCCTCCCGATCTCGGAGAATGGTCATCATCTGCTCCATGTTTGCGGACGCCTCTTTGACGCCGATGACCGCGGGAATCTCGCGGGCAATGCGAAGGGTGACCGCCGCGGTCATGTTGAGTCCAGTACGTCCCGGCACGTTGTAGAGAATCATCGGGAAGCCGGGGCTGACGGCTTCGAGCGCGGAAGCCTGGGCTCCAAAATGACGCAGAAGGCCGTCGGGATTCGGCTTGTTGTAGTACGGAGTGATCGTCAGGATTCCGTCCGCGCCGAGGTCGACGGCGCTCTTTGCAAGCTCGACTGCGCGGGGAGTCGCGTTGTTTCCTGCTCCCGCGAGAACCGGGACCCTTCCGGCGGAACGACGCACCGAGAGCTCGACAACGCGCAGATGTTCTTCAGGGCTCAGCGCCGGATTCTCGCCGGTCGTACCGCAGGGAACGAGAAAGTCGACGCCCTGCTCGATCTGCCAGTCGACGAATCGCTCGAAGTTCTGCTCGTCGAACGAGCCGTCATCCCGGAATGGAGTGACAAGAGCGACGCCGAGCCCGCGAAACTTTGCTGCATCTCTCACTTCATCCTCCCCAACCCATCAAATCCTCAAAACTCCAGAAACCACGTTTCTCACCGATGATCTCCGCTGCGAGAATCGCGCCGCGCGCAAACGCCGCTCTTCCACGCGCCCGATGGGAGATCTCGATGACATCGTCGGAGGAGTCGAAGAAGAGTGTATGAAGACCGAACTCGTCTCCAACGCGGGACGATGCAATCTGCACTTTCATCTGTCCGTCGCTCCCATCTGTGACAGCTGCTGCAAGACGGATCGCCGTGCCGCTTGGACTGTCCTTCTTCCGCGAATGATGCCGCTCTTCGATACCTGCTTCATATTCTCCTAGTCCGCTGATCAGCTCTGCCGCTTTGCGGGCAAGAGCGAATGTGACGTTGGCTCCAGGCGAGAAGTTGGAACCGTAGACGACGCTCACTCCCGCAGCCTCACAGCGCTCTCTGATGATCTCGCGCCTGTCATCCCAGCCTGTCGTCCCGATGACGAGATCGACCTTTGCTTCACAGGCGCAAGCGATGACCTGCTCCATCGCATCGGCGTGAGAGAAATCGATCATCGCATCCGCGCCCTCCAGCGCCGCTGAGCTGAGAGGATTTCGCATGTCGAAGTGTGCGACAACCTTGTGGCCTCGCTCGCGGGCGATCTCCTCGACAGCCCTTCCCATCCGGCCATATCCATTCAGAGCAAGCTTCACGACACCTCCTCCGTGCGCTCGAACAGAGCGCGATGAATCGACTGCACGGCAGCATCGGCGGACGACCGCGGCACCACGATACTCAGGTTGAGGCCAGAGCTCCCGAGCGACATCATCGAGATCGGGGTTCCCGCCAGCGCTGTGAGAATCGCCGCGCCCACCGTCGTGTCATGCATCAGATCACGGCCTACGAGCGCGATGATCGACTGCTCTTCATCCACACGAACTCCCGCGAATCGTTCCAGTTGCGTGACGAGCCGGTTCAGATCGCGGTTCTGGTCGATTGTGAGCGACACCGACACCTCGGAAGTGGTGATCAGATCCACCGGTACTTCGAGACGATCGAACACCTCGAAGATCCTCGCGAGGAACCCATGCGCGCCGAGCATCTGGCTCGACGTCAGATGAATGATCACGATTCCGTGCTTGACGGCGATCGCCTGCGGTCCCCGCTTCGCGCTCCCCTCTTCCGTGATGAGCGTGCCCCTGCTCGTGCGGTTGTGTGTGTTCAGAACGCGGATGGGAATCTGCTGCGCGACCGCGGGCGCAATGGTCTTCGGGTGAAGGACTTTCGCACCGAACCACGCGAGCTCCGCGGCTTCCACGTACGCAATCTCTTCGACGATCCGCGCGTTCGGGATCACCCGCGGGTCGAACGTCATCATGCCGTCGACGTCGGTCCAGATCTGAATCTCGTCGGCATCGAGCGCTGCGCCGACAATCGACGCGCTGTAGTCCGAGCCGCCGCGCCCGAGCGTCGTCGTCGCCCCGGAGGATGATCTCCCGATGAAGCCTCCCATCACCGGAATGTGTTTCCGCTCCAGCTCCGGCAGCAGAACTTCGCGGGCCGACCGCCTCGTCTCGTCGAGCAGCGGCGCGGCTTCGCCAAACCGTTCGTCCGTTACGACGACGCGCTCGGAGTCGATGTGAACACCCGGAAGGGTCTTGAGCCGCATTGCATACGCGAAGAGTACCGACGAGAGCTTCTCTCCGATCGCCACGATCTTGTCGTTCGCCCGGAGACTGACATCGCCGACGAGAGAGATGCCTTTCAGAATGTCGACGATCTGATCGGTGTGCTTTCCCAGTTGGGCGAGGAAGGAGTCAAGGTAGTCCGATTTCTGGTTCACCAGCCGGATCGCGACATCTTCGTGGCGCTTCCGGATCTTTGCCACTGTGCCGGCTGCTGCTTCGAAGTCCCCCCCCGCAGCATGGCGTGTTGCAGCGACCAGATCGTTGGTGACGCCGGCGAGCGCCGATACCACTACAACGGGCATCCGCTCCCGGGCGTCCGCTACGATCTCGATGGCGTTGCTGACCCTGGCTTCGTCGCCGACGGATGTGCCACCGAACTTGATGACGATCATGACGCTATGAGGGTAGCAGTCCTCGGGCGTGCAGCAACTCCGCGTTCAGCACGGCTGCTCCCGCGGCTCCGCGGATCGTGTTGTGGACGAGCGCGACCATCCGCACGTCGAGCACCGGACAAGTCCGGATACGCCCGACAGTCACTGCCATCCCATTCTCATGGTCGCGATCGAGGCGAGGCTGCGGCCGGTCGTCATCGTCGATGAGACGGATCGCATGAACGGGAGCCGATGGCAGCCCGAGGCGCTGCGGCTCGCCCTCGAACGCCGTCATGGCGCCGCGGATGTCTTCAATCAATTGCTCAATGGGAAAGTGCCGCCGCAGGTCTTCCGAATTGCGGAAGCTGAAGGAGATGCAGAGCATGTGTCCATCGATCACCGGCACGCGGTTCGTCTGAGCGGAAATCGTCATCCCTGCGTCCTTGAATTGCGATCCATCCCATCGCCCCAGGATGCGGCGTGGCTCAGTCTCCACCTTGTCTTCCTCACCCGAAATGTACGGAATGACATTATCGAGAATGGCGTACGAGGCGACACCTGAATATCCGGCGCCGGAGATCGCCTGCATGGTCGTGACGTGAAGCTTGTCGACACCGTGCTGCAACTCGACCGGCGCGATCGCCATCGCGAGTCCAACCGTTGAACAGTTCGGGTTTGTTACGATGTAACCCTTCCCTCCCCGCCTCTTCCGCTGAGTCTCGATCGCGTCGAGATGATCGGCATTGATCTCCGGAATCAGAAGCGGAACGTCGGGATCCATCCGGTGATTCTTAGAATTCGAAACCACCGCGCAACCGCGGTCAGCGTAGTGATCCTCCGCTTCGCCTGCGACGCTCGAATCGAGCGCAGAAAACAGAAGCGGGGATTCCAGATCCGAACCAAGCGCACGCACCTCGAGCGAGAGCGCACCGGACGGCGGCGAGCTCTCGAGCCGCCACGTTGCCGCATCGCCGTAGAGCTTTCCCGCACTACGGTCAGAAGCGACGACTTCATGAAGCCGGAACCACGGATGGTTCTCCAGCAGCTGCACGAATCGCTGGCCAACCGAGCCCGTGGCGCCAAGCACCGCGACCGGAATTTTTTCAGTGGGACCGGCAGTGGTCGCGGTGCGGCTGCCGGAAATCGTCTCCGTGGAACTCATGAGGCCGCCTCTTGCAAGATTCATGGAAGGATGGCACGGGGCGCGGAGGATTTCAAAGAGAAGGCAAAAGCGGACGCCGTTGCCGGGATCATAGCCCCAAGCAATGAGGGGTACGCCCCAAAGAGCCAGCAGAGCGAACATGGAGAGTCTTCGGCGACGGCGACGGCGACGACGACGACTACGGCAACGACTAGGGAAGGGGCGGATCTCCCTCGCCTGATATACTCCCGCCCGATGTCTGAAGAGCCCCTTCCTGAGCCGCAGTCGCTTTCCCAGCTCCCCCCCCGGATCCTCGACGAGGTCATGAGGCAGCTTCGTGGCACTCGAAACGACATCGTCCGCTACGCCGTCTGGAACACCCGGAATCTCACCGATGAGGACTTCAACCGCGTCCCCGATCAGAAGCTCCTCGGCTATTTCCGGCAGGATCTGCTCGAGACGAGATTTCTGTCGAAGGGGAGACGAGTCGACATCGTTCAGCTCTGGAAATGGTTCGACGACCAGCTAGCGGGCTCGGTGCCCCTGCTGCTCGACGGAAAGGAAGTCCTCCTCGTCGTTCAGGACAAGGACCTCGAGAAAGTCCGGAAGCGGATCGAGGAGATCCGCTCGTTCTTTCCCATCCTCCTGGCGAATGACCTCGACGGGTTCCGCCGTGTGAAGTACAAACTGCGGCGAACGGTTCTACGCCTGACGTACGACCTGCACCATCTCTTCAAGCGGCTCGAGAAGTATCGGAAGAATCACGGAGTGCCGTTCGGGCCGCGGCCTGAGCGGGTGCCGCTGGAGGTCGCCGTCGAGATTCCCGATCCTCCGCCAGTGGAAGACGCCGCGATACTGCAGGAAGGGAACGGCGAGACGCCGTAAGACGGCCCATCGATCCGTTTTCAGCTGGCGGACTGTGCCAGCGCCGAACGCGCCCTCGCTTTGATTGACGAGTTCGCGGCGTTTCGGAGCAGCCATGCAGGCACGGCGATCATCCAGAGTGCGATCGGAACCAGTGACCACGGCTGTCCCGGACGGAAAACAGTCTCCCCCAGGTTGAAGCTCGCCCATTCGGATTGAGAACTGCCGGGTCGAAACTTCAGAAACGGCACGATCTCCGTCATCGTCTGCCGATTGACAGAGGTATGCCCATGGTAGAGCTCCGACGACCATCGCGAAACCATCGGCATCTCAGGGTCGAAAGACCCCTTTAAGAGAAGGGGATAGAGGTAGTCCCGCAGCGGATGAGGGACAGACGCAGACGGCTGCGGATCGACCGCCGTCGCGGCGAAGTTGTTTGCGATCGAGATCACGCCGAGCACAATCCACAACGGCAGAAGGCGGTGGATCGCATGCAGTGCGGCGATTCCCAGGAAGGGAATGATCGGAATGAGATAGCGTGGGCCGAAACTGAACCCGCCGTCCCAGCCATTGAACGTCGTATTGAAGCCGACGAACATGAGGATTGTCAGCAGGACGGTCATCGAGTCGACGCGACGTTCACGATCACGAAGCATCGCGACGAGCCCCGCAAGAGTGAGTACGAGAAAAGGTGAAACGAAGAACAGCCCGCGATACGGCGAGATCGTGATTCCAATCAGCGCCTCGAGGCTGGGGAGCTCGATGACTCCGAGAAACAGTGCCCTCTGGCTGACGAAGGCGGGATTCATTGTATCGAGCGGTGTGGTGAAGAAGCCGCCGAAGCTCACCTTCTGGTAGAACGACAGAAGCAGCAGGGGGGTCGAAGCGCCGGCCAGGAAGCGTCCTGCGGGAGACAGACGCACTCCGCCCGAACGCAACGCTGCCCGAACCGCAAATAGGACGACGACGGGAATCGCGAGGTAATTCGTCATTCCCGCCAGTCCGGCGAGAAGCCCCGACGTAATCTGTGCACCGGCACCGGACCGGTCGCGCAGATGAAGAAAAGAGGCCAGCAGAAGGAACGCGCTGGGCACGTGAGCGAACAACAGCGTGGAGAAGCCAAAGAGCGGCGTTCCCATGCCGACGAGCAGAGAAACGATCACAGAGTGCCTGGCAGAGAGTCTGCTCCGAAGTCCGGCCTGGAAGATCAGCACCGGAATCATAGCGCCAGGAATCCCGCAGAGAATCCAGGTGCAGATCCAGGCGTTGAGGGTCAGCAGATGCGGCGTCGACGGATCGAGTCCTGCGACGAGCTCGACTCCCCGTAGCGCGGCGTAGACAGGCACTGCAAGAAATGCGAGGCCCGGCGACTTGTTCGAGTAAAGATGACCTTCCCGGATCGAGACGTCCCCTGTCGTGTCGACAAAGCGATCGATACGGAATGAGCGATCTTCGACGATCGCGCGGGTAAGGGCGAAGGTCGAATTCTGATTCCAACCTCCACCGCCGAAGAAATAGCCATAGCCCACCACAAAGAAAATGAAGAGAACGAGGGCGATGCGTTTCCCGGAGTCGCCGGACTGGCCGGTAGATCGCTGCTCCGCTGCGCTCATTCAGATCAAGGATAGTCGATCACGAAAGCCGCACCATCATCCGATCGTTTCTCAGCGATCACCCCACGCGACTCACGCACTCCCGGCGCGCCGCACGTCTTCGATCAGATCATCCACGTTCTCGATGCCGACTGAGAAGCGTACGAGCCCGCTGTTGATTCCGAGCTCGGCCCGCAGTTCCGGCGGCACGCTCGCATGCGTCATCGTCTCGGGATGATTCACGAGCGACTCGACGCCGCCGAGGCTTTCCGCCAGGGCAAAGATTCTCAATGCCTGAAGGAAGCGTGTAACCCGTTCCATTCCGCCATCGAGATAGACGCTCACCATCCCGGAGAATCCAGACATCTGCCTGCGGGCGAGCTCGTGCTGCGGGTGCGACTCGAGGCCGGGATAGAGAACGCTCGTGAACGCTCCATTCTCCTCGAGCGCGCGGGCGAAGATAAGCGCATTGTCGCTGTGCCGGTGCATGCGAAGCGCAAGCGTCTTGATGCTGCGAAGAAGAAGGAAGGCTTCGAACGGCGAGTTCACGGCGCCGCCCGCGAACTGAACGAACCGGATCTGCTCGGCGACCGCATCGTCATTCAGCATCACCGCGCCACCGATCAGATCGCTGTGACCTCCGATGTACTTCGTCGTGCTGTGAACCACGATGTCGCCCCCCAGTTCCAGCGGGCGCTGCAGAACAGGCGAGCAAAAGGTGTTGTCGACCACGAGCCGCGCGCCAGCTTTCCGCGCGATGCCGCCGAGCGCCTCGATGTCGACGATCTGCATGAGCGGGTT
>JBGSYJ010000024.1:0-2997 GCA_041750915.1 Thermoanaerobaculia bacterium | reverse complement strand
AACGCAATTCCGGGGATCACCAGCACAGCCGCATCTGTTGCGAGCGACTTCGCGAGCGCGAGGGTTCCGCAGACGGGAACTGGAACAAAGAGATAGAAGGCGCCCTCGGGAGCCGCGAGCTCCGAGTGAAGGTGAAGTCTCGCCGCGTCCAGGGCAGCCTTCCGCTGCGCTCCGAGCTGTTCGCGGGCCCGGCTGAGCCAGGAAGCATTCCACTCTTCATTCGCCAGCACGGCTTCGGCCAGCTGCTGGGAGAACGCCGAAGCGCACGTCGCGATATATTGATGCGCACGGAGAATCGGCACCATCAGATCCGCGCTCGCGGCGATCCAGCCCAGCCGCAGCCCGGTCATTCCATGACTCTTCGAGAGGCCGCTCACGACCACGACGTTCCGGCCCATCCCCGCAGCCGACGCAGGCCTGACGCCGTAGTGAATCTCCCGGTAGACCTCATCGCTGATCACGAGAACGCCGCGTCTCCTCGCAAGTTCGACGATCTCGCGGAGAAGACCCTCCGGAATGACCGAGCCTGTGGGATTCGAGGGCGAGTTGAGGACGATCGCTTTCGTACGCTCAGTGATGAGCTCCGCGATCGACGCGGCATCCGGATGCCATGTCTCCGGGTCGAGCCGGTAATGCACCACCGATCCACCGGCAAGTCGCACGAGCACGTCGTAGGAAAGAAAGCCCGGATCAGGGGTCAACACTTCGTCGCCCGGCTCGATGTATGCCTGAGCAATTGCGAACAGGCCTTCCTGCGTTCCGGCCGTCACGCAGATCTCGGTGCGGGGGTCGAACGATCCCTCGAGCGATGCCGCGATCTGAGCGCGGAGTGCGAGGTTGCCGGCGTTGGCCGTGTAGTGCCACGAACCCGTCGCAGCCACCGAGCGCGCCATCTCCCTCAGTGTGTCGTCCGGCTCGAGGTTCGGCTCGCCCAGTCCGAGGTTCGTCGTCAGCGGCGTCGCGAGAGCATTGATCTGGCGGATGATCGAGACTTCGATCTCTTCGAAGCGGGCGGCGGCCTTCATGTTAGATGTCTGCTTCATCTGTCGCTGACGTCTATTGATTGTGCTAGGTGTCATCCTCAGCGCAACGCTTCCTCCAGCGCCGTGGCGCTGTCCGTTTTCTCGTCGCGATACTTGACGATGACCGGAGTCGCGATATGCAGCCCATGCTCCGCCGCAAACTCGCCTCGCAGCGGCCGTGAGCCTGGAATGATCACGGCGCCCTCGGGAATCTCCAGCGGCGCGGAGCCTTCGCGACGATAAATCTTCTCTCGCACCGCGTCGTAGACGGGCGTGGAGCCGGTGATGACGACTCCTGCGCCGACCACTGCCCGCGCCCGCACGATCGTTCCCTCGTAGATCCCGGCATTTCCGCCGACTACAACGTCATCCTCGATGATCACCGGAAGCGTTCCGATCGGCTCGAGCACACCGCCGATCTGCGCCGCGGCACTCAGATGCACATGCTTGCCAATCTGCGCACACGATCCGACAAGGGCGTGCGAGTCGATCATCGTTCCTTCATCGACCCACGCTCCCACATTCACGAATGCGGGAGGCATCATCACCACGCCGCGCGCGATGAACGAGCCGCGACGGATCGAGTTCCCCCCCGGAACGATTCTCACGCCGTCATTCAGGCCGAACTGTCGTGGTGGAATGGTGTCTTTGTCGACGAACGGAAGCGGGCCGGCATTCGAAGCGGCGAGCGCTCCATGACGGAACGCTTCCAGAATGCCCTGCTTGACCCAGGTCTGCGCGGTCCAGAGTCCGTCGTCACCCCGCACTGCCGAACGGGCCTCGCCGGATTCGAGCGCATCGAGCAGCTCCTCGATGATTGTCCGAACCTTCGAGCGGTCTTCGAGCGTCGAGATGGATTCGACCTGTCGTTGCAGCTCGCTCATACGGCCGCCTCCCGTTTCCCGCCCGTGAGTCCACACTCAGCGAGAATCCGTTCCAGCTCTTCCCGATTGCCGGCGCTGATTGGAGCAAGCGGGGAACGGACCGTATCGCTCTCGAGGATCCCCAGCATTTTCATCACAGCCTTCACAGGCACCGGATTCGACTCGATGAAGTTTGCGGTGAGCAGCGGCATGAGCCGCTCGTGGATCAGGCGCGCCTTCCCATAATCACCAGCCGCACACGCGCTGACGAGCTGCTTCATCTCCGCGGGAACTTCATTGCCGGCGACCGAGATCAATCCGTCGGCTCCGCACGCCATCAACGGAAGGGTCCAGAGATCGTCGCCAGAGAGAAGCAGGAATCCATCATCCCGTTCTCTGAGAATCGTCATCATCTGCTCCATGTTTGCGGAGGCCTCTTTGACGCCGATGACCGAGGGAATCTCGCGTGCAATCCGAAGAGTGACCTCCGCAGTCATGTTGAGTCCAGTACGTCCGGGCACGTTGTAGAGAATCATCGGGAAGCCGGGGCTGACGGCTTCGAGCGCGGAAGCCTGGGCTCCAAAATGACGCAGAAGGCCGTCGGGGTTCGGCTTGTTGTAGTACGGAGTGATCGTCAGGATGCCGTCCGCGCCGAGGTCGACAGCGCTCTTCGCGAGGTCGACTGCGCGGGGGGTCGCGTTGTTTCCTGCTCCCGCGAGCACCGGAACCTTTCCGGCGGCACGACGCACCGTGAGCTCGACGAGTCTCAGATGTTCTTCAGGGCTCAGCGCTGGATTCTCGCCGGTCGTGCCGCAGGGAACGAGAAAGTCGACGCCCTGCTCGATCTGCCAGTCGACGAAGCGCTCGAAGCTCGGCTCGTCGAACGAGCCGTCATCCCGGAACGGAGTGACGAGAGCGACGCCGAGGCCGCGAAATTTTGCTGCATCTCTCATGAACGGTCCTTCTGCTACGGTACACCCGCAACTGAGATGAATTCACGGCTTGTCGTAACGTGACATCCTGAGAGGCTGTGAACAGGAGTGTCATCCCGAGCGTCGAGCGAGGGATCTGGGCGGCGGCCCCTCTGGGTTGCGAGCAGAAGCCCCCACCCA
>JBGSYJ010000023.1:0-8956 GCA_041750915.1 Thermoanaerobaculia bacterium | reverse complement strand
CAGCAGGCCATAAGGAAATCGCCGACACAGGCAGCGCCGAACCTCACCCAGCACAACTGGGCTCATTTGTGGGAACTCGAGCACCGACGCAGTGCATCGCTGTACTTCCGCAATGAATGCTACTCCCAGCCCCGGCTGCTCCCGTTCGTAGTATTGCGCCGCGTCGTTGAGTTCGCGTTCAGCTAACTCGTTGAAGGAAACTCGCACCGGCTACAGTCGTGACCGAGCATCGCGTAAGACCTTTTCGGCCGGGCGACTCGACAATGAGCCAGCATCCAGAGCATCGGACCGACGTTGCGCCTCTTCAGCCCACAGACGCGCATTCTCTTCTGCCGAAGGCTGCTCAAGACTGTCGAGAAGGCGTTCGGCCAGCCTGGCCCGGTCCTTCGGCTCCAGCTTCAAAGCGGCGTCTTCGAGTTCGTCGATGCTCACAACGAGATTCTACCCCGCAGTGGACCGCTGGCCAAGGAGGCCCAACGTTCCTGCGGTTCACCGGCGCGAACCGCACGCCGAATAGTATAGAGCTGGAGACACGGCAACGCGCGGTTCGTGTCCGGTGCAACCGCTAGTTAGGCGTCACGCCGCGGGGTACCGCAGGGCTCCCAGGAGAGATGTAGCGCTCGGAGAAACCGAACGGACCCGAGTCGCGTACGCCACCACCACGCCCGTGATTTTAGATATCGAAGATGACAATGCGCTTCAGCGACAGAACTCGTTCCGCCGCACGATGAGACCGTGAGAAATCCATCGTCACTTCGATTCCCATACAGCAAATGTCTGGAACCGTGAGCCTATGGAAAATAGTGCTGCACCTCGCGACGGCTAATCCCCCTCGACGTCCTCCGGGCCATGGTCTGTCCCAAGCGACGCTACCTCAGTACAGCCGGTGTCCCACGAGCCCCATTTCGTCCACTTCGTTCGTCAGGATCCAGCCGACGACGTCGCCCGGCACGAAGAGATCGCTCATGTAGCGTGATGGGTCGAACGATGCAGACCCGTGCAAAGCAATATCTGGCCGCGACTCGGTGAGGCGGCGGATTCGCTCGCGCCAGACTTCGAAGTTGCCCTGCCGAAGATCGACCCAGCCTGCAAGTCCGAACTCCTCGATCGCTGCGGCGTCGAGGGGAATCGGTTTCCGATCCGGCGGCGCCACGGGAATGTTGAGGCGTGGCCCACGCGTGATCGTCATTCCGTCCGCGTCGCGAAGAACCGGGATACCGATCGTGGCGATGAGACTCGCGACGCGTGGATTGGCCGAAAGGTACGCTTCCACGCGATCGCGCATCAGAGAGGGCTCGACCGCCAGCAATGCGTCCAGCGTCGACGCGCCCGTTGCCTCACGCAAAAGAAATGCCTCGATGAGCAGCTTGGACAGACGTGGCGGTCCGAGGTGCCCGACTGCGATCGACGGGACGGTCTCCTCACCGCTCGCGGCCACCATTGCCTCGAGGCGCAGCATCTCGCGACACGCATGCTCGCGGAGAACTCCAGCGCGGTAGCTCGGCTCGGTGATCGCTCCATCAATCGCCGACAGAACGTCACGACCTGTCGACGAACCGAGTATTTCGAGGACTACGACGCGCGCTACTTCTTCAGGCGTCACGTACTCCATCTGTCTCGGATACGTAATGGCCTGAAATTCGCCGATCGAGAAGAATCCGTTCTCGCCCGTATCCGCGCCGACCATCTGAAGGGGAACGCGGCGTCCGTCGAAGTCGCGATACCCATCGTCGTCAGGAAGGGGCTGAAGCGAATCTCCCAGCCGTTCGACCCGAGGCTCGACGAGATAGCCGGGCTCGCGCCTTCCGCTGGGACCGGTCACCTTCACGTGACTCAGCCCGAGGCGCTTGAATCCGATCATCGCTCCCGGTTTGACCTCCTTGACGATCGCGCCCTGGCTCCCCGTCGACTCACCTTCGGAACCGGGAGTCCGCGCGAGAAGGAACAGCAGTCCCGTGTGTGCGAACCCAATAGCGGATTTCGACAGCAGTGTTGCCGACGGCTTGTCTTCACTGTGAGTGTAGGGAATGTTCATGCCCATCCCGCCCGTGCCCGTAGTGCCGACTTTTACATAAACCCGCACAGCGCTCTCGCGGAGAGCCTGGTGGAGAAAGAGTATGTGCCGGACGATCTGAGGCACGCCCTGCGCGATCAGCAGCTCCCGCACCGAATGGACGAACGGCGCGATTCCCTCGGAAGGCAGAGAACCTTCGCTCTCGAGGCGGTCGAGCAGCATCTTCACTTTTCGCGAGGTCGTGTAGACATCCTGGTAGCTGATCGCCGTGGCCGTGTTGATGCAATCCACCACGACGTCGGGACGGTGCTCGTCGATGAGCCTCACGAGAGCTGAGTTTTTCCAGGCTTCGGGATCAGAGTTGAAGATGTCGTCGAACAGCTGATCGAAGAGCGCACTGTCGGAGATGAGCTCCTGTCTTGCCTTCCCCTGCAGCGAAGCGGGAAGGAAGATGTCTCCGGGCGCACCTGAGAAGCGCGCGCCCCATCCATGTTCGGCGCCTTCCTTCGCAAGGACTCCGACGGCCTCATCGACCTCCCGATCAGTCAGCCCCGAGAGTATGATCTCAGACGGCCGGAGTTCCCTTGCCGCCTCCCGCGCAACCTGGAGCCCGACCATGCCGCCTCCACCGAGAATGAGGATGCGGTCCGCGGGCGAGCGGTTGGAGGGCGCTGTCAAACCCGCGCCTCTTCGCCCTGCTCGAGTCCCCATCGCTCCGTGATCCGCTCATGGGTGAGCCAGCGCTCGCAATCGAGAGCCGCCATGCATCCCGTTCCCGCGGCGGTGATCGCCTGCCGGTACGTATGATCGACAACATCTCCGCAGGCGAAGACGCCCTGGATGTTCGTAGCGGTCGACCCTGCCTTCGTGACGAGGTAGCCTTTCTCATCCATCTCGAGTTGGCCGAGATAGGGCCGTGTGTTGGGCGTGTGCCCGATCGCGACGAAAACCCCTTGCGCCTTCATCTCGGACAGCTCGTTCGTCTTCAGATTCCGGAGACGAACCGACGTGACGCCTTCGTCCTTGCTGCCGAGAATCTCATCGATCGCCGTGTCGTAAACGAACTCGATTTTCGGATTGTCGAGAGCCCGCTGCTGCATGATCTTCGAAGCCCTCAGCTCATGCCGGCGATGCACCACCGTCACCTTCGAAGCGAACTTCGTGAGGAAGGTTGCTTCTTCCATCGCGGAGTCACCACCACCGACCACGACGATTTCCTTGTTCTTGAAGAAGAAGCCGTCGCAGGTCGCGCAGTACGACACACCGAAGCCCTGCAGCAGCGTCTCGGACGGGAGTCCGAGCTGCATTGCCGAGGCTCCGGACGCGATGATGAGCGCATCACATTCGTACGTCTTTCCCTCAGTGACGACCGTGAATGGATGCTCACGCAGATTCACGCTTTCGACGGTTTCGATCTGGAACACCGCCCCGAACCTCTCCGCCTGCTTCCGCATCAGATCCATCAGCTCGGGCCCCAGGATCCCTTCGGGGAAGCCGGGATAGTTTTCAACATCGGTTGTGATGGTGAGCTGTCCGCCCGGCTGAATTCCTTCGAGAACGACGGGCGTGAGATTCGCGCGTGAAACATACAGCGCGGCCGTACAACCCGCAGGGCCGGATCCGATGATCACAATTCTGTACTGATCTATGTTTTCCATTACAGCTCCAGTCTTGCTGAAGAATTCAGAATTGAGAATTCAGAATTCAGAGAAGTGATTTGTTCAATTTCGCAGCGCCTCGAGAAGTCGTGATCCGACCACCTGACGCTGCCAGTTCCGCATGGTCGGTATCGTTTCAAGTGCACCAGGCTCGCCCGTTTCGAGACTCGCTACCGCGGTCAGCAGGTGCTTGGGCGCGAGAATGGCCGGGTCGATCCGGAGTTCTTTCGCTACATCGTCGCGGACCTTGCGGAGTTTGTCGATGCGACGCTCGAGGTTCCGGTCGCGAAGCCAGGCTTTTGGCTCACTTCGCGATGGAAGCCCTTCCTCAGGCACAGCAAGCGCATCCTCAACGAGGGAGAGCAGCCGGCGACCCCACCGGGAAAGGTGGAAGGACGAGACACCTTTGATCTTCGAGATCTCTTCGATGCTTCGCGGCAGGTTGACGGCAATTTCGAGAATCGCCTCGTTGCCCAGCACTTTGAACGGCGGCCGGTCGAGCTCGCGCGCTACGGAATCGCGCCACTGATGCAGGCGTGCAACCACTGCGAGGTTGCGAGGCTCCAGCTTCGCGATTCCCTTGAGCTTTCGCCATGGTTCCGGATCGTCTTCCGTGTCGCGGAAGCGGATCGATTCCATCCGCGCAAACTCTTCTATAGCCCATTCCCATCGCCCGAGCGCAACGAGCTCTGCCTTCATGATCTCCGAAAGCTCGATGAGATGATGCGTATCGAGGGCGGCGTACTTCAGCATCTGAGGAGGAAGCGGCCGTTTCGCCCAGTCGGCCCGCTGGTGCGACTTGTCGACTTCCACATTGAAGTGCTTCCGCAGAAGGGCCGCGAGACCAACGGCATCGTACCCAGCCAGCTGAGCTGCAACCATCGTGTCGATCAGACTGCTGATCCGGAAACTGAAGTCCCGCTGGAGGATCCGCAGATCGTAGTCTGCACCGTGAAGGACTTTCGTCAGCGCCCCGTCCGCGAGGAGCTCTCCAAGCGGGGCCAGATCGATTTCGGCAAGCGGATCGACGAGGTAATCGTTCCCCGGAACCGAAATCTGTACGAGGCATACTTTGTCGAAATAGCTGTGCAGCGAGTCGGCTTCCGTATCGATTGCGACCACAGGAAACTCGCGTACGACTTTCATCATCCGCTCGAGCTCCTGCTGCGTGTCTATCCAGATCATCGGTTGACTGTCTTTCCCGCAAGTCCAATGGACGTGAGTTTCTGATTGAAACGGTCGAGCTGAAAGGTAGCTCCGGCGTGATGAATCAACTCGTCACGCACGAGGGTGGAGCCCTCGTCTTCTGCTACCGTCAGAAGGAGCGCCAGATCCTCGGGCGCGATCACCCGAATGGTGACCTCTCCACAAGGGACCTCAACGGCGTCCCTCACCATGTTGCCATAAAGCGCGTTGCTGGCTATCAGAACGTGAATTTTTACCAGCTCTTCCCCGACGGCGATCCGCAGAGGGATCAGATCCAGCTCCTCGGTCGCGTCCAGCTCGTCTCGATCGACGATAAACCCCCGATTTGACGCCATCATCGGAACCTGAGACCGCCCCTCCGGCGTCAACGCCACGAGAACGTCGACAGATCCTCCGTCGACCCTGCGGCCGAGCCAGGCAGCAATCGCCACGGAACCGACAAAGGCCCGCTCGGTTCGCAACCTTCCGAGCAGGTCATCCGCCGCGGCGATGGCCGCGATGTATGGTTCGGAAGCCTCGACAGATATTCTTGCTGTTACCATCTCGTCGATCGTGGAAGGGCAGGCAGTCGAGCGCTGTCAACGAAGTGTGGAAGCATCCCGTCTAACGCCCATGAAAAGAATCGTGATTCTAATCAATTTTCTCTTTCTGTGCGGGAACAGCCTCGCTTTCGAGTCGTATATTGCCGCTTCGGCACGCGCGGAGGGAGCGAACTCGACCTTTTTCCAGACGGATCTGCGACTGGTAAATCTCGCCGACTCCGTGGCGGAGGTCGATCTGACCTTCCTGCCATCGAACGTGGATAACAGCGCCGCAGTACCGGTGCGCCTGTCCGTTCCGCCCAGGGAATCGTTCGAGCTCGATGACGTCATCGGCAACCTCTTCTCCGTGACCTCCGGCGTGGGTGCCATCCGGATCGTCAGCGAATCCGCGCTGGCGGTCACTTCCCGCACGTACACACCATCGGGTGATCCGGCCTGTCCCGGGACGTATGGCCAGTCCATCCCGGCCACTCCCGCGTCCGAGGCGGTAGCGAGAAGCGTGATCCCGAATATCAGTCTTGCTCCCGGCACGGCAACAGGCTTTCGGACGAACTTCGGAGTGGTGAATCCGGCATCGATGGCCACGACCGTTTCAGTCACGCTCCGGTCGGGCTCGGGAACAACGGTCGCGACCGCCAGTCTGACGCTCCCTCCTCAGGGGCACACACAGCAGAGCGTCGCGGCTCTTTTCGGAGTCCAGGGGACCGACACAACGAACGCGTTCATCGAAGTCGACGCTTCGGCGCCAGTTCTCGCGTATGCATCCGTCGTCGACAACCTGTCGGGTGATCCGGTCTTCATACCGGCGCAGCCGGACAGCGGAACACCGTCAGTTGGCCTGACGATCATCGCAAAGCAGTGGGTGTTCGAGCCTGAGATCATCGAGGTGAACGTCGGCGAGCCGGTCACCCTGCAGGTACGCGCCGTCGACGTCGATCATGGCATCTCGTTCTCGGGCGTCGGCCCGTTCACCTGCACGAGCGAGCAGTTCGGCCAATGCATCCTTGTACCGAATGAGACGGTGACCGTGACGTTCACACCGAGAACGCGCGGAAGCTTCGCCTTTTTCTGCACGAGATTCTGCGGCGACGCAGCCAACGGCTCGCACGGCCACGCAACGATGCGGGGCACGCTGGTCGTGAAGTGAGGCCCCGCCCTCCGCCCGGTAGTCAGGAGTCAGGAGTCAGTAAAGAGACGGCCCATGTGGCAGGGCCCTCCGAGGCCCTGCCTCTTCGGGCAGTGAAGTTGTGCGACACCTGGAGCGTGCACCATGCCGAAGCTCCAGATGTCGTACCTCTTCACGATTCGGAAAAGGCAGGGCCTCGGAGGGCCCTGCCACATGGGCCGCGCCGTCTCTCTACTGACTACCGGGCGGGTGTGCGGAACATCAACCAGCAAAGCCACACACCCGCAGCCAGCGAGGCGAAGCCGATCGTTCCCGCGAGAAATCTGACGAAGCCTCCAACTGCAAGATGGCTTTCGAGCATCCCGACGGCGGTGAGCATGTAGTTCCAGTCATGAATGATCTCTCCGCTGCCGAGACTTACCAGCGGCAGATCCCGGAACTTTGCATCCTCGGCGTACGTCGCGACGTTGAACAGGCTGTACGAAAGCCAGAAACCTGCAACGGTGACGCCGAAGTAGTCGCGTTGACGGAGGAAGATCGCGGCCGTCACAATCGGCGCGATGAGTTGAAGCAGCGTTCCTCCCGCGATCGCGAAGAACATCGGAAGAAATCCAAAGATCACATGTCCGATCTCGTGAATCGCGAGCGTCACGCCGGAAAAGAGCAGCGTTCCGTAATAGGGATCGTTCAGGTGTGCGCGAAGGCCCCATGCGAGATAGAGGAGCAGCGGGAGTCGGGCGGCCCACCAGCGGCCGCGCGTCCAGTCTTCGATGTCGGCGCGCAACGACTGGAGGAACGTGTTCTCCTCGAAACCATCCTCCCCATATGCTGGCGGCAGCTCGAACCGTCCCATCAGAGAAACTCGAGCACTCTCGACACCTGATCCCACGTCGTTGCACCGTTGCCGATCGCAACTCTGATTCCGTAGCGGTCCCGCAGTTTCGTGTGTGACACGAACAGCCGTCCAGATTCGTTCATCTTCGTCAACAGCGCCTCGTTACGCCGCTCCGAGGCGGTCTCGTTCACACTGCCGTCCTCGTCGCGCACGACGGTGCGGAACACCACGACACCGAGCGACTGCGTTGCAAGCAGTTCGATGTCGGCGCGACTTTCGAGCTCATCGGCGAGACGTTTTGCCATGCCGATATGATTCCGGATCACCGCCCGAAGCTTGTCGACGCCGTAGTGCTCGAGAACCAGCCAGAGCTTCAGCGCGCGGAAGCGTCGGCCCAGTTGCAGCCCGTAGTCCATGTAGTTGATGACATCACCCGAATCGGTCCGCAGGTATTCGGGAATCAGTGAGAACGTCTCGCGAAGCATCTCCGGTCTCTTCGTCCAGAGGATGCTGCAGTCGACGGGCGTGAAAAGCCATTTGTGGGGATTCACGACGATGGAATCCGCACGCTCGACGCCGTCCCACATCGATCGCGAACCAGGGTCGATCGTCGCCGATCCGCCGTATGCAGCGTCGACGTGAAGCCACATCGACTCGCGCTGCGCAATCTCACCGATACGGCGTAGCGGATCGATGGCAGCCGTCGAAGTCGTGCCGGTCGTCGCCACAACGGCGCACGGAACGACTCCCGCTTCGCGGTCCTCTGCAACTGCGAGGGCGAGCGCGTCTGGATCCATCGCGAATGCCTCATCGCTCGCGATCTTTCTTACGCCCCTCACTCCCAGCCCGAGGGCCAGCGCAGCTTTCTCAACGGATGAATGGGCCTGATCCGAACAGTAGATCCGGAATTGCGGCAAAGTCCGTCCCGTCATGCCTTCCTGACGGATGTCGAAACCGAGCGCTTCCCGGGCTGCGGCCAGCGCGAGAAAGGTGTTGATTGACGCGGTGTCGTTGATGATGCCGAACAGCCCCTCGGGGAGACCGAGGAGACTTCGAAGCCTGTCAAGCACGATGATCTCGAGCTCGGTGACGGCTGGAGACGTCTTCCACAGCATGCCGTTGACATTGAGAGCCGACGAAAGCATCTCGCCGAGGATGCCCGCCTGCGAGCCGGTGATCGCGAAGTATGCGAAGAAGGCGGGGTGGTTCCAGTGGGTCATTCCGGGCATGACGGCTTCGTCGAAAACGTGCATGAGCTCTTCGAACGATCGTCCTCCGGTTGTCGGGCCATCAGGAAGTCTCGTCTCGAGCGCGCCTGGAGTGTCGCGCGAGAGCACCGGTCGCGCATCGATGTTCTCGAGGTAATCGGCGATCCAGTCAACCGCAGCATGCGCCGCGCGCCGGAACTCGTCGGGGTTCTGATCGAGGATGAGTTCGCTCATGCTGTGAGTTTACAACCACCTCCCGCCCGGTTGTCGGTTGTGGGTTTGGGTTGTGGGTTCCCGCCCCCAGTGACGAATTGACTATGTACTATCGCCGGAGGTCCCTCGCCCCTCCCGCCCACCCGACCAGGCT
>JBGSYJ010000022.1:0-14961 GCA_041750915.1 Thermoanaerobaculia bacterium | reverse complement strand
GTTTCAATGAGTCTCCCGTGGGTTGTCGGTGCAGATCGTCTGTCATCATTCTCGCGAGAAATAAACGAGCTTGTCATCCCGAGCCTGGTTGTGCGGGCGGGAGGGGCGAGGGACCTCACGCGATGGTACATAGTTGCATCGAGGAGGCCCGCGGGTCGACTCTTCCCGTGACGAATTGACTATGTACTATCGCCGGAGGTCCCTCGCCCCTCCCGCCCGCACGACCAGGCTCGGGATGACAAATTCAACATTTCCGCAGAGATGACCTGTGCGGTCACTCTGAGGCTCAGGATGGCATATCGACTGTCCAAGGTCACTGCACCGACCAGTACAATGCGTTGAACAGCAGCGGGAACGTCGCGTGTGTCTGTCCGCGATGCTGGGGGCGGAAGCCGAACAGCACGATCTTTCCGTCGCCGTGAGTGAGCGCGACCGCGGCGGCCTTGCGCGTCAGGTGCTCCTCTCCCCGCATCCATCCGGAGAGCAGGACATCCGAGCTTTTCTCAGGATACGTCGCAAGCACCCATCGCTCCATCTCCGAACCGGGCAGCGTCGTCTCGAATGCCACCTTCTCATCGAGAAAGCCCGCGAAGTTCTCCGGCATCCCTGCCGTGATCGGATGACTCGCACCGATATTCATCCGCACGAGCGATCCGGGGATCGAGAACGAGGTGGCCGGCACGCGGGCCAGCGCGTTCCGCACCGGAATGTTGAAGTGTTCGATGACGAAGTGACTGCTTCCGTTGAAAGCGATCAGCGTTCCTCCGCTTTCGACGAACTCCTTCAAAGCTTTGACTCCCGCCCCTTCGATCCCGCCGCTGTATTCCGGCGGCAGGTCGCTGACGTACTGCATCTGTCCTTCGTCACGCTTCGGCTTGCCAGTCAGGATGACGTTCCGGTCGATGTCGGGCAGGATGATCGCGTCGAAGCTCTGCTCGAGCCTGCCCGCGCGAACGGTCCGGTTGTCGAGCGTGCGAACGTTGAAGCCATTCTTCTCGAGCAGCCACCGCGTCCAGCCTTCGTCCATCGCGGCGGCCCACGGCTTGTAGATGCCGACTCTGGGAGCTTTCTGCTGCGTCGCACTGGCGGGGATCGCATCGACGCTTTCGGTCACCGCGCCGAGTTTCGACGCGAGATCCGACCAGCCGGCGCGATCACCTCCGCTGATGAAGACCGTTCCCGACGCAGTCTCGGCGCTTCCGGATGTCGTAACCAGTGCGACTGAGGCTTTGCCCGCGAGCGCTGCGTTGATGATCTGCGCGTTCGCCGCACTTCCCGCCTTCAGCCGGATCGTATCGCCCGGCGGCACGGGTTGAACTGCTACCGGCGTTCCGCCGGCGAGTGGCGCGCGCATCTTCGAGAGCTCGAGTGAGGGCGGCATCGTCGTCTTCTCGACGTGGACGCCCATCTTCATCGGCAGCGTCCAGCTGGCGACGTCGTAAGGCTGCAGGATCGGTGCATCGACGGCGAGGCGGACTTCCGGATACGTCTGCGGCTCCAGCATCTCGCGGACGAAACGGCTGTAGGGCTGCGCGAGCGGAATCCAGAAGTCGCCGTTCGCTGCCGTCATGACCTCTACACCATGATCGGCGATGAGCTCGGCGAGACGTTTCGCCGACGGGTAATCACGCTGTGTCGCAGGAATCCGGTACGCCTCGCCGGGCGATGCCTCCGCGATCGCCGTCTTCGCGCGCACGGCGAGGTTGCGCAGAAAATCCTCGCGTGATGTTGCAGCGATCTCGTGGAGCGCATCGGACGCGATCCTCTCGTAGTCCATGATGTCGCGCATCCGCCACCACCCGCCCTTCCAGGGGTTAGGATGGTTGATCTGCGGCTTGTAGTCGATCAGTCCCTTCCGGCCGCCCGACAGCTCCGTCGGATCGATGTAGATCGGCGTCGCCATCCGCGCCGAAGCGACTTCGAGAAGCATCCCGGTGATGTTCTTCCACCAGCCCGTATTACGAGTTCCGCCGATCCAGTACGCATCGAACTGGTAGCCGTAGATGATGCCGGCCTTCTCCTGCTGCTCGAGCCGGTGCGCCATCGCCGCGCCGATCATGTTCACCTCCCGCCAGATCAGCGGATGGACATCCGGGTCCATCGGATCCGAAAACGGGGGAATGAACATGCGCGGTCCCTCAGAGCCCATTTGATGCTCGTCGACGAACAGCTGCGGGAACCATTCGTGGTAGAGCGCTCTCGTGAGATCGCGCGTCTCGTTCTGCGTGAGCATGAACCAATCGCGGTTGTTGTCGTGGCCGACGTAGTGATGGTAGAGCCACGGCATCCGTCCGCCTTCGTAACGCGTTCCCAGGTTCTTCCGGTACCACTCGACCTCCATCGTCTGGCCGTCGGGGTTGAGCGAAGGAACGAGGAGGAGCACGACATTCTCGAGCCGGCGCATGGTCTCTGGATCGTCGGCGGTTGCGAGCGCATGCGCCCACTCCATCGCCATCTGGCTCGAGGCGATCTCGGTCGAGTGAATGTTGCAGGTGACCAGGACGACGGTCTTTCCCTCGGCGACGAGCGAATCGATCTCCGCATCGATGAGCCCTCTCGGATCAGCGAGCTTTCTCGCGACCTCCCGGACTCGCGGCAGGTTGGCGATGTTGGCTTCGGAAGAGATGATCGCCATGATCATGTCGTCGCCGAGCGTGGTCTTTCCCAGCGATTGCACGCTTATCCGTGGCGAGTTTGCTTCGAGGTGGCGGAAGTAGGATTTGATCTGTGTGTAGTCGGCGAGTTTCCTGTCCTCGCCGACGGTAAAGCCGAGGAATGCGGAAGGACTCTGGATCGGCGCTGCGTGAACGAGAGTCGGGAGCAGCGCTGCAACGAGCAGAAACGTCCGGATCATGAAGTTTGTCCTTGCAGTTCGGATTTGGTCAGCGCGACTGGCTGATTATATGACGCGAAAAAACAGGCCATGTGGCAGGGCCTTCCCAGGCCCTGCCCTTGCGTCACCGCTGAGAGGCGCAGTGTCATCCTGAGCGCAGCGAAGGATCCCCCGACTACTGCAGTATCGCAAGCATTGAGGGGATCCTTCGCTGCGCTCAGGATGACACCTCCAGGAACTGACGCTATTGTGGCAGCGACGTCACTTTTCCACCGTCAAAGCACTGCGATTTCAGCACTTGCGCCAGGTTCACGGAGGTGCTAGACTTTCGGTCAAACGGATCGATGTCGACTCTGAGAATCAATGTGCTGGGGGGGTTCCGGGCGGAATTTGAATCCGGTCAGGCTCTTCACCTTCACACCAGGAAAGCGCAGGCTCTCTTCGCCTATCTCGCGATGCGGCCGGGGCAGATGCAGCCTCGGGACAAAGTCGCCTCGCTCCTGTGGGGAGAGACTGGAGAGGAACAGGCCCGGCACAGTCTCCGCCAGACACTCGTCGGCCTGCGCAAGGCGGTCGGTTCCGAGGATCCGCCGGTGCTTCTCGTCGAGGGCGACAGTCTCGCTCTGAATCGCGACGTCATCGTCGTGGACGCCATCGAGTTTCAGCGTCTCGTCGGCGTAGCCACCGAAGAGTCACTCGAAGAAGCGGCAGCTCTCTACCAGGGCGATTTCCTCGAAGGTCTGATCGTCAACGAAGAGCCTTTCGAGGAATGGCTGCTCAATGAGCGCGAACGGTTGCGCGAGCTGGCGCAGGAAGCGCTTGCCCGGCTCCTTACGCTCTACAACAAGGCCGACAATCTCGACATGGCTGTGCGCACCGCTGCGCGGCTTCTCGCGCTCGATCCGCTGCAGGAAGTTGTCCATCGCGCCCTCATGCGTCTTTACGCGCGGCAGGGAAGGCGTGAGGCAGCGATGAAGCAGTATCAGACATGCGTCGGCCTGCTCGACCGCGAGCTCGGCATGGAGCCGGAGGAAGAGACCAAGGAAGTTTACGAAGAGATCCTCCGGCAGACACCCCGCAAGAAGACAGCGGGCGTCGCAGCCAGCTTCTCGCCGAATGATGGCCGGGGAATTCTCGTCGTCGAAGATGACGCGGTGACACGCACCCTCATCGATGGCTTTCTCGCCGGCAATGGATACGAGATGGTGCACGCCGGCGATGGCGCCGATGCACTCCTCCAGCTGGGACGGCGAGGATTCGACCTCGTGCTTCTCGACCTCCACATGCCGACCCTCGACGGACTCAAGCTTCTCGAGATCATGAACGAGAAGAAGATCCAGATCCCCGTCATCTGCCTGACTGCACTGACAGGCGATCAGGTCGAGATCCGAGGTTTCGAGCTCGGCGCAGCCGACTTCATCCGGAAGCCGATCCAGAAGGACGTCCTCCTCATGCGCGTGAAGAACGTCCTCAAAGCGCCGGCGGCGTAGCCCCCGCCCGACCGGTTGTGAGTTGTGCACGCCCGCCCGGCCACCCGAGTTGTGAGTTGTGAGTCGCGCCGCCCCGCCTTGCTTGTTCTCGGTCTGTCAGCTCGGGAGGGTGGGAACTCACAACTCACAACTCGGGGGCATGGGTGGGAGTGCACAACCCACAACTGGTCGTGCGGCGGACGGGTATCATGATGCCAATGAGTGTCGAGCCATACAGAGGGGACGAGACAATCCGCACACGCATCCGGCGTTTTGCGGGGGATGTCGCTCCACTCGAGGCGGAGCCTCCGCGGCGTGGGCTCGCATTTCTGCGACGGCCTATCTGGTCGGTTCACCTCGCTGCGCTTTTCCTCGTGGTTCTGACAGGGTGGATGGTTCTTGTCGAAGGGCGCGAGATCAGTCTGCTCGCTGAGGCGGCGAAACTCGTCGCGCTCTATGCGGTGGGGATTTATCTTGCGACGCTCGAAGCCCGCGCCGCGCGCCGGTGGAGACAGACCGTCGGGGCCCTGCGGGTCGCGCAGACCATCATCCGCGATCTTCAAGCCGCGGCCCGCAAACTCGAAGAGGCGAAGCTTCAGGCGGAAGAATCGAACGAAGCGAAGAACGAATACCTGGCGACGGTCAGCCACGAGATCCGCACCCCGCTCAACGGCATCATCGGGATGGCGCAGCTTGCGCTCGCGTCAGAGCTCAATCAGGAGCAGCGCGCCTGCATCGAGTCAGCGCATACCTCGGCTCAGTCGCTTCTGCGCGTCATCAACGACATCCTCGACTTTTCGAAGATCGAGGCCAGGAAGGTCGATCTTCAGGCAGTTCACTTCGATCTGCATGACCGCGTCAACGAAGTGGTCCGCTCGTTCGGTGTGACGGCGAACCGCAAACAGATCGAGCTCGCGCATCACATTCAGCGCGACGTCCCTCATCACGTCGTGGGCGACGACGGCAGGCTCCGTCAGGTGCTCGTCAACCTGATCGGAAACGCGATCAAGTTCACCGACAGCGGGGAGGTTGTCGTCCGCCTCGAGGCCGAAACACGCAACAGGCAGGATGTCGTTCTGCATGTTTCAGTGCGGGACACCGGTCCCGGAGTTCCTGAGGGGAAGGAGAAGCAGATTTTCGAAGCGTACGCGCAGGCGGACGAGACGATTGGCCGGCGCTATGGAGGAACGGGACTCGGACTGTCGATCTCGGCGAGGCTGGTCGAGCTGATGGGCGGCTCGATCTGGGTCGAGAACAATGAGGGCGGGGGAAGTACGTTTCACTTCACCGTGCGGCTCTGGCTGCAGCGCGTTGCGACCGTGGAGTCCCGTCCGATCCTTCCGATGAGCCGATCGAAGCAGCGTGTGCTCATCGTCGACGATCATCCCCTCGCCCGCGAAATCATTGCGTCGATGGTCAGCGCCTGGGATCTCGAAACGGAAGGTGCCTCGTCGGCAGAAGAGGCGCTGGCGAAGCTTTCCTCGGCAGAGGAAGGGGAGCGTGCATTCGCGTTCGTCCTCATCGATGCAGGACTTCCGGGCATGAACGGTTTCGAGCTCGCTGAGACGATCCGGCGCTCCCCGCAGATGCCTGGCTCAATGGTGATGATGCTTCCTTCGCCCGGTGACTTCGAAGGTGCTGCACGCTGCCGCGCAATCGGCCTGTCGAGCTACGTGACCAAACCGGTGTCATCGATGGAGCTTTCGGATGCGATCACTCGAGCTCTGCATAGCCCGATGCAGATCGTCCAGCCGCGCTCGGCAACATCACGGCGCGACGAGCTGAAGGGACGGCGCAGCCTCGACGTGCTCGTTGCAGACGATGACCCGGTGAACAGAGAGCTCGCCTCGGGACTTCTGCGGCGGTGGGGCCACCGTGCCGTTCTTGCGATCAACGGAAACGAAGCGCTCGCAAGATTCGGAGAGCGGAAGTTCGACCTCGTCATCATGGATGTCCGCATGCCGGACATGGACGGCCTCGAGGCGACGGCGCGGATTCGTGCCGCGGAAGGGCTCGATGGCGCGAGGACACCAATCCTCGCGGTCTCGGCTCACGCCGGCGCCGCCGATCGCGAGAGGTGCCTCGCCGGCGGCATGGACGGCTACATCACCAAGCCGCTCAATGCGAAGGAGCTGTTCCAGCTGATCGAGACTCTCGGGGAGCGGGACGCGCTTCCGGAGCCCTCCGACAACGACGACGCGGAGTTGCTCGTAACTCCTGAGGAAATTCTCCTGCGCGTCGATGGAAACCGAGACCTGGCGATGAAGATCTGTTCGCTCTTCATCGAAGAGGCGCCGAAGATGATGAGCGAGCTGGAAAAGGCGATCGCCGGAAACGACGCCGAAGGGGTGGCGGCGGTTGCGCACCGGCTCAAGGGCGCTGTCAGCAATTTCCCGCATACCGGCGCGATCGGCCTCGCGGCAAAACTCGAAATGATGGCCCGGCGGGGCGACTTCGAAGCAATCCCCGCAGTCTTCAACACCCTCGAACAGGATATCGACGATCTGGTGTTTTCGCTCGAGGAAGTGAGGCGGAAGCTCTAGTAGACAGGAGACAGGAGACAGGAGACAGGAGACAGGAGACAGTAGACAGTAGACAGTAGACAGTAGACAGTAGACAGTAGACCGCCCACCCGGGCGGGCGCTACGGATGGCGTACGCTACCGCGCGAAGTAGCGGCGGATTCCGATCCGCCGTTCTCGGGCTGAATGGAACTTGCGCGTCATGGGGCGACGACCGGGATGAATGCGCCAGATGTCGCACCGCTTCACTGCCTGGAACGAGGGACATCGGAATGTCCCTCTACTTGAGCGAGTACACAGGGGTCGGGCGGGCTACTGTCTACTGTCTACTGTCTACTGTGTCCTGTCTACTTTCCTCTCGCTATCTCCGAACGATTCCGCCCGTCCTCTTTCGCGCGGTAGAGAGCGCGGTCCGCTTCTTCGATCACCCTGGCGGGAATGGTGATCTCCTCCGTCGGTGCGCTGGCGATCCCTGCGCTGAACGACATGTCGATTCTGATATCCCCGACGTGGATCGGGGACTCGGCGATCTTCATCCGGATGCGCTCGGCGCAATGGAACGCCGCCTCGGGACCGGTTTCCGGGCAGATGATGGCGAACTCGTCTCCTCCGTAACGGGCGACGACGTCCGTTGAGCGCGCCGTGTGAGTCAGCATCATTGCGAGCTCCTTGAGCACGCGATCGCCCACGCTGTGTCCGTGCGTGTCGTTCACCTCTTTGAAATTATCTGCGTCGAACAGGATGAGGGAGAAGGGGCGTTCATAACGCACCGCGCGCTCGAAGGCGCGTTCGAGCTGCTCTTCGCAATATCTCCGGTTGTACAGCGAGGTCAGCCCGTCGGTGATCGAAAGCGTCTCGAGTTGTCGGTTGAGCCCGAGCAGCCTCTTCGAAAGGTCGACGATACGCCTTCCCGAGCGGATCCTCGCCAGAAGCTCCTCTGCATCGAATGGTTTGACGGCGAAGTCGTCCGCCCCCTGATCGAGAGCTTTCACGCCGTCACCTCCGCGACCCCCCTCGAGGCCTACGATGAGGTAGCGTGAGGAGAGCTCCTGTTCGGACTTCAGCTCGTTGCAGAGCCGGATCCCGTCGTCGTCGGGGAGCTGCTGCTCGATGATCGCCAGATCCCAGGGATACTCATGCAGCATCTGGCGCGCTTCGCCAGACGTGCCACAGTCGAGCGTCGCATAGCCATGATCGCGGAGGAGCTGGGTCAGGGATGCCCGAACCTGATCGTCGTGATCGACTACCACGACGATGAATGGCATCCCTTTGGTCATCTTCAGGGCGATTATGCGCCGCTCCCCGCGAGGATCAAAGCAGGGAGAGCGCGGTCCGGACCGTACAAGATTCTATAGTCTTTAAATCCATAGCAAATTTGTATTAGTTTAATACAATCTTTTTAGTTTCCTTTTTATGTACCATTACCGTTGGGTTTCCCTCACTCCATCGTCCGAATCTCGGCGTGAATTCACCGATCATTCACAGAGACGGCGCTGCAGGCGGAATGCGGTAGCCGCGTTCTCACTTACCGATTCCATAGCTCAATTTCATGGAGGATGCGTGAAGAAAATCACGCTCTTCTTTGTTGAGCATGAAAACGGCAATGCCGCTCATGAAAACGACATTCACGATGGCCTCTGTTCGGCTGCAACCGCATTTTGTGCTGCAGCAGCGAATCCACGCCGGTTTTACAGCCTACCCACCTCCAGCCTCAGAAAATCCTCCGGCCGGGCAGCGGGCCACGTGAAAGTATTGGACGGACGGGCGCAGTCGGCCCGTCCGTTTTTTTAATGCGTCAGACTCGATGGCCTTACACGGCAACGAACGGGTGTCATCCTGAGCGCAGCGAAGGATCCCCTCAGAATTCGCTCTGTGCAAGCAATCAGGGGATCCTTCGCTTCGCTCAGGATGACACCACTCCGCTCAACTTAGGCCGTCCGGCATCAGACTGCCGCGTCCAGCTTCGAGCGGACCATCGCCAGCATGACCTCGGACTCGACGGGCTTGCGCAGAAAGCCGCCCACGCGGTCGTACCAGGGAGACGTCACGAAGATGGCTGCATTGGCCGTCATCACGATGACGCGGCTGAGCATCTCCGGCCGGCTCTTGTTGATGTGCTCGAGTACGGCGAATCCCATCGGGACGGTCCGGTCGACGCGGCTGGGAATGTCCCGTACGTCGAGGAGAACCGCAGCGTACGATCCCGCCTCGATCCGTCCGACCGCCTCGAACCCATCCTCGGATTCGATCGCGTCGATTCCGGCAGTGCGGAGCATCGTCGTGACTCCCACTCTCGTTGATTCGTCGGCATCGACCACCAGGACTACCTGCCCTGAATCTGTCAATCGACCTCCAGTCGGTTCGTACCCGATGGTTCGGGCCTTCGTGTACGATCACCTCGTCCCTCTCTTCGTTTCGGAGAAGGGCCTCTCAACGGGTGGCCGCAGAATATCAGAAGGCGCCCCTCCGGTGCGCTCTCATGCAGTGCGGGACACGGATGAATGGATGATGACTGAGAATGAATCGCGAGAGCCAGCCTTCTGAAAGCGTTTCCTGGAGTCTCGCCTCCTGCGTGAGCGCACCGGATTTTTTTCTAACGGAAGGCGAAGTGGTGATCTGGAGCGCCTCGCTGGAGCCCGGCGAGTTCTGGCTCGATCGGTTCAGGAGCGTCCTTTCCACGGATGAGGTCGATCGCGCGGACAGGTTCCGCTTCGAAAAGCACCGCCGCCGTTTCACGGCTGCCCGCGGAATTCTCCGCTTCCTTCTCGCTGCTCAGACCGGGACGAGCCCCGAATCGATCCGATTCGGTTACGAGACACACGGCAAGCCGTTCATCGAGGGCGCGATTCGATTCAACATGTCCGATTCCGGACCCTTCGCCGTTTACGCAATGACGCTCGGGAAAGAAGTCGGCATCGACATCGAGCAGATCCGGGAGATTCATGACGCCGGAGCCCTAGCGCGCAGATTCTTCGCTCCCGGAGAGGCCGAGATCATCCTGCGGACCGAGACCGATCAGAGAAGTGCCTTCTTCACCTGCTGGACGCGGAAGGAGGCCTACATCAAAGCGCGCGGAGAAGGTCTCTCGATGCCGCTCGACTCGTTCGAAGTCTCGATCGATCCTGCAGAGCGACCGAGACTCGTGTCGGCGGCCATCGATCCCGCTGAAGTCACGCGATGGTCCATGGATGCATTCACACCCGCTACCGGCTACATCGCCGCAATCGTGATCGAGGGAAGCGCGAGACTGCGGCACTGCGTGGTGTCGTTTGAGGGGTGACATCTCGCCTGGATAGCGCTGTGAGCGCGCGAAGGCGAGGCCGCATTCCCCTCTCCCCGTGTGAACGGGGAGAGGGGCAAGGGGAGAGGGGCCGCGCAAGCATTCGAATGCAGCCGACCGCCACCAGAAGCTGCAAGCCCCCAACGCCCCTCTCCCGGCGCGCGACGATCTTGCAAGTCCTCGACGACTCCACGGATTCCGCGCGCCACCCTCTCCCCGACTTCGCGGGGAGAGGGGAGCACTACGGCGCCCCCCACTCCTCACGCCGTTACGACTACTCCATTCGGCGCGGCCGATTCCTCTTCCTTTGGAATCTCGCCTGCGCGTTGCAGGGCCATGCGGAACAGAACCGGTCCGATCATCTCGTTCACGACGATCGATCCGAGCAGCACGGTTCCGAGAACCTGGCCCCACGGCTGAAAGTCGTTGAGCACGAGAACCGCGAGGGCGATGGCAACGCCTGCCTGCGGGAAAAGGCCGAACGGAACGTTGCGGGCGAGGACCTTATCGAGGGGCGCGTACTTCGCTGCGATGAATGTTCCGATGTAGATACCCATCGCGCGCACGACAGCAGCTGCAATTGCAAACGGTGCCACGTGAAGAAACGCCCGCAGATGCACTTCGGCGCCGATCACTGCAAAGAAGATGGCAAATGTCGGCAGAGATACCGGCTGCGTCTCCTTCGCGATCTGGTTCCCTCCGATCGGCGTGAGGTTCTCGAGAAACAACCCTGCCGCGAGGCCGACCAGCAGCGGGTTGAGGTGCAGCGGACGTCCGGCCTCGGCGATGATGAACAACATCGCGAACATGAAAAGGCCGCTTCTGACGCCGACGAGCCGGACGTAAATCGCGAGGAGCAGTCCGAGCAGCGCGCCGACGAAGATCGAGCCGAAGATGTGCGGCCCCAGGGCTTCGAAGCCGACCCCCTTTCCGGCTGCGGGGAAGACGGCGTGCCCGAACGCGCTCGAGAGCGAGAATGTGATCACGATCAGAAGGTCGGCGATGACGACCGCTGAGATGCAGAGTTGCGTCAGAGGCCCGCTCGATCGTGTCTCCGAGATGATCGCGATGACGACCGCTGGCGAGAACGCAACCAGCACGTTCGCGCAGAGAAGCGCCACGGCCGCCCTTTCCATGCCCGTGAAGCCTGCGGTGATCGGAAGCTGCGAAGTGATCCAGTAGAAAAGCCCGAACAGCAGCGCGGAGGAGGCGATCATCGTGAAGACGGCCGTTGAAAGAATGCCGCGGAGCCGGGGCCGCAGCGCGCGAAAGTTCAGCTCGCAACCGGCGAGAAACGCGATCAGCCCGACGGCGGTCCCTTTGATCAGCGACAGGTCCTCGAGCATTCGTTTCGTGATGAGGTCGAGTACCTCAGGGCCGAACAGCAGTCCGCACAGGATGTAGCCGGTCAGGTGGGGAAGACGAAGGCCATCGAAAACCTTGCCGAACTGGATTGCGGCGACCAGCAGGAATCCGAATGCCAGCGCTGCTCCCGAACCCAAAACCTCCGCGTCGGCGGGAACGAACGATCGCGCAGCGTAGGTCAGCGCCCAGGCGAACAGCAACACGAACAGCGCCCGGATCACGGCAGGCTCCCTCCGAGTGCAATCGCCTCACGCTGGAGCGCACGCCGGTAACGTCGCTGGAGCATCTGAACGACGATCTCGGTGAGGACGCTGCCGACGATGACGGCGTTGATCGCCCAACGTACCGGCGCAGCAGGCAGACTCGTACCATGAGTTGCCAGCGTGAAGATCACGACGATCGCCACGACGCTCTCCGGCAGGATTGATAGCGCGAAACGCTCGGCGCTCGGAAGGTCGGAGGACTTGATCCGTATCGCCATGCGTGCGCCGATCAGCTTGCCATAGCCCCGCGAGAGCGCAAAGACGATCCCGAGAACCCATCCCTGCCACTCCTCCGGGCGCCAGGTCGTCCCGAGAATGAAGAGGAATAGCAGATAGAGCGGCCGCTCGAGCGCTCTGAGACTCTCGATCAGGCGATCCCGCCGCTTGAGCGGAAAGTTGATCAGGGTTGCGCCCGCCAGCGCACAGACGACGGCCACTGACAGTGCGAGATAGCCGGCCACTCCAGCCGCGATCGCAACGCCTCCCATCACCAGCGTCGCTTCCTCCGCGCGGTTCGCCGCGCCTCGCACGAGGATGTAGACGAGCCATCCGAGGATCGACCCGAGTCCGAGGGTGATCAGAAACCAGCCGCTTCGAGATACATCCCACAGGACGATTGTGCTGTCAGGGCGGAACGTAACGGCCACGAATCCCAGAATCGCGAGCGCAACCAGCTGGTCGATCCTCGTGACCTCGAGGACAAGGTCATGCGTCTCCTTCCTGCAACCCTGAAGGAGCAGCCTCAGATTTGCCGGAGCGCTGACAGATGCGCATGCGGTGAGTATCAGGACATCACGCACGAGTCCGTCGCCCTGCATCACACCGAAGCCGATGAGAACGAGCGAGCAGGCGACCGCAGCGAAGAGGATCGGCGGGATCGCAGCGGCCGCGATGACCGGCAGAAGCGTTCGCGGGAGCCTGTCGAGACGGCGCACGTCGAGCTGCGTGCCGACCAGGAAGCCGATCCACCCGAGGCCGAATTCGTAGGCCGGCGTCAGATCGGTCAGGACAGAGAGGGAGAGGATGTTGAAGCGGCTGAAAGCCAGGCCAAGAAGAAGAAAGGGGAAGCCGGAGGCCGCGAGAACCGTCAGGCCGAAGCGCTCTTCCCATCTCCGGACTCTGGGATTGCCGACGATGACAGCGAGACCGATCGCGAAAGCGATCGCAACAACGACCCTTGCCAGACTCTCAGCAGCCACAGGGGGCGAAGCTTATCGCAATCTGGCAGGGGCGCTTCCAGGAAGGATGAAAGATGAAAGATGAAAGATGAAGCCCCCCGCCCAACGTTTGGCGGGGCGGTGCCGGGGAGGATGAAAGATGGTATGAAGGCCACCACCCAGCCTTGGCGGGCGGGGGCCTTCATCTTTCATCCTTCATCTTTCATCTTTGCTTCTTGTTCCACTCCTCGAGGTTCTTTTCGTTCTCGAAGTAGTAGACGTTGAAGTCTTCGTCGGCGCCGATCACGGCCAGGGCTTTGTCCACCTTCTTGCCGCTGAGCGGATCGACTGAAAAGCGCGATTTCTCGGCCTTGTTCAGCTTCTCAACGCACATTGCGCAGCAGCCGTAGTACATCTTTCCGTCAATTTCGACGAGAATCTGGTCTTTTTCCATGAACTGCTCGTTGATCATGCAGACCTGTTTCGACTCGACCTTGACCAGCTTTTTGGCCGGTTCGGATGCGGAAACGACAAACGTGAGCGACATAGCGACGATAGCGGCGAGGGCCGCCGCAATCCTCGGGGACCGATTGTTCATTGGTGATCTCCTCCTGTTTGGTCGATGCAACCTCTCCTGCGCTGCGATTTGTTCCTGATCAGCGGGCGCGACTGTCCCGCCACCCCGATGGGTTAGACTTGTCGGACAAAAACGGAAGGTATCCCCCCGAGGTTCGTCCAATGCCAAAGCTTCTCCTCTTGTTCGTTTTCGCCGTCTCCACGTTTGTTCATGCCGCCGAAGTTCCCCTTTATGTGGAACTGCGGGACGCCCGTCCGGATGGACGGGTCGTTTCCGTCGAGAACTTCGAGCTCACCCGCGATGCCTACGCCTTCACCTTCGCGCGGGGAACTTTTCACTTTCTCACCCCGACATCCGATGGCCGAACCTTCGCTGCCGTCTTCATCGGAGAAGGATCGTACGAGCTGAGACCGCCCTCCGAATCCGAGCGGCAGCATCTCCGACAGGTCACCGGCGGGGAGACTCTCGTCGATTCTTTCAGCGAGTTGATCGTGATGTATGGCGACGCGACGACGGACGACATCCAGAAGGGCGGCTCGGCGGAAACGCGCACTCCCGATCCGCAGGCGATCCGCGCCTGGGAATCGCACCTCGCGCACCAGAAGAAGGAGTTGCGGGTCAATCTCCATCTCCGGGTTTTGCGCGATCTTCTCAACTCGCCGGCCGACGGCGTCTTTCTCGCTTCGGTGAAGGGAAGAGCGCACCAGCCTGCGTTGATCGTCGTCGATCCATCCGGTATTGGAAACCTCGCTGCCGGGTTCTCGCTCTTCGGTGGTGAGGAGGTTGGATTCCTCTCGTTCGACCAGCGGGACGGCGGGTTCTGGTATCTCGGAAACAGAAACGCTGCTGCCGGACCTGCGCGGGGCAAACCGCTGACGCTCGCCGCGGACGCGCATGAGTACCGCATCGAAACGAAGATCGCGTCGAACGCAGCGATCGAGGGAACGACGACCATCCGCCTCGAGCCGCTGACCGCGAACATCCGCGTCCTTCCGATTCACATCCTTCCGAAGCTGCGCCTCCGAGAGGCGGCGTACTCGAAGGATGGAAGCGACTGGACTCCCGTTGGAATCATCCAGGAGGAGGTCGAGCTCGGCAGGTTCAAACGTCTCTTCCGTGAAGAAGTCGCAGATGCTGATGCCGCTGTCGTCTTTCCCTCGGCGCTGACAAAAGGTGAGGCCATTCAGCTGCGGCTCAACTACGACGGGCGCGACGTTCTTCAGTCCGTCGGGCCGGACAGCTGGTCGGTGCAGGCACGAGAGAGCTGGTATCCGAACATCGGAACTTTCACGGATGCGGCGGACTACGAACTGACGTTCCGCTATCCGAAACGACAGAACCTCATCGCGACGGGTGTGCGCCTCCGCGAGGAGCCGGAAGGTGACGAGATCGTCTCCGTCTGGAAGAGCGAGAAGCCGATGTGGGTGGCCGGATTCAACTACGGCCGCTTCGAGAAGATCAGCAGGACCGACGAGCAGAGCGGCGCGTCGATCGAT
>JBGSYJ010000021.1:0-2462 GCA_041750915.1 Thermoanaerobaculia bacterium | reverse complement strand
CACTCTCGAGAAGGTTTTCCTGCCGTCGGATGAAGAAATCGAGAAAGCCGCGCGGCTGCTGGTTGAGTACTGACGAGAAGGGTTGCCGTCGTGCTCTCCCTCTCCCCGCGAAGCCGGGGAGAGGGTGGCGCGCGGAATTCGTGCAGACATCGAAAACTGGCGAGATTGTCGCGCGCCGGGAGAGGGGCGTTCGGGACTTGCAGCAACTCATGCCGGTCGGCTGCATTCGCATTGCCTGCGCGTGGTCTGCCCAGTAAAGCAATGTCCCGGCCGGTTCATCGTCAGAGTCAGTGCATATGCCCATGCGGCGCGTCGCCCCCCCGGAACCCCGTCCCACCATTTACGTATAACCGTCCTGTAACCGGTCGGTACTGCCGGGCACGGTATGATGAAACAATCCATGAAACGGCTTTCTATCCTCCTGGCCTTCGTCGTCGGGGTCGCTGGTCTGGCGATGCTTCTGCCGTGGTTCGACCCGCCGCAGCCGGAGGGGATCTCGATCAGTCGCGCGCAGGCCCGGTCGATCGCAGACCGGCAGGCGCGTGAGCTCGGAATCGATGTCGGCAAAGCATGGGCCGTGGCCGTATGGGAGAACTCTCCCCTGCTCGTCGAGGAACTGAATCCGCGCCCGGAGCTGCGGGAGTCAGCGATGGCGGATCGTGTCGTCGGACCGCGAATCGGTTACTTCACGACGACGTACTTTCGTCCGGGCCTCGAAAAGCGTCCTGAGTTCGGAACCGTCTGGGTCGGCACGGATGGAACGGTGCTCGGGGCACGGCGGCGAGCGCGCGCTGAAACAGCCGGGGCAAAGCCGGAGGAGGAAGCCCTTCGCCCGCTGGCAGACCGCTTCGTCGCATCGCGCCAGTTCCCCGGCGCGCCGGGCCCCGTGTTCGAGGAAGCGCGCCCAACCGCATTCTTCGCCCGCACGGATCACATCTTCCGCTACAAGGTGGAATCCGAATTTCCACTCGATTCGCTCTCGTATTACCTCTCCGTCTACTACGTCGGCGACACGTTCGCGGGATGGGCTCTGATCGAGGAATACAGCGACGGCCGCGCGTTCCGCGGCCAGGACGGCGAGAACCTCGCCAACTCGTTCTTCAGCTGGGGGATCCTGCTCGTTCTGCTCATCACGCTGTTGGTTATTTTTCTGAGGAAGTATCACGCCGGGGAAGTGGGAGTCGGCACGGCCGCGTTTGTATTCGCACTGTCGATCACCCTGCACCTTGCGCTCAACGTGATGACCGCCTCGCAGGTCGCGCTCTTCACGCAGTTCGGCGGCGTTGATGCGAGAACCACTGAGCTCGCGCTCGCGGCCTTCCGCTTCATGTTCTACGACGTGCCGATCTCCGTGCTCGTGTTCCTCGCATGGGCAGTCGGAGAGAGCTACGCACGCGAGCGCTGGGGTGAACGGCTCGCGTCGTTCGATGCGGTCCTTCGCCGCGAAGTGATGAGCGCCACGGTCGGTCGCGCCCTGATGGCCGGTCTTCTGGTTTCGCCGCTGGTCGCCGCTGCCGCCCTTCTGCCTCCGGCGATCGGCATCATGAACGGATTCGCCTGGCCAGTGATCGGTGGACAGACCTACACATTGCTCTCGTCGTCCGGCGGTCCGTTGACTCTCCTGATTTCCGCGGCTCGTGAGGCTCTCGCGGTATCGCTTCTCGCGATTCTCTTCGCGCTGGCGTATGCAAACAAGCGGCGGGTTCTGTTCGTCGGGGTCGTCGCGGCGGCGGTCATCGGCACTGCGATGATGGCCGTCCGGGCGCCGATCGGACCGGTGACCCTGCAGACGATCCTCGGCTTCGGCGGGATACTCGCTGCAACCTGGCTCTTTCTGAAAACCGATCTCCTTGCGACGGTCGTCTCGCTCTTCTCGGCCACGATGCTCGTGGGCTTTCTGCCCTATCTGCGAGCGGCCGAAGGTTCGGCGGTAACGGCCTCGTGGCTCACCCTGGGCATCTCTCTGGCAGGAATCCTTCTCACCGCAGTGGCCGGGCTGATGACCCGTCGGGAGGTAGTCTACGAATACGCAGACCTGGCTCCACATGTCCGGCGGATCGCGGAGCGCGAACGGGTGAAAGCCGAGATCGACGCGGCGAACAGGATTCAGGCCGCCCTTCTCCCTCATGGAGAGCCGGATATCACTGGCGTGTCAGTCGCCTCGCACTACCGATCTGCAACAGAGATCGGCGGCGACTACTTTGATTTTCTTCCGCTGGCCGACGGAAAGATCGGCTTCGCATTTGGCGACGTCGCGGGCCACGGGCTCACGAGCGGCATCGTCATGGCGATGGCAAAATCAGCGCTCCTCGTGCAGGTCAGCTACGACTCCTCGCCTCGTCGCGTCATGGAGGTCCTCAACGAGACTGTTCTCAAGACGGCGCCGAAGCGGATGATGATGACGTTTTTCTTCGGCGTCCTCGACCCGTCGACCCAGCAGCTGCAGTTCTCATCGGCTGGAC
>JBGSYJ010000020.1:0-2126 GCA_041750915.1 Thermoanaerobaculia bacterium | reverse complement strand
CCCGTTTCGCGCGCGAGCCGTGTCCCAGTTGAACCAGGTTCCCCGCCTCATACCGAAGCAGGGGAATGTCGCGTGCTCTCGCCGCATCGACAATCACCTGGGTTGAGGGATCGAGGATGCTGCGGGCGTGAAGAGCGCGGAGCTCGGCGAGCCGAGCGTCGAACTGAAATTCGGTCTCGTCAATGAGTGCCTCGATGAGGTCGAGCGCGAAGTGTCCCGCCGACAGGCCGGTCTCACGTTCCTCGCACTGATAGATGACGTAGTAGACGCCGGTCTCGTCCGCAGACCGTGCCCTGCCAAATCCCACTCGCGATCCTGCGAGATTCTGCAACTCGAGCGCGACGTGCTCCATCACATGCCCCATCCATGTCCCCATGTCGAGGCGCGTCTTGAAACCTCCGCGAACGCCCTCCGAGCAGCGGTGCTCGATCAGCGAAGGCATCTTCGCCATCAGGCGTTCGACGAATCCAGGGATGACGCTGGACGGTCGCTCCTCGAGCGAACCGATATCGATCTTCCACTTGATGCACGGCTGGTGGGAATGGAGGTTCGGGCCCATGAGAGCGAGCCGGTCGAGAACCTGAATGTGCCGTGTCATCTGATCGAGGCGCAGAGCAAGCGCTCTGCCACAGACGACATCTTAACGGCAGTTGCCACGGTGAACTCCCACCGTGGCAACTGGAGGGCCGGATGACAGGACTCGGAGCCCCTCAGTAAACCTCGCCGTCGCTCGAGCCGTCGCCCCTCCACCAGTCGGGGTTGTCGGCAGTCTCTCCGGAAGGATCCGCGTTGAGCTCGGAAGGGGGATCCTCGACCGACCCTTCAAGAACTTCACTGAGGATTTCGTCCGGTGATGCAGCGTCCTGATTCCACTCCTTTGCCATGAAAACCTCCTTGGACCGATCTATCAAGATAGGTTCCAGAGGCTGGATGCGCCACGAATAGAATCGTCCCCGCGGTACACTCCCGCGATGCCCGGCATGCAACTCTTCCCACTCGAACAGGGAGATCTGCCCGATCGCGACGGCCTCGACCTGCTGCTTGCACGGGAAGGTGCAGCCATGTTCGAGGGCTGGAGCGACAGAGGTCCGTGGAAAATCATCCTCCCGTGGCCCGAAGAATTGACCAGCCTTTCGCCATCGCGCGTCGAAGAGTGGCAGGCTGTTCTCGAGACGATCACCCGGGATCAGACGCGACCCGTTAGTTCGGATGACGACCGGCTTCCGTTCGCGGGAGGCTGGATCGGTTACATCGGCTACGAGGCGGGCGCGAGCTCGTGGGGCGCCGCCTTCTACGACGACGACCCGCCGGAGCCTCCACTCTGGTTCGCACGACACGAGTCTGTAGTTGCCATCGATCCGTCGGGAGTAGCGCACCTTTTCTGTTTCGAACACGATCTCGGCCGGCTGCGGGCTGATCTCAAATCGATGCGCGAGTCCGCAGTGAGACCCCGGGAACCGAAGAATCCACCAGGCGCGATGTCCGAATCGCTGGACGCGGCTGAGTACCGCGCCGCCGTCGAGGAGATCAGACAGGCGATCCTGCGCGGCGATCTCTACCAGGTGAACCTGACCCGCCGGTTCTCATCCCCTGGCGCATGGGATCCGTACGCACTCTATCTGGCGATCACCGGTGACGACATTCCCCGCTGTTCCGCTTTCATCAATGGTGGCGACTGGCAGATCGCAAGTGCTTCGCCCGAAGTTTTTCTGCGATACGACGCGGCAACCGGGATAGCCGAATCGAGGCCGATCAAAGGGACGATCGAGCGGACCGGCCGCGATCGCTCCGACACCGAGTGGCTGCTCTCGAGCAGGAAAGACGCGTCCGAGCATCTGATGATCGTCGATCTGATCCGGAACGACTTCGGACGAGTCGCGCCGGCGGGCCGGGTTCGGGTGGCCTCATTCCGAGACGTCATACGGCTCAAACACGTTCTCCATCTCGAGTCGACGATCCGCGCAGAAGGCCTCGGAACGCGGCCTTTCGCCGAAGTCTTTGCGGCGATGTTTCCGTCGGGATCGATCACCGGTGCACCGAAGCGCGCGGTCGTCGAGTGTATCCGCCGGCTCGAACCGGTTCCGCGCGGCGTCTACACGGGCGCGATCGGCTTCTGGGACTTTCGG
>JBGSYJ010000019.1:0-6945 GCA_041750915.1 Thermoanaerobaculia bacterium | reverse complement strand
CGATGCCGGCTATCAGACCGCCGCGTTCATCTCGGCCTATCCGCTCGACCGCCGATACGGCCTGGCCCGAGGGTTCGACGTGTACGAAGACCAGATGGGTGAGGGAAGCTCCGAGCGCACTGCGAAAGAGACGACGGACCTCGCGGTCGCTCACCTGCAGGGCACAGCTCCTGAAAAGCCGCTCTTCCTCTGGGTCCACTACTTCGACCCGCACTATCCGTATGAGCCGCCGGAGCCGTTCAAAACCCGTTACGCGGCGAATCCCTACGCCGGAGAAGTCGCGTCGATGGACCAGGAGATGGGACGCCTCGTTGATGCGTTCCAGAAGCATCAGGCAAGCGGCGCAGTCATCGTCACAGCTGATCACGGCGAAAGTCTCGGAGAGCATGGCGAGGCGCAGCACGGCAATCTCGTCTATCAGGGAGCGATGCACGTTCCGCTCGTCATTGTCGGTGACAACATCGCGCCTGGTACGAGCGATCGGCCCGTCAGCAACCGCCGCGTCTTTCACACTGTTCTCGATCTCGCAGGACTCGAAGCCGAGAGCAGCCTTCGCAGCGATGAGAGTGAAGTCGTCGTCGGCGAAGCGATGAAGCCGTTTCTCAACTTCGGCTGGCAGCCGCAGATGATGGCGATCGACGGGAGACTCAAGGCGATCCGTGCCGGTACGATCGAGGTCTACGACGTGATTGCGGATTACGGAGAAACGCGCGACTTGACCTCAGACGCGGCGCTCTCGCGCGGCGTACGACAGGCGCTGCGCGACTACCCTGTTCCTTCACTCGAAGTGCAACCGACTGCACAGAACATCAGCGAGGAGGAGCGCAAGCGCCTCGCGAGCCTCGGATACGTCGGCTCGGACTCCCGGCCTGTCGTGCGGCCCGATGCCCCGCGCCCCCGCGACATGGCTCATATGTTCGGCGATCTCGACCGCGCCTCCGGACTCTTCGTCGCCGGCGAATATCGCCGGGCTATCCCGCTTCTCGAAAAAATCCTCGCCGCGGATCCCCACAATCTGATGACGGCGCTTCGGATCGCGGCTGCAAACTCGGCGCTCGGACAGAATGACCGTGCGCTAGCAGCGTTCAGGAGAGCGGAGTCGATCGCGCCGGCATCGAGCGACGTGCGGCATTACATGGCGCTGCACTACGCGCGGACGGGCGAGTGGGAACGGGCGATTCCGCTTCTGGAAAAAGTGCTCGCGGAGACGCCGGATCGTCTTCCAGCAATCGAGGCGTTGGCAGAGGGGCGCGAGCGTCAGGGACGCATCGAAGAAGCGCTGCAGCTGCGCCAGCGGGCACTGACGATGAAGGCGGCCACGCCGGAAGAGCTGCTTCATGTGGGCCAGCTCGCGATGGCTTCCGGCAATACGCCGGTGGCGCTCGAGTCGTTCGAGCGCGCGCACTCGACACAGGGCGACGCGTTTCGTTACGACCTGGAGCTCGGCGTGCTCTACCTCGACGCGCGCCGGTTCGAGGATGCCCGCGATTCGCTCGATCGGGTTCCCTCGTCGCACCCCGGCTATGCGATGGCGCTGTTCAAACGCGCGCAGGTGAGCGCGCTGCTGCGCGAGCCGGACGTCGCCTCGCGAATCGAAGCGGCCAGGCGGAACGCGGACGCGACGACGAGAGCGTTGATCGAGCGCGAGCGATTGTTCCAGTAACACGTCCTTTCCCTCTCCCCGCCCGCGTCTGCGTCTTCGCCAGCGAACGACGTTCGGGGAGAGGGAAAGACCGTTCCAGCGCGTGTACAGAAACAAAAAGGCCCGGGATTTCTCCCGGGCCCTCGGTTACGTCGTCGCTGCCTTTAGAACACCAGCCGCACCGCCAGCTGGTAGCGCCGCGGAGCGTACTGGACCCGCGGAGTTCCGAACAGAGAACTGTTCACCGCTGGGAATGGGCTGTAGCCCGTCTGCTTGTCGAATACGTTGAACATCTCGCCGATGAGCTGGACGTTGAGTCCGCCGAAGGGGATGTTCTGCGTGTAGTTCAGATCGAGCTGGTAGTGTGGATCGGTGGTGCGCGATCCGGCCGGCTCGGCGTAGCGGTTGACGTCGCTCGTGCTCGTGTTACCCGGACGCAGGTAAGGCCTGTGGTCCCAGGCTTCCCAGGCGTGGCCCGACTGATAAATGGCGAATGCGCCGAGCGTCGAGTTCCACGGCAAAGTGTACGCACCGTTGATCTTGAACAGGTGACGCCGGTCGCCGTGCAGGTTGCCGTATTTCCGGTCCCACACGTTCCGTCCCGGACCGTCCGCAAGGTTCGACGAACCGATGAACGTCGCGAAGTCATACGTGGTGCTCGTGCTGTCCTGGTCGAAGTTACCGTAGTAATGACTCCAGGTGTATGTGCCGCGAAGCATCAGGTTGTTTGTGGCGCGGAAATCGGACTCGAGGGTCGCTTCGTAATACTTGGTGAACGCTCCATCGAGCTGCGCGATGACGTAAGTGGAGCCGCTTCCCACCTGGGCGATCCGGGCAGCGAGATCCGGGATGTAGAGGCCCAGCTCAGCGATCTCGGGAGGCGCTGCGTACCGCGAACCCACTCGTGCGTCGTTGTTTGTATCTTCCCAGAAGTTCGTCGAATAGCGATGCCGCGCGTAGAAGCGGGCGCTCAGACGATCGCTCACCTGCCGCGCAGTTCCGACCATGTATTCGTCCGTATAGCGGGGATCGAGATCATCAGCAAAGAACTTGCCCGAGCTCGACGCACGCTGCTCGCTCCCTATGAGCACGCCCTCCTGATTGAAAAAGGCGCGGGTAACCAGTCCGAGGGTATTCCGATCCCATGAAGCGGCGCGAGGCAGTGAGGTCGCCGCGGCGTTGTAACGCGAGTAGCTCGCATACACCGTGTCGCGCGAGTTGTAGGCCCAGGTAGCGCCGAGACGCGGCTGGATCTGCTCGTCGAAGTCAACCTCGTACATCTTGTACTTGTTGCCGGGAGCGGCGACGAAGCCGGAGATCGTCGAAGAATCTTCGCGTAGTCCCTGGCCGTACAGGATGTCGTTGCTCAGCATCACACCGACATTGAATGCCCAGTCGCCCATCTGGATCGTGTCGTTGATCTCGATGTTGTGCTGCTCGAATTCGGAGTGGATGACCTGAGTCCCCGTTCCCACGTTCGAGCGCTGGAAATCGGCCTGGAAGGCCACTCGCTGCCCCCCACAGGTAGTAACCGCTGCGGGGCAGGTGGAGAAATTGGTGGGGACGATGATGCTGCCGAACCCGTTGGACGAGCGGGTCAGATCCTCCTCGTCCTTCGAGTACTGGTAGCCGACGTGAATCGTGTGCGTGACGTTCTGGCCGAAGGTGTAGTCGTAGCCGAGCTGCCCGGCCTGCCGATAGAAATCCTGGAAGTTGATTTGAGACGCGCCGCCGACCGCGCCACCGCCGGTCCGAACTCCGTCTCGGAGGAAACCATAGCGGTCGATCAGCGGTGCGATGAATGCGTTGTACTCCGCGTTCGTCGATGGGGAAGGAACTGAGAAGAGGCCCATCTGATCGAGGCTGTTCAAGTTCAAACGGGTACCGAGAGCACCCGATGGGACGACGCTCAGAAGCGTGTTCGGAACCGAACCCGTCTCGAGCGCGTAATCGGTGAATTTCGCGGTCGCGAAACTGCGGTCATTGATGACCCACGAGCCCTCGAGAATTCCGATCGTCTGACCCGAGACTTCGTCCGAAGCTGCAGTCGCCGCGGTAAAGCCGCCGACGCCACCGTTCTCGGCCGTCCGGTCGGAATCGCGGTAGCTTCCATGGAGCAGAATATTGCCCGTCGGCGTGAAGGTCACCTTGCCGAAGAACTCGTCCCGCGTGCTGTCGAAGTCGGGGACCTCGCCGTATGCGTTCGCTATATTCGCGCGATCAATTGTGGGCCGATAGTATGACCCGTAGAAGAAGAGACGGTCACGGACGACCGGACCACCCAGTCCGATCGTGGCCCAGTCGCGGTCCTGATCGAATGTCGAACCGCTGGCGCCGTCGCGGTCTCCTACCCAGCTGTCCGGCTGGATCTGATACTTGACCTCTCCGCCCCACTCGTTCGTTCCGGACTTGCTGACCGAATCGATGGTGAAACCGGCTGAACGGTTGAAATCGACGGCCTTGGCCCCACCCTTGATGTAGGTGACCTGGGCAATGTCGTGAGTCGAAGGCTCAGCTGCCAGCGTTCCGAAGAGGGGCAGGGTGACGTTCACCCCATCGAACTGGTAGACGTTGTCCTGCTCGCTGCCGCCCGCGGACGGCCCGCGAACGACGTTCTCGGTGTACTGAACGCCAGGTGCGAGTTTGAGCAGATCCCGATACTCCTGGCCGATCGGAAGCTGATCGAGCGCTTCCTGATTGAGGGAGCTCTTAATCTCCGTGGATGTCGTGTCGACGAGCGTGCCTTCAGCGGAAACAGTGATCGTTTCAGCCAGGGCGTCCATTCCGAGCGTTGCGTTGGCCAGAGCGTCCTGTCCGAGATTTACCCGCACGGAGCGCGACTGCGTGGAAAGGCCGGAAAGTGTGAACCGGACGACGTACTGTCCCGGCGGAAGAGCCGGCATCCTGTAATCACCGTTCAGACCTGTGGTCGTCACGCGTGCCTGCGGCAGTACGTTCGAGCTCGCCTCGACTGTGACTCCCGGCAGGCCGCTACCATCGCTCGTCGTCACCGTCCCGCTTATGGAGCCGGTCTGCTGGGCGAAAGACAGCGGAGCAACGAGAATCACAAGGGCAATCAGTGCGGCCAGTGAAAACGGCCGAAAGGAACCTCGGTTGGGCATGGGACCTCCTGTGTGGGTTGAACCGATCGCGTTTATTTCAAGCGATGGTATTCGATTTCTGTGAATTTGCGAAGAATTCACAATACAAAATCGGAAAACCAGCAGGAAGTTGTAACAAAAAGATGGGAGAGACCAGGGGTATGCGAGTTTCGATGGAAGCGCAGAGCGCGCCTTCCCCTCTCTCCGTGTGAACGGGGAGAGGGGTCAGGGGTGAGGGGCCGTGCACTCAATTCAAATGCAGCCGACCGGCATGAATCGTGGCAAGCCCTCAACGCCCCTCTCCCGGCGCGCTGCGATTGCGCAAGCCCTCAACGTCTGCGCGGATGCCGCGCGCCACCCTCTCCCCGACTTCGCGGGGAGAGGGAGAGCACGACGGCGGACAACACCTACAGGCTCTTGACCTTGATGCTTCCGTTTGTCGTCGCGAGCTTCACTTCGGGTCCGCCTCCGTTGATCGTTCCGCGGAGTGAGCGCTTGCTCACGGACCCCGAGATCGTGATCGGCAGGTCGCTGTCAATCGTGCCGTTTGTCGTATTCGCGCTGAGCGTGGCAGCGAAGGTGGAGGGTACCGAGAGGTTGATCCGGCCGTTCGTCGTATTGAATGACATTTCAGCTCCCGGCAGAATCCGGAGCAGTTCCGCGTTGATCCCGCCGTTCGTCGTCGCGAGCTTCAAGGCGCCGGACGTTCCCTTGGCAGTGATCGCGCCGTTGGTCGTCCGGATGCTGTGATTTCCGGTGACACCATCGACCGACACGCTTCCGTTCACAGTGCGAACTTTCAGATTAAAGCTGCGGGGAACTGTGATCTCGTAACGGACCTGCGCATCGACGTTAGATCCGGTCAGCCATGAGAAGGCACCGCTCGAGCTCTTCGGATGCCTCGTCTCCACCGTGATTTTTCCGCCTGCCTGTCCGACCACCACCTGAAGCTGCTGGAGAGCATCCTTCGCCGGGACAGAAATGCCGGTCTTGACCTCTTTCTCCGCCTTGATCGCTACCTGAGACCGGTCCCACGTCGTGATCTTGACCGATCCGTTCACATTGGACAGATCGAGTTGTTCGCCCGCCTGAACGTCAAGCGTTTTCGAGACGGTTTCCGAAGCCGTCTCCGCCACCGCCGGAACGGCGATCGAAGCAGAAAGGGCGAGGGCAAGCAGAAGCCTGCGAGGGCTGATTGCGTTCATTGTGGTACCTCCGTGAGGAGTGGTACGGGAAGGGGGCCGGAATGTTTTGTCTGGGAGGGGGAGAGTAGACAGCACACAGTAGACAGAAGACAGTACCCCCCGCCCCGAGAGCCAATGAGGTTAACCTCAGGCTCGAGGTGTCATCCTGAGCGCAGCGAAGGATCCCCCGAAACCTGCGATACAGCCAGTAGTAAGGGGATCCTTCGCTACGCTCAGGATGACACTTCTCCTTCAGTCATCGAAGTGGACGCATTGCACTCAATGGCGTCCGCCAGGGTGGGCGGGCTACTGTCTTCTGTCTACTGTCTACTGCCTACTTCCCCCCATACCCCGTCAACTCCACATACCCCTTCCCGGCGATCGAGGTTTCGCCTAGGTTCCCTCTAACTGCGACGGCGCCCTCCCAGTAGGTCACCTGGGTCGAGGCGTCGGTGATCAGTTCCTGCGCGCGCATTCGTTCGCTCACGTCGAGGCGGAGGTTCAGGGCCGGAACTTCGATCCGCCAGCCCATCGGATAGACGGCGCCTGATCGCGCCGATCGCCACTTTCCTTTCGGGAGGATGCGAAACTGCTCATTCGTCAGCCGGATCACCGATCCGTCGACCATCACGAACGAGCCCGACGAGGTCACGTCGGGCGTTCCGTCGCGTTTGCGGATCTGGTAGAGCATCAGCTCGGTGCCGTTGTCGAACTGAAGCGAGAACCAATCCCATCCCGCCTGAGTCTCGCGGAGCGCAGCGCTTCCCCACTCATGGTCCATCCAGGCGACAACGGTGCAGGCTTCGGCGGCTCCTTCGACGGTGACCGAGCCGGAACCGGTGAGTCGCGTGAGCGAGTAGTAGTGCGAGGCGTAGCCGGCACCTTCAGCCTTGACACTGATGCCGTTTTCGCCGTGGATCGCGGGAGGCTTCTCGGAGCGCAGCACGAGATCGATCGCGTCGCCGCCCGCGCTCGCCCTCAACCGGAAGCTCCCGTCGGAGAGCGTCACGACGCTCCA
>JBGSYJ010000018.1:0-1860 GCA_041750915.1 Thermoanaerobaculia bacterium | reverse complement strand
CGCCAGTAGCGGGTGCGATGCCGCGAGCGTGCGCGCATTTTCGTGCACGCCATGCATCGCGGGATAGACACCCGTCATGATCGTGCTGTGTGATGGAAGCGTTTCGGGAACGCTGGCGTACGCCTGACGGAAGCGCATGCCCCGCGCCGCGAGCGCGTTGAACGCAGGAGTCTCGACGCCCTCAGCCTCTGGGCCGATCGAGTCGGCGCGCGTGGTGTCGAGCGTGATGAGCAGGATCGAGGGGCGGGCGGCGGGGGGGGCTTCGACACTCGACTCGGGAGAGCGGTTGCAGGCGCTGGAGATTAGTGCGACTGCGAGAACGAGTGATGTGAGGTGGGGCAGGGTCCTGTGCACGCGCGCCATTGTGTATCGGGGATCGCGGTCAGGCAAGGCGAGAGGTCCGGAGGGACGTATCGGACTTGTCATCCCGAGCCTGGTCGTGCGGAAGGGAGGGGCGAGGGGCAGGTGCACTAACTTGACGATGAACCGGCCAGGAGACCGAATGTTGAATGTTGAAATTGTGAATGCTGAATGGTGAATTGGGCCCCCCGGTCTTCATTCAACATTCAAAACTCACAATTTCAACATTCAACATTGCTCTTTTTGGCAGACTACGATCTGAAGTAAGTGCCTATGGGGGCAAGGGGAGAGGGGCCGCGCAAGCAATTCGAATGTGACCGACTGGCATGAGTTGGTGCAAGCTCGCAACGCCCCTCTCCCGGCGCGCGGCGATCTCGCAAGTACTCAAGTCTGCGCCGGTACCGCGCGCCACCCTCTCCCCGACTTCGCGGGGGAGAGGGGGAGGACGCGCCGCACGCCAATTCCCCCCTACCGCTTCCCCTTCCGCGGCATCTTTGCGACCTGCTCGAAGTACCGCGCGAAGGCCACCATCCCGCCCGCGGCCTGCTGCCAGTCGAACCGCTCGTTCGGAGCGTGGTACCCGTGCTCTGGCAGCGAAAGGCCGAGAAAGAGTACGGGTACTTTCAGAATCTCTTCCATCGAGATCACGGCCCCGATCGAGCCTCCTTCGCGCACGAACACAGGTTTGGTCCCGAACGCGTACTTCATCGCCTCGCGCACCGCATCGGGGAGCGCACCTTCGGTCGGCGCCTTGTATGGATACATCCGCTCGTGGATCTGCACCTTCACGTCGGGGTTCTTCGCTTTCACAAAGTCCTTCACGAGCCGCGCGATCCTGTCGGGATTCTGATTCGGCACGAGCCGGCAGGTGATCTTCAGCTCGCCGCGCGGCGGAATGATGGTCTTCAGACCGGGACCGACGTAGCCGCCGACCAGACCGTGGACGTCCATCGTCGGCAGGGCCCAGATCCGTTTCATGATCTCCATCGAATCTTCGGTGCGTATCGACTTGAAGAGGTGGTCGTTCTTGAACTGCTTTACCGAGAACCTCGATTTACGAAATTCGTCGAGCTCTTTACGCGAGGGCTTCTCGACATCGTCGTAGAACCCCTTGATCTTCACCTTGCCCGTCCTTGCGTCGTGCATTTCGGAGGCGAGCTTCATCAGCTCACCGAGCGGATTGCGCGCGGCGCCGCCCGTCACTCCGGAATGCTGATCGGTCTCGCCCGTCTCCAGTGTGAATATGAAGCCCTGAAGACCCCGCAGACCTGCCGGGCAAGCCGGCTGCTCTCTCGACACCCAGATGGTGTCGGATACGAGGACGGAATCGGTTGCGACGGCGTCGCCGGCCGCCTTGATTCCTGCCGCGAAGTTCGGCGAGCCGATCTCTTCCTCGAACTCCCACAGGACTTGAAGGTTGATCGGTGTCCCTGCCTTCCGCGCTTCGCGGATTCCGAACAGCGCGCTGAGGGCCGGTCCCTTGTCGTCCGTGGTTCCGCG
>JBGSYJ010000017.1:0-21510 GCA_041750915.1 Thermoanaerobaculia bacterium | reverse complement strand
CGAATTCCGCGCGCCACCCTCTCCCCGGCTTCGCGGGGAGAGGGAGAGCACGACGGCAACCCTTCTCGTCAGTACTCAACCAGCAGCCGCGCGGCTTTCTCGATTTCTTCATCCGACGGCAGGAAAACCTTCTCGAGAGTGGGCGAGTACGGCACGGGCGTATCGAGTGATCCGATGATCCGCACGGGCGCGTCGAGGTGATCGAAGGCTTCCTCGCCGATGATCGCTGCGATGCTCTCGCCGATGCTTCCCGTGCGCGTGTCCTCGTGAATGATCATTGCGCGGCTGCAATGCCTCGCGACCTGCAGAATCGCTTCGCGGTCGAGCGGCGCGATGCTGCGCAGATCGAGAACCGATGCTTCGATTCCGTCCGCTGAGAGTCTGGCAGCGACACGCATTGCCACGTGGACGTACGCGCCGTACGAGATGATCGCGAGGTCGTCTCCGGCCCTGCGAAGGGCAGCCTTTCCGATCGGCAGCGGCTCCGGAGCTTCGTCGCCCAGCTTCTGCTTGATCTTCGGATCGCGATAGAGCCCGATGTGTTCGTAGAACAGCACCGGATCGGGATCGGCCACGGCCGCTGCCATCAGGGCGCGCGCGTCGTACGGAGTCGAAGGCGTGACAATCTTCAGGCCCGGCGTCCGGTAGAACCACGCTTCCGTGTTCTGGCTGTGATACGGCCCGGCGTGACGCAACCCACCCCACGGCATTCGCACGACCATCGGCACGCCGCCGCCCCATCGGTACCGCGTCTTAGCGGCGTTGTTGACGAGCTGATTGAAGCCGGTTGCGACGAAGTCGTTGAACTGGATCTCGCCGATCGGACGCTGCCCGCCGAGGGCCGCTCCGATGCAGACGCCGAGGACCCCGCCCTCGGCGAGCGTGGAGTTGAGGATTCGATCGCCGAACTCTTCAAGCAGCGGCCGCAGAAGCAGAAATGCATTGCCGTATTTGCCGCCAACGTCTTCGCCGTAGACGAACACGCGCGGGTCGCTGCGCAGTGCATCGCCGACGCCGAGCATCACTGCATCGAGGAATGTCCGTCCGCCGCTCTCGAAGGGAGGACCGCTCTCGAGCTCCGGCAGCCCCTGCGGCGTTTCGTTGTAGTTCTCGAGCACTTCGACCCTGCGTCTCTCAGGCTCGTCCGCGAAAACGCCGGTCCCGGCGAGCTCCGCGGCGGGCCACTCGCTGTCGATCACTCTGCGCGCTTCCACATCGACCAGCTCTTCCGCTTCCTTCTTCCAGCGGTCGAGATCATCGCTCGCGATCAATCCCTCGGCCTCGAGTTTTGCGGCGTAAGTCCTGATCGGATCGCGCTCGCTCCACCAGGCGTACGCTTCGCGGTCGGCGTAACCCTGCTCGGTCGGTTTCGGATAGTCCCAGGAGATCGGAGGCTCTTTCCCGAGGTAGAGCATGTCGTCGTGATGGGCATGACCGCACATGCGCATTGCGACAAGCTCGATGAGGGCCGGTCCTTTGCAACTGCGCGCGCGCTCGGCAGCCCAGGTGAAGGTTGCAGCGATTGCATCGGGATCGGTGCCGTCGATCGTGACGCCGGGGACGCCGTAGCCGATTGCCTTGTCAGCGAAAACGCGAACAGCGGTCTGCTCGTTCAGCGGTGTGGCGAGCGCCGTCTGGTTGTTCTGGATGCAGAAGACGATCGGTAGTTTTCGCGCAGCTGCGAGGTTGATCGCTTCGTGCCATTCGCCGAGGGACGATCCGCCTTCGCCGATGAAGGAGAAGGCGACGCGCGCCGCGCTTTCGCGCACGAAGGCCATCGCCAGTCCGCATGCAGTGAGCGTCGAGATGGTGAGCGGTGCCGAAGCCGGCAGCACGCCGCGCGCAAAGTCGCCGACGTGGAGATCCTTCCCGTTCATTGGAGGACCGGTTTTCGCCATCTGTGAGCTGAGGACTCCCCGAACCATCTCGCCGGTCGGGTTCATCGCGAGGGCGACTCCGAGGTCGCGGATGAGCGGCGCAACGACATCACCACGCCATCCATCTTCAGAGGCGAACTCGTCGCCCCGTTTCAGTCTGATGGCGGCCGCGTAAATGGCTTCCTGCCCGAGAGAGCGAAATCCTTTTCCCTGAAACGAGCCACTGCCGTAGCGGACTTCGCCGCCGCTGAAGAAGGCCTTGAGGCGGTTGTCGGTCGCGCGGGTGAGAATCATGCCGCGCAGAATCTCGCGGCGTTCATCGGGCGTGAGGGATGCTGCAATCGCTTCGCGCCGGAGGAACCCATCGACGGCGTCGAGCAACTCTTCGACTGCGTGGTTCAGTCTTGTCGATGCAGCGGTCCGCGGTGTCGTATCGGGTATCGATTGATGATCGACGCCGGCCTCGGAAAAGAGCTCGACCAGCGCGCGCTCGAGTGCTTCTCGCATCGAACGCGAAGGCATCTCGGGGTCGACCGTGTCGTCCAGGTTCACGCGCTGAAGGGCACGTTCTGCTGCGGGAAGGGCAAATGGGAACCGTTCGGCGACGAATGAAACGAAACGCCCGGTTCGCGAGGTGAGGCGGGAGGCCTCGGATTCAGTCGATGTAGACATGCGGAGTCATGCTAGACCGGCTATCCAAAGCTGACAAGTGACGGAGCGCGATCAACCTCGCGCCCCGTCCTCACCGAATTCTTACCAGACTGATGCTGTCGCGCCCGGTTTCCGCTCGATCATCACGACGCCGAGTGGTTTGCGGCGGCGAAGCGCCCTTCTTGCAACCATGCCGATGACGAGTCCGATCGCTGCAGAGACTCCCGGCAGGATCGCCGGATGGGTCCGCAGGTATGTCTTCGTGCCGCGCACTGCATCGCGGCTCGACTGTTTCGCCTGGCGGATCTTGCGATTCACCTTCGGGCGCAGCTCGTCGACTTTGTGACGCACCGGGGTTCGAATCGAGTCGACCTTCTGGCGGACGACCGGGCGGATGCTGTCCTTTGCCGATTCAAACTTTTCCTGAACCCGATCGGTGACGGCGTGAAGCTTGTCCTTGACGGAACTGGTGTCGGACGTCGTGCTGAATCCCTCACGGCGCGCGTCTACTCGGACATCGGTCACCGGTGTGCCGCTCAGCGGGCCTCTGCTGGCCTGTGCGTTCAGAGGTTCGGAGCTCAGCGCGCCGTTCCATTCATTCGAGTGAAAGCCGGTGTCGTGATCGGAGGGGGTTGGGAGGCCTTCCATTCCGTTTTCTTTTCTATGAGTTACCATACGTTGATCTCCTTTCGTTCTAGTCAATAACAGTTGCGAGAGAGGTGCCAGAAAGGGATGAGTCGCCCATGTGGCAGGGCCTTCCCAGGCCCTGCCTATACCGCATCGTGGAGCTGTACGACACCTGGAGTCACCGCAGTGATGGCACATCATGGTTCGAATATTGAAACCGGAACCGAACGCGTGCTTAAACCGACCGCCCTCCTGATCGCAGTCCTCTTCTCCCTGGCGCTCGACGCTGCTGCGGAACGGCCTTGGCGTACGCTCGACGAGGCCCGACCGATTTCACAGATCGGCGAGGGCATCGCCCTCGTTTTCAGCCCCGACCTCGCCGTTCCAGGCAATCGTGAGTTTTACGAGCGTCTCGGATTTACATACATCGAGACGCCGAGCTGGAACGAGGCGCTGCGCGAGCTCGCCCGTGCCTCCGCAGAAGTCGATCTCGTCGTTACCGAGACGCATGGGACCAACGGTCATGGCCTGAAAGTGCAGCTCGGCTCCGAACCGGGAACCGCCCGTTCCTACATCTCCCTTGGAGGCTTACAGGAGCGCCTGGAGGAAGCGGGGATCGACGCTGGCGTGATCAGCGCCTGCAACAGTGGCAGGCTCTTCCGCCCCGGAATCTACGAATCGCTGACTCCGGTCGAGAACGAACCACTCTTTCTTCCTGCCACGCTCGGGATCGTCGATGCGTCTCGAAGGTTCCAGCGGGAGGCCAGCCGGGTCCGCATGCTGCGAAGAGAAGAGAGCAACCTGGAGACATTGATGGAAGCCGAGGTGCGCGAGCTCGGCCCTGCAACCCGCAGACTTCTCACGAGAAGCGGGCTTCGGGATCGATCACGCTTCATCATATCGACGATGATGCTCCAGATGCTTCTCGGCGATGAAGCGCTCGAGCTGACTACGGAAGGCCACGTTGATGAGCTCTCGCGCAAGGATTTCACCGCCGCCGAGAGGGAGGCTCTATTCCGGCAATTCGTGGCTGCGATGGAGTCGGCTGCGCTCCGGGAAAGCACCAATCTGTGAACAAATACAGCACCGGACTTTCGGGCGTTTTGTGCATGTTAGAATGCACGGTCCGGCGCACGGCAACAGATCTGACCTCGCTGCGACGGAGTGCCTCGAAACAGCAGGCAGATACCTACCACGCTGTAGTTAACCTCCAGGAGTGAAAAATGGACTTTCGTCTAACTGACGAGCAGGAACAGATCAGGCAAATGGTCCGTGAGTTTGCCGAGACCGAGATCAAGCCGCACGTAATGGAATGGGACGAGGCGCAGCATTTTCCCATCGAGATCATGAAGAAGCTCGGTGAGCTGGGGATGCTCGGCGCAATTTTCCCCGAGGAGTACGGCGGAGCCGGTCTGTCGTACATCGACTACGTCAACATCATCGAGGAGCTTGCCGTCGTCGACAGCTCCATCGGTCTCGGCGTCGCCGCGCACAACTCGCTCTGCACCGGCCACATCTACCTCGCCGGCAACGAAGAGCAGAAGAAGAAATACCTGCCTAAGCTCACGAGCGGGGAATGGCTTGGAGCGTGGGGGCTCACGGAGCCCGGCTCCGGCAGCGACGCCTCGGGAATGACGACCACGGCCGTGAAGGATGGCGGCGAGTGGGTTCTCAACGGGACGAAGAACTTCATTACGAACGCGACCTACGCACAGATTTCGGTGGTGCTGGCCGTGACCGATCGTAACGACAAGCGAGGGATTACCGCTTTTGCGATCGAGATGGATCGGAACGGGATCCGCCCGGGCAAGAAGGAGAACAAGCTCGGAATGCGCGCTTCGGATACGGCCGAGTTGATCATGGAAGACTGCCGCGTCCCAGACGCCAATGTTCTCGGACAGGTCGGACACGGATTCATCGATTCGATGAAAGTGCTCGACGGCGGCCGAATCTCCATCGGTGCGCTTGCTCTCGGCATTGCGCGGGGCGCCTACGAGGCCGCGCGTGATTACTCGAAGCAGCGGACCGCCTTTGGAAAGTCGATTTCCGAGTTCCAGGCGATCCAGTTCATGCTCGCAGACATGGCGACCGAAATCGAAGCGGCCCGGCTGCTCTGCTATCAGGCCGCATCGCGCAAAGACGCCGGTGAGCGGACGACGCATCATTCCGCCATGGCGAAGCTCTACGCCTCGGAAGTCGCGGTCCGCGCAGCCGAGAAGGGCGTCCAGATCTTCGGCGGGTATGGATTCATCAAGGAGTTCCCGGCCGAGAAGTACTACCGCGACGTCAAGCTCTGCACCATCGGCGAGGGAACGAGCGAGATCCAGCGAATGGTGATCGCGCGGCAGCTGCTGTCCGAAGGGTGAAGAGTGAAGGGTGAAGAGTGAAGGGTGCCCCGCCCCGTTGGATAATTGTAGCGAATGTCATCCTGAGCGAAGCGAAGGATCTTCTTGCGGGGATGGAGCGTCGCAAGAAGATCCTTCGCTTCGCTCAGGATGACAATTTCTACCGACCTCCATGCAGATTGAAACCTTGATCGACGGAATCCGCGAGCGCAGGTATCGAGCGCTCGCGCAGGCGATCTCCCTCGTTGAGCGGGACGATCCCCGCGTGGAGCGTCTTCTCGCAGAGCTCTACCCGATGACGGGCGGCGCGCGGATCATCGGAATCACCGGCTCGCCGGGTGCGGGCAAGTCGACGCTCGTCGATGCGCTCGCCAGGTACTTTCGCAAGCGTCACAACCGAGTGGGAATCATCTGCGTCGATCCGACTTCGCCTTTCACCGGGGGTGCAATTCTCGGCGACCGGATTCGCATGCAGGATCTGTACACCGATCGCGACGTCTTCATCCGTTCGATGGCTACACGAGGCTTTCTCGGCGGCCTTGCGCGTGCGACGAACGATGTGGTTGATCTCCTCGATGCCGGCGGGTTCGACATCGTGCTCGTCGAAACCGTCGGAGTTGGACAGGATGAAGTCGAAGTCATCCGCACGGTGCAGACGAATATCGTCGTGCTCGTTCCGGGGATGGGCGACGACATCCAGGCGATCAAGGCGGGGATCATGGAGATCGGCGACATCTTCGTCGTCAACAAGGCCGACAGACCCGGTGCCGACCGAACGGTGACCGAAATCACGATGATGATGTCGCTGGTCGAGGAGCACGCCGAGTGGGTGCCGCCGATCGTCAAGACCGTAGCGTCGACGGGCTCCGGCGTCGGTGAACTCGCCGAAGCGATCGAGTCGCACTTCGCGTACCTGACTGCGTCGGGCGAGCTCGACCGTCGCAACCGTGAACGCGTTCGGATCCGAATCGAAACGCAGCTCAAGGAGCGATTCATGGAGCGCGTGGTGGGCGAGACCGTCTCGAGGGATGACTACGAAGCGCTTCTCGGCGACGTGTTGAAGAAGAAACAGAACCCGCACGATGCAGCTGCGGGGATTCTGGACAAGATCTCGTTCGGGGGAGACCAGGATGACGGATAGACGTTTCATCCTGAGCGCAGCGAAGGATCCCCTTCCTCGATGCGCTGCCGCAAGTCTTCAGGGGATCCTTCGCTACGCTCAGGATGACACTTTCGGTGAAAGTGCGCCCCCCTTCATCTTTCATCCTTCATCTTTCATCTTTCTGTAGAATCCGCCCTTATGAAAATTTCCCGCGAATGGCTCGGCGATTATGTCGACCTGACTGACCTTTCCGACTCCGAGATCGCCGAGAAGCTCACCTCAATCGGCCATGCCGTCGAGGGGATCGAGCAGCATGAAGGAAGCAGCGTTTTCGAGATCGAGTTCACCACCAACCGCGTGGATGCGATGTCGCACCTCGGACTTGCTCGCGAGCTCTCAGCCGCGTTCGGGCGGGAGATGCTGACGGGAACCTATGACGTCGCCCCGGTCAGCGTGGACGAGACGATCGCGAAGGTACCGATCACCATCGATGCTCCCGAGCTCTGTGACCGCTACACGGGCCTCGTGATCGAGGGCATCGAGGTCCGGCCCTCATCGCATCATCTGCGCTGCCGGCTCGAGGCGGTCGGGCTCCGGCCGATCAACAACATTGTCGACATCACGAACTACGTCATGATGGCCGTCGGTCATCCTCTGCATGCCTTCGACCGCGACAAACTCGCCGGCCCGGAGATCCGCGTGCGTAGAGGTGCACCGAATGAGAAGATCAAGACGCTCGATGGTCAGGATCGAAAAGCTGACGAAGAGACGGTGGTGATTGCCGACGAGACGGGTGCAGTCGCGTTCGGAGGCGTCATGGGCGGGTTCGACAGTGAGATCACCGATTCGACGGCGAACATCCTGCTCGAATGTGCGCATTTCTCCCCAGCGGCAATACGTGGCACTTCGAGACGCCTCGGACTCAAGACGGACGCCTCGTATCGCTTCGAGCGGGGAGTCGATCCGAACGACACGGTCGCAGCGATCCAGCAGGCTGCCCGGCTCGTCCTCCGCGAAGCCGGCGGGCGTACAGGCGAAGTGATCGACGTCGTCGCCCAGCCTGCACTGGCGCGGAGAATTCTGCTCCGGCATTCTGTACTCGAATCGGCAGGTGCTGGTCGGATCGGTGCCGGCTATACCGTCGATCTTTTCATCCGCCTCGGAATGGAGCCGCGAGTGGTGGCGGACGGCGTCGAAGTCGCCTTACCCAGCTATCGTGGAGACCTCGGCGAAGAGAGCGATCTGATCGAGGAGATTCTTCGGTTCTACGGGTTCGACAACATCCCGGCGGCGCTTCCGCGCGTGACTTCCGGCGATGTCAGGCGCGAGCCGGGTCTCGAGTTGGAAGAATCGTTGCGTGAGCATCTGACGGGAAGCGGTCTGACCGAGGTGATCAACTACTCGTTTATTCACGCGGCGCGGAACGCAGCGTTCTCCGATGAGACACCGCTGACGATCACAAATGCGCTGACGGAGAACATCGCCTCGATGCGCCTGTCGCTTCTGCCGGGCCTTCTCGACAACGTCGCATTCAACCTCAGTTATGGAACGCGGGATGGGGCGATCTTCGAGATCGGCCGCACCTATCACGTTTCCGGGCAGGAGGTCACCGAGGTACCGCGTGCCGCGATCGCGGTGTTCGGCTCTACGGAGCCGCACTGGTCTGGCTCTCGACGGGCATTCGACTATTTCGACGTCAAAGGAGTGGTCGAGACCATCCTGGATCGTTCCCACGTCGACGTCGGCTTTTCGTCCGTTGAGCTTCCATGGCTTCGGAAGGGTAAAGGCGCTTCAATTCATTCAGGAGAGAGCGTGATCGGCTACGCCGGCGTGATCGCTCCCGAAGTGTCACGGCTTTTCGAAGTGAAGGGCGATGTGATCGTCGCCGAGCTCGATCTCCGCCGCGTCGAAGCCGCGAAGAAAGAGTGGCAGATGAAGCCGGTCTCACGGTTTCCCGGGATCCCGATGGTGCTGAGCATGGTTCATGAGCCGTCGCTATCGGTCGATCAGGTTCTCGAGGAGGTGCGATCGCTCGAGGTTCCTTTCCTCCAGGAGGTCGGAGTGCGAGACCGGTACGTTCCCGAAGGTGGTAATGAAGTGAAGACGACGCTCGGAATGTGGTATCAAGCAGCCGACCAATCGCTGGCGCAGGAGCAGGTCGTAGAGATTCATCAGCGACTCGCCAGCCGGATCGGTGAGCTGCTTCCGGTAAAGATTGGATGACGTTCGAAATCAATTCAGGAGATTCTGTGAAAAAGAAGAATGAAGCAGAGCAGCTGGTCCTCGAAGGGACTGAAGAGGAAGAGATTCTCGCGAGGCTGAGCCAGCGCGTCGAACGCGCGGTGACGCTCATCCAGGAGTTGCGAAAGGAGCGGGATACGCTGCGGTCGCGTTTGAAGGCGGCGGAAGACAAGCTGCGGGATCAGGAAGGCCACGCCGGGAAGCTCGAGGATCTGGAGTCGGAGTACGAGCGGTTTCAGGGAGAGCGAGTGGAGATCCGCAGCCGGATCGAACGGATCCTGGGAAGCCTGGAGAGTCTGGATCGGGAAGGGTTGGCGGATTCGGAGGGGTAGAGGGAGTTTAGCGGGGGGCTTCAGAACTTGTCATCCCGAGCTTGGTTGTGTGGGTGGGAGGGGCGAGGGATCTCCGGCGATAGTACATAGTGGATTCGTCACGGACAGAAGCGGAGCACGGTTCCTCGAGGCACTTTTGTACCATCGTGTGAGATCCCTCGCCCCTCCCGCCCACCCGCGCCTGCTCGGGATGACAAGTCCTGCGTGCTCCCTCATGGCACTCTTCGTGCTCGAAAAGTGAAACATGACTGCTGACACTGCCGACGAGATGAGGGAGCTACGCCTCGATTACCTCGCGGACGTTCGCGAGAAGGCGAAGCTGATGAAGGACCATGGGGCGAACCTGGGCCGGACTCGGCAGTTCAAGTCGTCGTTCCCGGTCCTGCTTTTTCTATCCCATCAGCTGAAGGGTTCGGGTGGCTCGCTCGGCTTTCCGCGGATCAGCGAGCTCGCAAAGTCGATGAGCGAGGAGCTCAATCGATATCTCGAGAGCGACAGCTATCCGAGGCGCACGCCGAAGGAGCTCGCTGAAACGGTGACGCGGGTTTCCGATGAGATGGTCCAGCTGGTCGATCAGGAAACGAAGAATCTGGGCTGAGGGCCTCAAGTTGAGCGGCCAAAATATTGTCATCCTGAGCGCAGCGAAGGATCCCCTCAAAATTCGCTCCGCCGCAAGCAATCAGGGGATCCTTCGCTGCGCTCAGGATGACAGCAGCTCTGCTTCGAGGCTCACTCGTCCTTCAGCGTTCAACGGCGGTACACTCTAACGGTGGGAAAACTCCTCCTGATCGGTACGCCGGTTGGAAATTTGCAGGATCTCTCGCACCGCGCCCTCGACGCTATCCGCACATGTTCGCTCCTCCTCTGCGAAGATACGCGCCATACCCGGAAGCTTCTGAATCACTTTGGAGTGACGCAGAAGCTCGAGAGCTTTCATGAACACAACGAGGACGCGCGGGTCGACCAGGTCCTCGACAGGATCGCATTCGGAGAGGTGATCGGCCTCGTGAGCGACGCCGGGATGCCCGTGCTCTCTGATCCCGGCTACATTCTGGTCCGGCGTGCGCGTGAGCGGGGGGTTGTCGTCGAAGTGATACCGGGGCCCTTTGCAGCTGCGATGGCGCTTGCTGGGAGCGGTATCGCTCCGATTCCTTTTGCGTTTCATGGCTTCGCTCCGCATCGCAAGGGGGAGAGGGGTGATTTCTACAGGCGCCTCGCCGCCTCTGGCATGACAGCGGTCGTGTACGAATCGCCCCAGCGGGTGGTGGCGTCGCTCCAGGATGCTCTCGAGGTGATCGGAGATGTGGAGATCACCGTAGCTCGCGAGCTGACCAAGATCCATGAGGAGTACCTGCATGGCCGGATCTCCGAAGTCATCGAGTCGCTCTCGGCACGCGAGGCCATCAAGGGCGAGATCACGCTCGTCTTCGCGGCTTCAGCGGAGAAGGCCGAAGAGACGCCGGCCGATCTCAATGCGGAGTTCCGGCGTCTTCGCGAGAACGGGATGCGGCGGACCGACGCGGTGAAATTGCTCTCTGACCGTTACCGGCTGAAGAAGTCGGAGTTGTACAAGCTGTTGCTGGATGAGTGAGAGAGCACAGAGCTATAGGGGAGTTGTCATCCCGAGCAAGCCAGAGTTCCCTCGCCCCTCCCGCCCGCACGACCAAGCTCGGGATGACAAGTCCTGAAGATCCTCGCAAGACGATCCTTCGCTTCGCTCAGGATGACAATTGGTTAAATCAACCTCGCGGGTCGGGCTTGCCTTTCAGCACGGCGCTGCTGAACTTCAGGAAGTAGTCGATTCCCGAAGCGAGGGCGAACAGGACGACGGCCCACAGCGCAATCGTGGCCACGCGCTGAAAGTCGCCGAGCTCGTGCCCCAGGATCAGCAGCGCCACGGCGATCACCTGCGAAACGGTCTTGCCCTTTCCGAGTGACGAAGCCGGGATGTCGACGCCCTGCTGCGACGCGATCGACCGAAGTCCCGAGACCGCAAATTCGCGTCCGAGAATGATCACGACCATCCAGGCGGGTGCGAGATCGAGCTCGACGAGCGAGATCAGGGCCGATGAAATGAGAAGTTTGTCGGCGATCGGGTCGAGAAGGATCCCCAGCCGGGTGACCTTGTTGAACTTCCGGGCGAAGTAGCCATCGAGCAGATCGGTGACCGCTGCGAGAAGAAAGATGGCCAGCCCGGCATACTCTTTCCCTTCGAACTTCGTGAGGAGCACCACGACCAGGAACGGGACGAGGAAGATCCGAAGAAGCGTCAGGGAGTTCGGGAGGTTCCAGATCTCCTGACTGACCTCAGGGGAGGTGCGTTTCGGCCGCGAAGCGTCAGCCGGATACGGGAGGGAATCTTCGGAAGGTGTAACCGGCATGGGCCTCGTCAGTTTGGGCGTAAACGTCCCGCCCAGAATAGTCGTTTTGATTCAGATCGGGAAGCGCCGATCTGGAATTTAAAGGAACAGCGTTGACATTCTCACAGGGCGATCTCAAAATCGCCCGGCTTCAAACTGCGAAAGTGGCGGAATTGGTAGACGCACCAGATTCAGGTTCTGGCGCTCGCAAGAGTGTGGGGGTTCGAGTCCCCCCTTTCGCACCAACCCCGATTCAACCCTGAACAAACAATCCGACTCATCGCTTCCTCCCGGACATGCTTCGGCGAGCCGGACCATTTCCTCCGCTTCCTGTCCTGCCGTCTCCCCACGGCACAAGTGTTTCCCCTGCAAGGCATTCGGCGTGCATTAGGGCTGAACAGGACCCTCTATCGTCCCGATGAAAACGAGGACCGCTGCCGATTCGCGCTCGCACGACGACCCGCCAATCAGCACGGTCTCATGTGAGGAAAGCTATGGCCAGTGAAGCACTTGTCGCGGAGACTCTCGACAACAGGATTCTTCTGCGCGTACTCAACTCAGTAAAGAAAGGGGACTTCACAGCCCGCCTTCCGGACGATCTTCCGGGAACAGCCGGAAGAATTGCCGACGCTCTCAACGAGATCATCGAGCGGAACGAGCGCCTCACGCGCGAGCTTCAGCGTGTGGGCAACGTGGTCGGCCACGAGGGGAGGCTCGCACAGCGGGTTGCCGTTCCCGGTGCGACCGGTGGATGGGCCGACTCGGTCGAATCCGTGAACTCGCTGATCGGCGACCTGGTCCAGCCGAATTCCGAGATCGCCCGCGTGATCGGAAGTGTTGCGCGGGGAGATCTCTCGCAGACGATGGCAGTGGAGTTCGACGGCAGGCCGCTGAAAGGCGAATTCCTCCGCACTGCAAAGACCGTCAACACGATGGTCAATCAGCTGGGTCTTTTCTCCGCGGAAGTCACGCGAGTCGCCAGGGAAGTCGGAACCGACGGCAAGCTTGGTGGTCAGGCGCAGGTCAAGGGAGTCGCCGGGACGTGGAAAGACCTGACCGACAGCGTGAACTTCATGGCGAGCAACCTCACCTCGCAGGTTCGGAACATCGCGCAGGTGACGACGGCGGTCGCGCGCGGAGACCTCTCGAAGAAGGTGACGGTCGACGTCAAGGGTGAGATTCAGGAGCTGAAGGAGACCATGAACACGATGGTTGATCAGCTCCGTTCCTTCGCCTCGGAAGTCACAAGGGTCGCACGCGAAGTAGGAACCGAGGGCAAGCTCGGGGGCCAGGCAGAAGTCAGGGGCGTTGGTGGTACGTGGAAAGACCTCACCGAGAGTGTCAATTTCATGGCGAGCAATCTCACCGATCAGGTGCGCAACATCGCCGGGGTCACCAAAGCCGTCGCGCGTGGGGATCTGTCGAAGAAGATCACAGTCGATGCGCGCGGCGAAATTCTCGAGTTGAAAGAAATCATCAACACGATGGTCGAACAGCTCAATTCTTTCGCCTCTGAGGTCACGCGGGTATCGCGAGAGGTTGGCACGGAAGGAAAGCTCGGCGGACAGGCGAACGTCGAAGGCGTCGGTGGAACCTGGAAGGATCTGACCGACAGCGTGAACTTCATGGCGAGCAACCTCACCTCACAGGTGCGGAACATCGCGCAGGTGACGACGGCGGTTGCGAGCGGCGATCTGTCGAAGAAGATCACTGTCGAAGTCCAGGGCGAGATTCTGGAGTTGAAGAACACCATCAACAAGATGGTCGATCAGCTGCGTGACTTCGCATCGGAAGTCACACGGGTGGCGCGCGAGGTCGGCACGGAAGGAAAGCTGGGCGGCCAGGCAAACGTGGATGGCGTGGGAGGAACGTGGAAGGATCTGACGGACGGCGTCAATTCGATGGCGAGCAATCTGACGGCGCAGGTTCGAAACATTGCAGAGGTCACCACAGCCGTCGCGCTCGGAGACCTCTCTCGCAAGATCACCGTTGACGTCGAGGGCGAGATCCTCGAACTGAAGAACACCATCAACACGATGGTAGACCAGCTGCGATCGTTCGCATCCGAAGTCACCCGCGTGGCGCGAGAAGTCGGTACGGAAGGAAAGCTGGGGGGCCAGGCAGAAGTCGCGGGCGTTGCTGGTACGTGGAAAGATCTCACCGACAACGTCAACTTCATGGCCGGCAACCTTACGGCGCAGGTGCGCAACATCGCCGAGGTAACCACGGCCGTCGCAAGTGGAGATCTCACGAAGAAGATTACGGTCGAGGTGCAGGGAGAGATTCAGGAGCTCAAGCACACCATCAATACCATGGTGGATCAGCTCAGCTCTTTCGCCTCGGAAGTGACGCGCGTTGCGCGAGAAGTCGGCACCGAAGGGAAACTGGGCGGACAGGCAGAGGTCAAAGGTGTCGCCGGTACCTGGAATGAGCTGACAGACAACGTGAACCTCATGGCGAGCAACCTCACCTCGCAGGTGCGGAACATCGCGGAGGTGACGACCGCAGTCGCGAACGGCGATCTGTCAAAGAAGGTGACGGTCGACGTGAAGGGCGAGATTCAGGAGCTCAAGGAAACCGTCAACACGATGGTCGATCAGCTGAACTCGTTCGCCGCGGAGGTGACGCGGGTAGCGCGCGAGGTCGGCACAGAAGGGAAGCTGGGCGGACAGGCCGAGGTCAAAGGCGTCGCCGGCACGTGGAAGGGTCTGACGGACAACGTGAACTCAATGGCGAGCAACCTGACGAATCAGGTGCGGAACATCGCGCAGGTGACGACAGCCGTTGCAAACGGGGACCTGTCGAAGAAGATCACGGTCGAGGTCAGCGGGGAGATTCAGGACCTCAAGCTCACCATCAACACGATGGTCGACCAGCTCAATTCGTTCGCCGCGGAGGTTACTCGGGTTGCGCGTGAGGTCGGCACGGAAGGAAAGCTTGGCGGTCAGGCGGAAGTCAAGGGCGTTGCTGGCACATGGAAGGATCTGACCGACAACGTCAACTTCATGGCGGGGAACCTGACGAATCAGGTGCGCGGAATTGCCCGGGTCGTCACGTCGGTGGCAAACGGGCATCTGAATCAGAAGCTGGCGCTCGAGTCGAAGGGAGAAATCGCGCAGCTCGTTGAGACGATCAACTCGATGATCGACACGCTCGCCACGTTTGCCGATCAGGTCACGACCGTGGCTCGCGAGGTCGGCGTCGAAGGAAAGCTGGGCGGGCAGGCGAGCGTCCCGGGAGCGGAGGGGACGTGGCGGGATCTGACAGACAACGTGAATCTTCTCGCGGAGAACCTCACGAACCAGGTTCGCGCGATCGCCGAGGTGGCCACGTCGGTGACAAAGGGAGATCTGACGCGGACCATCGAAGTTCAGGCGCAGGGCGAGCTTGCGGTGCTCAAAGACAACGTCAATCAGATGATCGGGAACCTGCGCGTGACGACCGACAAGAACACCGAGCAGGACTGGCTGAAGACGAACCTGGCGAAGTTCACACGGCTGATGCAGGGTCAGAAGGACCTGAGCAACCTCTCGCGATCGATTCTCAGCGAGCTTGCGCCGGTTGTTTCGGCGCAGCATGGCGTTTTTTATCTGACGGAGAACGGAACGTCGGAGCCGAAGCTCCGGCTCGCGGCCAGCTACGCATTTAAGGAACGGAAGAACCTTTCCCGTGAGTTCGAGTTCGGCGAGGGGCTCGTGGGTCAGGCCGCAGTCGAGAAGGAGCGCATCCTTCTGACGCAGGTTCCGCCTGACTATGTCCAGATCAGCTCGGGCCTCGGCGAAGCGACGCCGATGAACATCATCGTGCTTCCGATTGTGTTCGAAGGGGACGTGAAAGGCGTTCTGGAACTCGCGTCCTTCTCACGATTCAACCAGGCGAACCAGACGCTCCTCGAACAGCTCGCCGAGAGCATGGGAATCGTCATCAACAGCATCGCAGCGAACATGAAGACCGAGCAGTTGCTCTCGCAGTCGCAGGCGATGGCCGAGGAACTTCAGGCACAGCAGGAAGAGCTGACCGAGACGAATCGTCGTCTCGAAGAGCAGGCGCGCTCGCTCCAGGCGTCGGAAGAATTGCTCAAGACTCAGCAGGAGGAGCTCCAGCAGAGCAACGAGGAACTCGAGGAGAAGGCGCGGCTTCTCCTCGCGCAGAACACGGAGGTCGAACGGAAGAACAGGGAAGTCGAGGAAGCGAAGCTGGCAATGGAAGACAAAGCCCGCCAGCTGACTCTCACATCCAAATACAAGTCCGAGTTCCTTGCGAACATGTCGCACGAGCTGCGCACGCCTCTCAACAGCCTTCTCATTCTGGCCAAGCTTCTCAGCGAGAATCCCGATGAGAACCTCACGGACAAGCAGGTCGAGTTCGCGAAGACGATCTACGGCTCGGGCGTCGATCTCCTGACACTCATCAACGACATTCTCGATCTGTCGAAGATCGAGTCGGGAATGATGTCGGTGAACGTCACGGGGCTCGAGTTCCCGACGATCGGCGACTTCGTGGAGAGGAACTTCAGGCATGTTGCTGAGGAGAAGAAGCTCGACTTCACAATCGACCTCTCTCCCGAGCTGCCTGAAGAGATCTTCACCGACGAAGTCCGGCTCCAGCAGGTACTCAAGAACCTCCTTTCGAACGCCTTCAAATTCACCGAGTCAGGCGGAGTCGGCCTGCGGATCGAGCCAGCCCGTGCCGGCTGGACTCCCGGCCATGAAGTGCTCGACCGCGCTTCGAGCGTCATCTCCTTCGCGGTCAAGGACACCGGCATCGGCATTCCTGAAGACAAGCAGCTGATCATCTTCGAAGCGTTCCAGCAGGCGGACGCAGGGACGACGAGAAAATACGGAGGCACCGGACTCGGACTGTCGATCAGTCGTGAAATCACGCGCCTTCTGGGCGGCGAGATACACGTTGTCAGCTCGGACGGCGAGGGGAGCACCTTTACGCTGTTCATTCCTCAGACCTACGTGCAGCCATCGGACGAAAATGTGCCGGACAACGGGGAGGAGCCGCTGCGGGAATCGCGCCCCAGAGACCGGAGCTCCGAACCGTCGTCTGAACGAAGCTTCGTTCCCCAGGGCGAGCATCAACCGATTCCGAAGGGATCGGTCGACGACGATCGCGACAGCATTGACGATGCGGATCGAATCGCGCTGATCGTCGAGGACGACGTCCACTTCGCAGGAATCCTGCTCGACATTGCGCGGGAAAAGGGATTCAAGGGAATCGTCGCGCAGCGCGGCGATCAGGCCCTCGAGCTTGCGAGACGCTACAGGCCGGACGCGATCACGCTCGACATCTCCCTTCCCGACACGGAAGGGTGGACTGTGCTGGACAGGCTCAAGCATGACAGAGACACGCGGCACATTCCTGTGCACATCATCTCCGGCTACGAGGAACCGAGCCGCGGCCTGAAACTGGGAGCTCTCGCACATCTGACGAAGCCGGTGACGAAGGAAGCGCTGGACCAGGCGTTCATGGAGATTCGCGGATTTGTAGAGCGGCAACACAAACGGTTGCTCGTCGTTGAGGACGATGACACGCAGCGAGACGCGATCGTAGAGCTGATCGGAGCCGATGACGTCGAGATCGTAGCGGTCGGCAGCGGACAGGAAGCCCTCGACGCTCTTCGCGACGGACGGTTCGACTGCATGGTTCTCGATCTGGGTCTGGCTGACATGTCGGGTTTTGAGCTGCTCGAAAAGATCAAGGAGGATCTCGGAAAGCGCGACCTGCCGATCATCGTCTATACCGGAAGGGAGTTGAGCAAACGGGAGGAGACGGAACTGAAGAAGATTGCCGAGGCGATCATCATCAAAGACGTCCGCTCACCCGACCGGTTATTGGATGAGACGGCATTGTTCCTCCATCGAGTGGAGGCGAACCTGCCCGAATCGAAGCGGCAGATACTCGAGCAGCTGCACCAGACCGACTCGGTGCTCGCTGGACGCAAGGCGCTCGTCGTTGACGACGATGTGCGCAACATTTATGCGTTGACGAGCCTTCTCGAACGCTACCAGATGGAGGTGATCTACGCGGAGAGCGGTGCGGACGGGATCGAGCTCCTGAGGAGCGCGGGGGACATCGACGTTGTTCTGATGGACGTGATGATGCCGGAGATGGACGGCTACGAGGCGATGCGCAGAATTCGCCGCGACGGCCGCCACCGTGACCTTCCTATCATCGCGCTCACCGCGAAAGCGATGAAAGGCGACAGGGAGAAGTGCATCGAGGCCGGCGCATCGGATTACATTACCAAACCGATTGACCCGCAGCAGCTGATCTCGCTGCTCCGTGTCTGGCTGTACCGGTAGGAGCTGACGATGACGCATCGAGACAGGCAGCCGGTCTGGCCGGGTATCGCTTTGAGCGGCGTTTGTGAATGCGGCTGATCATGAAAACGACACTTCCAGAGTCGCGTGCTCCCCGAAGCCTCGATGTCGAGGAGGTCGAGCTGTCACTGCTCATGGAAGGGATCTTCCAGCTTCATGGGTTCGACTTCCGCGACTACTCCTATCCGTCCCTCAAACGGCGAGTGATGAAGAGGGTGTATGGAGAGAACCTGACTTCAATTTCAGCCCTGCAGGAGAAGGTGTTCAGAGATCCGGCCTGCATGGAAAGGCTGCTGCTCGATTTGTCGGTGAACGTCACGGCCATGTTTCGCGACCCCACTTTTTACGCCGCATTCCGGGCGCAGGTCGTTCCACTGCTGCGCACCTATCCCTTTGTCCGCGTCTGGCATGCAGGCTGTTCCACCGGCGAAGAGGTCTACTCGATTGCCATTCTTCTGCAGGAGGAGGGCCTCTATGATCGATGCCGGATCTACGCGACGGACATGAATGAGCCGGTGCTCGATAAAGCACGCAAGGGGATCATTCCGCTGGCGTCCATGAAGGAGAACACGGCGAACTACCTGGCCGGCGGCGGAGCTGCGTCATTCTCGGATTACTACACGGCGAACTACGATTCCGCGATCTTCCATCCGTCGCTGACGAGAAACGTCGTCTTCGCCCAGCACAATCTGGCAATCGACGGCTCGTTCAATCTCTTCAATGTGATCTTCTGCCGGAATGTGATGATCTATTTCAATCAGCAGCTGCAGGAACGGGTGCTCGGACTGTTTCACGAGAGCCTCGGGACGTTCGGCATTCTCGGCCTGGGCAAGAAGGAATCGCTCAAGTACACCTCGTTCGCGAGCTCGTACGAGGAGCTGAATGAGGTCGAGCGGATTTACCGGAGGATCAGGTGAAGGATGTCGAGATGATCGTCATCGGAACGTCGCTGGGTGGTCTCCAGGCCCTGCAGCAGATCCTGCGGGATCTGCCAGCCGGGTTCACGACGCCGATCGCTGCGGTCCAGCATCGACACAGGTCTTCACAGAGCATTCTCGCGCAGCATCTTCAGCGCTCGGCGAAGGTCAGAGTGCGCGATGCCGAGAATGGGATGCCGATCGAGAAGGGGACGCTTTATCTTGCCCCGGCTGACTACCATCTCATGGTCGACGATGGCCGGTTTCTTCTTTCGACCGAAGATCTCGTCAGGTACTCGCGACCGTCGATCGACGTGCTGTTCGAATCCGCCGCTGATGCCTACCGAGAAAATCTTCTGGGAATCGTGCTCACCGGCGCAAATGATGACGGCTCGCGTGGCGCGAAGGCTATCAAGCGGCGGGGAGGGACACTGATCGTCCAGGATCCCGACGAAGCCGAGTCTCCCGTCATGCCGCTCGCCGCGATCGCGGCAGCGCCCGTGGATATGGTTATGAAGCTTGCAGAGATCGGCCCGTATCTGACCGGCTGCTGTCATCTCGAAAGTTCGGAGAAACATGGCTGAGAGGGACCGCGTCAATATCCTGCTCGTCGACGACCAGCCGAACAATCTGCTGGCGCTCGAAGCCATGCTCGAGGATCTCGATGAGAACCTGGTGCGCGCGGAGTCGGGAGACAAGGCCCTCAAGGCCCTGCTCGATCGCGAGTTTGCCGTCGTCCTGCTCGACGTCCAGATGCCGGGCCTCGACGGATTCGAAACGGCGGAGATCATCAGGCAGAGGGAGAAGTCGCGCTACACGCCGATCATCTTCGTGACCGCTCTGAGCCGAAGCGAGACCAACGTATTCAAGGGGTACTCTCTCGGAGCCGTCGACTATTTATTCAAGCCGATCGTTCCGGAGATCCTTCGCTCCAAGGTGTCGGTTTTCGTCGATCTGTTCCGCAAAAACGAGGCTGTCCGGCTGCAGGCGATCGAGCTTTCACGACTGAGCCGGAAGACGGAACTGATCCTCAACTCCGCGGCGGACGGAGTGATCGGAGTCGACACTTCCGGCCTTGCCACTTTCGTGAATCCCTCCGCGCTTCGCATGCTCGCGATGACAGCCGAGGACATCGTGGGGCAGGACGTCCACGACGTGGTTCATCCCCGAATCCCCGATGTGATGACCTGCGATCGCGATCACTGCCGTGTCTCCGCCGCGCTGCTCGGAGAGGAGATGTACGACGTTCAGGATCAGGGATTCTGGCGCTCGGATGGGACGATCTTTCCCGTGGAGTACAGCGCGGCTCCGATGCGGAGCCGCGGGGATGATCTCGTAGGTGCTGTTCTCAGTTTTCGTGACGTGTCCGAGAAACGCGCGGCAGCGAGAGCGAGAGAGAACGAACGTCTCTACAGGGAAGCTGAGGCTGCCAGCAGCGCGAAGGACGACTTTCTCGCAAGTCTCTCCCACGAGCTGCGAACGCCCATGACAGCGATCCTGGGGTGGCTGCAGATGCTCAAGCTCGACGATGTGGACGATGCGACGCGTCACGAGGGTCTGCAGACCATCGAAAGCTCGGCGAGGCTTCAGGCTCAGTTGATCGATGACATGCTCGATGTGTCGCGCATCATCATGGGAAAGTTCCGCGTCAACAAAGTTGCCACCGATCTGATTCCTCTCGCTTCGTCGGCCATCGAGGCGCTGCGGCCCGTAGCCGACGAGAAGGGCGTTGTGCTCAAAACGAATCTCGGCGCTTCGGATTCGAAGGTCTGCGTCGATGGTGCGAGGATTCGCCAGGTGCTGTCGAATCTTCTCTCGAACGCAATCAAGTTCACTCCTCCCGGTGGACACGTATCGTGCGATATCCGATCGACCTCGGAGATGGTGATCCTTCGAGTCGCCGATACGGGGGAAGGCCTCAGCGAAGAGTTTCTCCCGCACATTTTCGAGAGGCTGCAGCAATCCGAGTCCGCCAGAAACCTCGGAGGACTCGGTCTTGGCCTGGCCATCGCCAGACACATCGTCGAGCTGCATGAAGGGAAAATCGAGGTCGAGAGCGAGGGCGTGGGGAAGGGAAGTACGTTCACCGTTTCGCTCCCTCTGCTCGTTGCGGATGAGGTCGAGGGTTAAGAAGGTTCTTCAGCGCCGTTGATACATGCGCGGACCGTCTTGACGAGGTTGTCGATCTCGAAAGGCTTCGATACCACCGCACCGACGCCTTTGAGATCCTTGCTGTCGATTTTCGACATCGCCGCGGTCATGATGATCACCTTCCGCAGGAGATTCGGGCGGAGCACCCGTAACGCCGCGATGACTTCGAAGCCGGTTGTGCGAGGCATCATCAGGTCGAGAATGACGGCATCGTATTCGCCGTGCTCCAGCTTTTCGAGCGCGTCGCGGCCATCAGGGGATTCTTCTACCTGGAACCCCTCGCGATCGAGAATTTTCGACACCAGACGCCTGATGGCGTCGTTGTCGTCGATGATCAGCACGCTTCCCACTCGAGTTGCTCTCAGCAATATCTTTACCACAGCGCGGATTCCGGGTGTCGAGGCAGAATCGGCCCGCCCGACTAAGCTGCTAATGAACCCTCCCAGTTTACGGAAGGATCTGACGGACTTGTCATCCTGAGCGCGAGACTGTGTCATAACCCAGAACGTGTCATCCCGAGCGTCGAGCGAGGGATCTGGGCGGTGGTCCATGGGACGAAAATGCACGCAGATCGATGT
>JBGSYJ010000016.1:0-2021 GCA_041750915.1 Thermoanaerobaculia bacterium | reverse complement strand
CGGGGTTTCCTTGTGGGCATGCGGTCTCCTTGACGTTGGTGGTGGTTGGTGATCGAGAGGCATCCATATGTGCGCCTCGGCCTGCAACTCAGCCGGGAGATCGTTCCTCAGAGGAATCTCCCCCGGCTCTGCGTCTGTCGACCTACGAAGGCCTGTCCGCTTTGAGCTACAAATCGGTTACCAAACTGAAAAAAACGATTGAGGACCCACCATATCCAACTGGTTCGGCCCAGCGCAACAGTTGAAAATGGAAGCTTGTGCAACGCCGCGGCTTGAGAAGTGAGCGTTCGTCGCGTGTTCAACGCGACCGTCGAGGGGGCCGGGCGCCAGTCTGGCGAAGAGCGTGAAATGATGCTCTGGTTAGCCTGCGATCCCCACCGTCAGGCCGATTCCTGCGGCCCCTTCAGAGCTTCCCTTACGCTTCGGATCAGATCCTTCTGATCGATTGGCTTGGACAGGAACCTGGTGAATTCGGGAACATCTCCCTTCGCAGGATCGGTGCTCTGCGCCGTCAGCGCAAACACCGGAAGCTTTGCATCCCGTGCGCGCACCTCGCAGAGCAGGTCGTATCCGTCGCGCTCGGGCATGGCGATGTCGGTGATGAGAAGGTCCGGCTCGAAGTGATCGAGCGCCTCCATCGCTTCGGCAACCGAAGCAGCGTCTTTCACAACGGCTCCTTCTCTTCGCAGCATCGCGCCGAACATTGCCCTGGCATCCGCGTCGTCGTCGACGAGCAGGATCTGCGCGCCTGGAAATGCGGGAACGCCGCTCAGACGTGAGCCTCGAGGATCGGTCCTGTCAGCCGGGTCTTCAGAGAGCAGCGGTAAAGAGACCGTGAACCGTGCTCCATGGCCTTCCTCAGAAGTCACGGCGATCTGCCCTCCATGAAGCTCGACAAGATCTCTCGCGAGCGCAAGGCCAAGACCCAGTCCGCTGTGGGCCCGCCGGGAGGAGCTGTCGGCCTGCCGGAAGCGTTTAAAAATGTGAGGCAGGAACTGGGGAGAAATGCCGGGACCGCTGTCCTGGACGGCAAGGATCACCTGCTCGCCTTCGCGGCTCAGGGTCACGTCGACGCGTCCCCGGAGCGGGGTGAACTTGATTGCGTTCGACAGAAGATTCCACGAGACCTGCTGCATGCGATCCGGATCGATCTTCAACGCCTCGATTCCCGCATCCGCCTCAAAGTGGAGATCGATGGCTTTGGCCTCCGCTGAAGGCCGGACGGTTTCTATTGCGGCCTCGACGACCCTTCCGAGATCCGAGGGTCGTCGATCCAGCCGCATCTTTCCGGTGGTGATGCGGGATACATCGAGGACGTCATCGATGAGCTGCATCTGCGCTTTCGCGCTGCGAGTGATGGCGTCGAGTCCTGTCTTCATCTCCCGCGGATCCGAAGGGCCCTCGGCCATCAGTTGTGACCAGCCGAGAATCGAAGTCAGGGGAGTCCGCAACTCATGCGAGAGCGTCGCGAGGAACTCGTCCTTCAGGCGATCCGCCTCTCGCAGTGCCTGTGCGCTCTGCTCGAGGGCTTCCTCCGCCTTCTTCCTGTCCGACAGGTCGACCACCATCGCGTACAGACCGGCGACGGTCCCGTCGGCCCTGAAATCGGGAACGTATTCCGCGCGGATGAAGCGAGTTCCACCGTGACGATACGGGATCTGATTCGCGTAGTGAACACGCTCGCCGGAGAGAGCCCTTTCGAGATGCGGCCGGACGCGATCATACGCTTCGTCGCCTATCACTTCGGCGACGAGCTTCCCTTCGATGTCCTCGTAAGGGTGACCGAACCATTCGTTGTAGCCTTTGTTGACGAATCGGTATCGGGCCTCGGTATCGATGTTCGAGATGAGCGCGGGGTCCGCGTCCGTGATGAGTCGCAGTCTCTGAGCCAGGCTCGCCAGTTTTGCCTCGGCTTCTTTCCGTGCTGTTATGTCGAAGTTGATTCCGGCGAAGCGGACAGGCTTTCCGCGGTCGTCCCGCTGCATCGTACCTGCGCCGCTCAACCAGCGCACTCCGCGAGT
>JBGSYJ010000015.1:0-2047 GCA_041750915.1 Thermoanaerobaculia bacterium | reverse complement strand
CAGGATCAGCTGGAAGCCCCGCAGCACCCAGGCCCTCTCGACGACGTAGTTGTCCGCGACATACGCGTGAAGCGCCTGGTTGTAGTCGACACCGAAGCCGCGCGAGCCGAACTCACTCATGTCGCGACTGACGAGCGCCACGAGCTCGGGCTCCGTCCGTTCCATCTCCTCGATGGTCGATCGCTCCACTTCGAGATCGGCTGTCTCCGGTGGAATGAACGCGTAGCGGGCGAGCGGCGTCCGGATGCCTGAGAAGTAATTGATGGAGACACCCTCTGGCAGGACGACGAGCGACCTGCCGCCCCGCCCTTCGAGATGGACGAGAAGCTCGCTCAGCGCCCTCGCGCGGTCGACATTCGAGTCGTAGAACGTTCCCCGCGGCGTCTCGACAGCGAATCGCTTCAGTGCGTACCGCTCACGCTGCTGCATGAGACCCTGCAGCGCCAGAAGAAGGAGCAGCGGCAGCCAGAGGAGTGCGGTTCGACTGCCGTAGATCTTCCACTCGGGCAGAAGCCGGAACAGGACGCAGACGATCAGCAGGTAGACCGGGAGCATCATGGCGAAGCCATACCAGTCGGGGGTGAGATTGAGAACGATGCGAACCGTGGTTGCTGCCGACAGGATTGCCACGATGAGAATCGGATTGCGACGGTCGCGAAACAGAAGTGCGGCGATCAGAAGAATCTGGAGCGCTCCCCACGCGCGGAAGAAGTAGCCCGACGCTAGAAACCAGTAGACGACGCTCAGTGCAAAGAGCAGGAGAACCAGGACGACGTCGCTCCCGGGTCGTTGGCGTCTGCGATCGATCGCGAAGAGAATCCCGCACGCCGCCGCGACTCCGAGCGCTCCGGCCATCGCAAGCCCGAGATTGCGCGGCCAGTCCGAGACTCCCGAAACGGCGGCGTAGAACGTCCGGGTAGCGTCTGCCTGCAGCAGCGACGCAGTCAGCAGGCGCTCGCCAATCCACCCGAACCTAACGGGCGAGCCGCCGAATACCGATGAGAGGGCGAGGAGCGACACGAGGGCCGCACCTGCCGCGAGCAGCAGATCGCGCAGCGGCATACGGCGGAGAATTGCGAATGCACCGAACGTCACGGCAACAGCGAGCGTGTACTCGAGCTTCGACCATGCCGCCAGCAGCGCGAAGAGCACTGCAAGTGACAGCGACAGGCGGCTCCCCGAGATCGCCTCTTCCGGAATCCGGCGCCCGCCATAGTCGAGGAGAAACCAGACGAAGAGGAGCAGGAACATGATGCCGAGGGTCGTTCCGTGCGCGTAGGGGAAAAGGTAGTTCGCGCCCCATGTGCTCGCGCCTGTGAAGTTGAGCGAGAGAAAAAGCAGCGTGCAGAAGAAGGCTGCGAGGTGTCCGGCGATGCGGAGCGGGATGACGTAAAGCGCAATTGCGATGATCAGAGCGACGATGACGCCGAAGAATTCGAATGCGGCGAGGCTGTTACCGAAGAGTGCAACGAACGCCGCCAGCACGTACGGCCCGGCGGGAGGATAGTAGTAGACGAGATCGTGATAGAGCGTCGCACCCCGCTCAAGCTCACCCGCGATGTAGAGATCGCGGCCCGCGTCGATGATGGGGTCCATCCCCTTCTCGTGCGCCTGCGAGAAGGCGAGGATGGCCGTCAGGGCGAGGATGAGGGGAAGTATGAGCCTCGCCGAGCGCAGTGTCATCGCCGGGCAAGCATAGTGCAGATTTCGCTGGAGGGTTGCGGAGTGGTTCGGTGATAAACCGTGCTCGCGGACGCCGAAGTGTCATCCTGAGCGCAGCGAAGGATCTCCTGGAGACTTGCCGTGACGCCTCGAGGGAGGGGATCCTTCGCTGCGCTCAGGATGACACTGATTCTCGGATCGGGATGCCACGACCTACGTGTCGTGCCGTTCGGCTGCGCTCTTTTTCAGCTTCTCGTGATCGATGCCGATGCTCGCGGCCCACTCGCGATACGCCAGCGGCGAGATCTCCGACGGTTTGATCTCGCTGCGGCCGCCCCAGAAGACGTTCGTATAGGACACCGGAATCCCTACGTCGACGAGATGC
>JBGSYJ010000014.1:0-13643 GCA_041750915.1 Thermoanaerobaculia bacterium | reverse complement strand
GGCTGGACTTTTCGTCGTAGGGGCGGCCCTCAGGCCGCCCGACACTGTCGTCCGCTGCCCCGGGGGTGTCGGGCGGCCTGCGGGCCGCCCCTACGAGAGAATTCACAATTGCGGCCGATTCGCGAATCTCGTCTTCCATCTTCACGATTGCAGCGAGATGATGAAGAAACCAGGGATCGACGAACGATGCTTTGTAGATTTCATCGACGCTGAACCCTGCACGCAGCGCTGCGCCGATCTGGAAAAGACGCTCCGGAGTCGGCGTCCGGACGGAGTCGAGGAGCTTCTGGCGATCGTCGGAAGAGGGTTCTGGGTTCTGGGTTCTGGGTTCTGGGTTGCCAGAGTTCTCGATCCTCGCCGAGTTGTCGGCCCCCGCTCTCCCAGAACCCAGAACCGAGAACCCAGAACCCGGCTCGAATCCCGATACGCCAATCTCCAGGGAGCGCAGCGCCTTCTGCATTGCTTCGTTGAAGGTGCGGCCCATCGCCATCGTTTCGCCGACCGATTGCATCGACAGGCCGAGCGTGTGCGAGGTGTTGCGAAACTTTTCGAAGGCGAAGCGGGGGATCTTGACGACGACGTAGTCGAGTACCGGCTCGAATGATGCGGGCGTCTTTTTCGTGATGTCGTTCGGGATCTCGTCGAGCGTGTAGCCGGCCGCGAGTTTCGCGGCGAACTTGGCGATCGGAAAGCCGGTTGCCTTCGAAGCGAGCGCGGACGATCTCGATACCCGCGGATTCATCTCGATTGCGAGCCTGCGGCCAGTCTCCGGATGGACGCAGAACTGAATGTTCGAGCCGCCTGTCTCGACGCCGATCGCGCGGATGATCTTTTTCGCGTCATCGCGCATCGCCTGGTATTCAGTATTCGAAAGGGTCTGCTGCGGTGCGACGGTGATCGAATCGCCCGTGTGCACGCCCATCGGGTCGAAGTTCTCGATCGAGCAGACGATGATGACGTTGTCTGCCTTGTCGCGCATCACCTCCAGCTCGAATTCCTTCCAGCCGATCACCGACTCCTCGATGAGCACCTTGTGCACGGGGGAGAGCTCGAGCCCGCGGGTCACGATCTCGCGGAACTCTTCGATGTTGTAGGCGATCCCCCCGCCGGCTCCTCCAAGGGTGAACGATGGGCGGACGATGATGGGATAGCCGAGGGTTGTGCCGATCTCGAGGGCCTCATCGAGGGACGCCGCGTAGCCCGAGCGGGCCACTTCAATGCCGATCCTACCCATCGCTTCCTTGAACAGCTGGCGATCCTCGGCGGTCTGCATCGCCTCGTAGCTCGCACCGATCAGTTCGACGCCGTACCTCTCGAGAGCGCCGGATTCGTGCAGGGCCATCGCGAGATTGATCGCGGTCTGGCCGCCGACTGTCGGAAGGATTGCGTCGGGACGCTCGCGCTCGATGATCCTCTCGAGCGTCGCCGGTGTGAGCGGCTCAATGTAGGTCCGGTCGGCGAACTCCGGATCCGTCATGATCGTCGCGGGGTTCGAGTTCACCAGGATGATCCTGTAACCCTCCTCGCGCAGCGCCTTGCAGGCCTGCGTTCCGGAGTAGTCGAACTCGACCGCCTGACCGATGATGATGGGACCGGAACCGATGATGAGGATGGACTTGAGGTCGATTCGTCTGGGCATCTCGAAGGGCGATGATATAAGAGAATTCAGAATTAAGAATTCAGAATTCAGAAAAGGGGCGAGGTTTGCGCCGGAGTGTCATCCTGAGCGCAGCGAAGGATCCCTTTCCTCGTGGCGATTCTGCAAGTCTCCGGGGGATCCTTCGCTGCGCTCAGGATGACACATAATACGCGGCAGGGCTGAACCATCATGACACGACTGATTCAGTGGGATCTGCTCGAGCTCCGAGTCTCCGGGGCGCGGCTTACTGAGATCGCTCGGCAGGAAGTGGCAGCGCGTAAAGCGCCGGTGGGGGAGCTTCGCCTGGACTTCGCTCCCGGCCAGATCGGTATTTCGGGAAAGCTGATCAAGGGAATCTCGCTTCCGTTCCGTCTCGCGATCCGAAGGATCACTCCTCGAGGCAGCGTCATCGAGGTCCCTCTCGAGAGCATTTCTGCGTTTGGCTTCATCCCTCTGCCGAAACTCCTGTTCCAGCTGTTCGGTTCGATGGCCCTGGCCGAGGGCGTGGAGTTGCACCCCGAGACGATGACTCTGACGATCCGATTGGATCGATTCTTGCCAACATTTGTCGATGCCGAGGTGGAGGAAGTGCGGATTGTCGCCGGGGGCCTGATCGTGCGGATCGGACCGGGCGGGGCGGATCCACCACCACTTCGAGCTGACTAGAATCGAATGTTCAGGAGCTGAGAAAATGACAACCGAATCTGACCCTTCTGCGGGTCTCGATGCGATGGAAGCCGTCGGTGACGTTTCCGAGGAACGGGCAAACCGTTTCTACGACAGGTTGAGAAAGAACCTCGAAGCCCGGGCCGCGAAGCTGGGCAAGATGGGGGAGTACCTGCTGCTGGTCCCCGACGTGTTCATTCTCCTCTGGAGGCTTGCCAACGATCCGCGCGTCGGCTCGAACCACAAGATTCTCCTCGGCAGCGGCATCGCGTATTACCTCTTCCCCCTTGATGTTATCCCTGATTTTCTCGGGGTCGGCCTCCTGGATGATCTCGTCTTCGGCGTCTACATCCTCAACCGTCTTCTCAACGACGTCGATGTGGCCATCGTCAGGAAGCACTGGAGCGGCGACGGGGATGTGCTGGAGATGATCCGCAAGGTTCTGGGATCGGTCGACAAGCTGGTCCCGGCGAAGTTTACGAAGTTCGTCAAGAAAACCTTCGAATAGGGAAGGAAGTAGAGGGACATTCCGATGTCCCTCATTCCAGGGAGTGAAGGGGCACGACATGTGGGGCATTCATCCCGGGTCGTCGCCCCAGAACGCGCAAGTCCAGACGATCCTGAGGCACGGCGGATCGGAATCCGCCGCTACTTGGCCTTTTTTTCTCCACGTAGTGGAATTTTGTGGACAGGAGTGGAGAAGAGTGGTACGGTTCCCTCACAAAACATTCATTTAGATACGAGCGAACTCTACAAACCGTGGAAATCGATGTGCTCATGGGGCATGCCCCGGCGAAAGTCGACGATAAGGGCCGAATCAAGGTTCCGACAGGCTTCCGCAGGATCATTGAAGAACGATATGGGCTCGACTGCTTTATCACGTCGTTCGACGGAGAGCGCGCGGTGATTTACCCCTTCCCCGTTTGGCAGGAGTACCAGGCGCGGCTGGCGAAGGTTCCGTCCAGCTCCGTCGCGAAAACGAAGCTCCTCGAGCGGGTCAACTACTTCGGACAGCTCGGGACCCTCGACGCTCAGGGAAGGCTCCTGGTTCCCGCCGTCCTCCGGAACGTGGCCGCGATCTCGGACGATGTGGTCGTTCTGGGAAATCAGGACCATCTGATCGTCTGGAACGAAGAGCGGATGACGAAGCGGCTGGCAGAGACGCCGATGACTACTGACGATTTCAAGGAACTCGAACTCCACGGAGTCTGAAGGCAAAGATGAGAGATGAAAGATGAAAGATGAAGGGTCGGTGGCAGGTAGAGGATGAAGGATGAAGAAGTGTGGGCGGGTGAGTGCGTGTGTTCATCCTTAATCCTTTAGCTTTCACCGATTTCTGAAGCAGGGCGAGAAAGAACGAAATGAATGGACTCAGACGAGGAAGACCCGGATTCATCCTTCACTCTTCATCCTTCATCCTTTCAACATGCGCCCGTTCTGTTGGACGAGGTTCTCGAGTATCTACGGCCGGTGCAACGCGAGGGTGTGCTCGTCGATGCGACGGTCGGGCTGGGGGGGCATGCTGAAGGCCTGCTGAAGCGCTATCCGGGTGTGCGTCTGGTCGGAATTGACCGCGACCCCAGGGCGCTCGAGCTGGCCGGCCGCAGGCTGGACACGTTTGGCGACAGAGTCACGCTGATCGAAAGTCGTCACGAATCGCTCATTGAAATACTGAAGAGAGAAGGGATCGAAGAGATCGACGGTCTTCTGGCCGATCTTGGCGTCTCGTCGATGCAGCTGGATGATGCGGAGCGGGGGTTCTCGTTCCGTTTCGACGGCCCGCTGGATATGCGTATGGGGGCGAGCGGCGACTCCGCGGCGGATCTGGTGAACACCGCCGAGGAGTACGAGCTGGTTACGATTCTGCGTGACTACGGCGAGGAGCCGATGGCGCGGAGGATTGCCCGTGCCATCGTCGCAGCGCGTGTCGAAGCGCCGATCACCACGACCGCGCAGCTGTCCGAGATCATCCGGTCAGTAAAGAAGCCGCGCGGGGATCGGATCGATCCGGCGACGCTGACATTTCAGGCGCTGCGGATTGCCGTCAACCGCGAATTGGTAGAGCTTGAGGAGTTTCTCGAGTCAGCCACAGAGCGGCTCATATCGGGCGGACGAATCGTAGTGATCTCGTTCCATTCTCTCGAAGATCGGATCGTCAAGAGACTGTTCCGCCGGCTCGAAGGGCAATGCACGTGCCCTCCCGGGATGCCGGTTTGCGGTTGCGGGGCGAAGGCGGTGATCAGGCAGATCTCGCGCCGGCCGATTGAAGCAGATGAAGAGGAAGCAGCGCGCAATCCGCGGGCGCGGAGCGCGAAGTTGAGAGTGGCGGAGAAGCTATGACGTTAAGAAGTTCTGAGTTGTGAGTTCTGAGTTGTGAGTGGAACGGGCGGGTGGGAACTCAGAACTCAGAACTCACAACTGGTGGTTGGGTGGTAGGGCAGAACCCGGGTGGGCCGGGAGGAGGGTGTGCGGGAAGCCAGGTAGCAAGGGTGAAGGTTGGGGAAGGGCTGGGTGTGTGTGCGTCGGGGAGCCGGGAGGGGTGGTGCGTGTTGGGGTGGGTGCGTGTGATGGGACTTCGATCGTGCTTGTAGGCAGATCTTCACCCTTGTTAACTGGTTTCGCGCGGCGGAATCATGTACACGCAGAAGCGACCCATAGAGAACGCACATATCGTCCGCGAGCGTGACCGCCAGCGCCTGCGTGAGCTTTTCGCCGTTCTCTCTCTTGGTGTTCCTCTCGGTTTGTTCCTTCTTCTTTTCACATGGCAGAACATAGAAGTCATACGGCTGGGCCGTGAAGCAACGCGCCTTCAGGCGGCCCGTGAAGAGCTGGAGAATCAGAACAAGGACCGCAGGCTGGAAATCGAGCGATTGACAGCCCTCGGCACCGTGGAATCGAAGGCAATCTCTCTCGGACTCCGCGCCACTGATTCGGACCGCCTCGTCAGAATCGCTCCAGCACATCAGCAGCAGGCGGCGAGCGAGCGATGAGAACAGTGGTCCAGTTTGGTGGGGCTGGAACGTCCGGCCCTCGCCGTGCGGCAAGCGTCTGCGCAACGGAGCGACTCTGATGTCGCTCTCGAAGAAGCGCCTCATCTTTCTGTTCGCCGGTCTCACAGCATGGGGACTGGTCGTCGCGGCCCGGCTCATTCACGTGCAGGTGATGAAGCACGACGACTACGTGACCCGCGCTGCAAGACAACAGGAGCGCACGCTTTCGCTGACTCCTGTCCGCGGTTCTGTGCGTGACACGCGCGGGCGCGTGCTCGCCGAAAGCGTAACTGTCGAATCGATCTACGCTGACCCTCAGGCGGTCGGCGACTGGAAGCGGACAGCGAAGATGCTTTCAACGGTGCCGGGACTCGGCGTGTCGGATGCCGACCTCGAGAAGCGGCTCCGAGGCAGAGGAGAGTTCGCCTGGATCAAGCGCCAGGTCACCCCGGAGGTGAGCGCTGCAGTCCGCGCGCTCCGCCTCCCCGGAATCTACGCCCTCGAAGAGCACCGCCGTTCCTACCCGAAGGGGAGTCTTGCCGCGAACGTCCTCGGATATGTCGGCATCGACGGTGAGGGCCTTGCAGGCGTCGAATACTCCTTTGATTCTTTCGTGAAGGGGCGGCCGGGCAAGGTGACGCTGCTCCGGGATGCCAGGCGCGGCATGTATCTCGTCGGTGGCGAAGGAACCAATGCCGCCGTGGATGGAAAACACGTCGTTCTCACCATCGACGAAGTGATCCAGTTCGTGGCGGAGCGGACTCTCAAGGAAACTGTCGACAGATACCGAGCGGTCGGCGGGTCCGTGATCGTGATGGATCCGCAGGACGGCGCGATCCTGGCGATGGCGTCGTACCCTACCTTCGACCCGAACCGCTTCCGCGAGTTCGGTCCGAACGCATGGAGGAACCGGCCGGTTCAGGATCTCTACGAACCGGGCTCGACATTGAAGATTGTCACGGCTGCGGCTGGTCTCGAAGAAGAGATTGTGACGCCGTCCCAGATACTCGACTGCGGTCCCGGATTCATCGAGATCGCGAACATTCGTATCCGGGAGCATGACAACCATCAGTACGGACTGATCTCGTTCGAGGACGTGATGGCCAAGTCGTCGAACGTCGGTACGATCCGTGTCGGACTGGGACTGGGGCAGGAGCGGCTCTATCGGTATCTTCGTGACTTTGGATTCGGCGAGCAGACGGGACTGGCGCTTCCAGGCGAGGGTTCCGGGCTGCTGAGAAAAACAGCGCGCTGGTCGAAGCTCTCCACTGCTGTGATCTCCATCGGTCAGGAAATCGCGGTGACGCCCCTTCAGCTCGTTCGCGCCGCAGCGATTATTGCCAACGGAGGACGAACAGTCGAGCCTCGAATCGTCGAGCGAGTCGTCGACAACGAGGGAAACACGATCTATAAGCCGGAGCGGAAAGCGCCGCGTCCGGTGGTGTCGGAAAAGACGGCTGCCATCCTCAACGAATTGCTCAAGACCGTCGTCACGCGAGGTACGGGGAAGGAGGCGGCTCTCGCGCAGTACGCGGTCGCGGGCAAGACGGGTACTGCACAAAAGGCTGTGCGAGGTGGGTACCATCCGAGCCACACTGTTGCTTCCTTCGTCGGATACGTGCCGGCAGACCGGCCGCGGCTCGCGATTCTCGTCGTCATCGATGAGCCGAGAGGTGGTGGGTACGGCGGCACCGTCGCAGCTCCGGCGTTTCGCGAGATCGCAGAGCAGTCGCTTCGGTATCTGCGGGTCGAGCCTTCGCTTCCTGAACGGCAGATCGTGCTTCCACACGTCAAGCTGGCTGCATTTTCGCAGACTGTGTCGGAAGGAAAAGCCGTAGAGCGGAAGAGCAACTCGAAGACTGCGATGGTTCCCGACCTGCGGGGACTCGATGCACGCAGCGCAGTGGCGGAAGCGACCGCGGCGGGATATCTGGTCAAGACATTCGGGAGCGGACGCGTGATTTTTCAGACGCCTGCCGCGGGAGCTTCATCCAATGCTGAGGGAAAGATCGATCTGCTGATGTCGCCCGTCGAAGGTAGCGGAACATGAAACTGGAAGCGCTCCTCGCGGGTGTCGATGTCCTGAGTGTATCGGGGGATACGTCCGCCGAAGTCACTGCAGTGTCCGCCGACTCGCGGCAGTGCGCGAGCGGAACGCTGTTTGTGGCTGTGCCCGGGTTCGTGCATGACGGAGCGAAGTTCGTCCGAGACGCAATCGAGCGCGGAGCCTCCGTGATCGTGACTGAGGGTGGCGCGCCGAACGGTGTGACCCACGTTCAAGTGGGCGACGCTCGCACGGCGCTCTCGCTGATCGCGGCGAACTTCTATGGACGTCCCGCGACGAAGCTCTCTCTCATCGGTGTGACGGGCACTTCCGGGAAGACCACGACGACGAAGATGATCGAGTCGATTATCGAAGCTACTGGGATGCCACCAGGTCTCGTCGGAACCATCGAGTATCGCGCCGGAAATATCCGGGAGCTCGCCGACCGGACGACGCCGGATGCTGTGGTACTGCAGAAATGGCTGGCGAAGATGGTGAGCGAAGGGGTTCGTTACGCGGTGATGGAGGTCTCTTCTCACGCGTTGGCGCTTCGCCGGACGCATGGTCTGCTGTTCGCCGCGGCCGCGTTCACCAATCTCTCGCGCGATCACTTCGACTTCCACCGCGACTTCGAAGATTACTTCAGCGCAAAGAAAATGCTGTTCGATCAGATTGACAGAAGTAGACGTGTCGCCGTGATCAACATCGATGATCCGTGGGGCCAGCGACTCGCAGCGGAGCTGGGAGACGCTGTGCTGAGTTTCGGGACGTCGAAAGCTGCCGACATCCATCCTTCCGAGCGGTTCTTGATCGGGATCGATGGTCTGCACGGAACTCTGGCGACTCCGGCGGGCGAGTGTCTCGTGGACTCTCCTCTGATCGGCGCCCCGAATCTGTCGAACTGGATGGCAGCTGTCGGCACCGCGCTCGCGGCGGGCATAGAGATTGCGGCGATCGAGCGGGGGATCGCCGGACTGGCGGCAGTCCAGGGAAGGTTCGAGCGGGTTCCCTCGGACGATGGTGTCGTTCTTGTCGACTACGCGCACAAACCTGACGCTCTGGAAAAGTTGCTGAACGCCGTTCGGGAGTTGGCGCCGGAGCGGAAGATCACTCTCGTGTTTGGTTGCGGAGGAGATCGTGATCAGGGCAAGCGACCTCTCATGGGCGAGATCGCCGCGAAGGTCGCTGATCGAATCATCCTGACGAGCGATAACCCCCGGTCCGAGGATCCGGAAGCGATTCTCGATCAGATCGAGGAGGGTGTGCGGCGGGTGGAGGATGCTGATTGCATTCGCATTCAGGATCGTCGGAGCGCGATCGAGCAGGCCATTGCGGGTGCTGCCGTGGAAGATGTAGTCGTGATCGCAGGCAAAGGTCACGAGAATTACCAAGTGGTGGGCGATCAGATCATCCACTTTGACGATCGAGAAGAAGCTGAGTTGGCCCTCCAGAAAAAGAGCACAAAAATCGGGATTTAAAGATAGTCACAATTCATATGAAAAATAGATTGAAATACGGCATCTTAAAGAAGTACTCTTTACCGACTTCCTCAGGTGAATGTTCTGTTCCGGTTCCGTCGGCGAGGTGCAGCGTGGGTGGGGACCTGGAAATCGTCAGGCAGTACGGGGGGATGGGGACGATTTTCGAGTCATGCGATCGGCGGAGCCGGAAGAGAACATTCCGAGGGACGAATGACGAATGTCGAGTGACGAATAGGGCTTCGGTACGTCATTCGTCGTTCTTCGGGCCTGGCTTACCCTCTCCCCGCGTGAGCGGGGAGAGGGTGGCGCGCGGGGTTCGCGAGGATGCGAGAGCTCGCAGAAACTCAGCGCGCCGGGTGAGGGGTGTTGCGCACGTGCCGGCAGTTGATTCGGTTCTCACTCCCCTCTCACCTACCCCTCTCCCCGTTCACACGGGGAGAGGGGTTCCGAAGCACGAGGGCGGGCGTGTCTTACAACTCACAACCCACAACTCACAACCGGGCGGGAGTGCGTCGTGCCTACGCTGAGCATCGAGCGCATCGCGTCGATGCTGGGCGGTGAGGTCATCCAGGGGGGATCTGTCGTTGCCTCTTCGGTCGTCATCGACAGCCGTGAAGCGCGCGAGGGGAGCCTCTTCTTCGCCATTCGTGGCGAGCGGCTCGATGGTCACAAGTTCCTCGGTGATGCGCTCGCGCGCGGAGTTGCCGGTGTTGTCGACCAGGTTCCCGAATCGCTTCCCGAGAGCAGAGGGCTGATTCGGGTAGAGGACACCACGGCCGCGCTGCAGAGGTTTGCGCAGTCGATTCGGAATCAGTTTCCGTTCACGCTGATCGCGATCACCGGCTCGGCCGGCAAGACGACAACCAAGGAGATGATCTTCGCGCTCGTCTCGACCGAGAGGGCCGCCTGGTGCTCATGGGGGAACTTCAACAACGAGATCGGGTTTCCTCTCTGCCTGACAAACATGCCCGACGGAAGCGACGTCGTCGTCTCGGAAATGGGGATGAACCACAAGGGTGAGATCGCGATGCTTGCGAGTCTCGCGCCCCCGGACATCGGAGTTTTCACAAACGTCGGACCGGTGCACCTCGAGTTCTTCGATTCGATCGATGGAATTGCGGAAGCGAAAGCAGAGCTGCTGGAGAACATGCGGCAGGACGGAACGATCGTGATCAACGCTGATGATGAACGGCTCCGCAGAGTCAGCGAGCGATTTCCGGGCCGTCGGATCTTCTACGGTGAGGCTGAAGATGCGGAATACCGCGCGACGCGGATCGACGACCGTGGCCTGCTGGGCGTCGGCTTCACGCTGGCCGCGGAAGGATCGACGCGTAAGCTCGCCCTGGTTCAGCCCGGAAGGCACAATCTGCAGAACCTGCTGGCTGCGATTGCGACGGCCCGCACCGCGAACATCAGCTGGGCCGCTATCGAAGAAGCGATTCCGACGATCCAGCCTGCGTACCACCGTGGCGTACTCATCGCCTGGCGCGACGCCACGCTCTACGACGATACCTACAACTCGAACCCCTACGCGTTAGAGAAGGCGCTGGCTCTTCTGTCGAAGGCCGATTGTGAAGGCCGGCGCATCGCGGTGATCGGGGACATGCTGGAGCTTGGAAGCGATGAACTCGAGTTTCACCGCGAGGTCGGAAGGGCGATTCCGAGAAACGTGCACACGATCGTCGCGGTCGGCAATCGGTCCGGTGCGGTGCTCGAGGGCGCGCGAGAGGCAGGCTTCGACGCGTCCGCACTCCACCACTTCGGGGAGGCGCCTGAAGCCGCCGATTTTCTCGCGACGTTCATCGGCAAAGGCGATCTCGTTCTGCTCAAGGCGTCACGGGGAATTGGCCTCGATCGCGTCGTCACCATACTCGAGGAAAAGGGATAGCGATGCTCTATTACCTTCTGTATCCGCTCCGCGAGTACGTCTTCGGGTTCAACGTCTTCCGGTACATCACTTTCCGGACTGCGATGGCTGCGATCACCGCGATGTTGATCTCGTTCATCCTGGGTCCGTGGCTCATCAAGCGGATGACGCAGATCAAGCTCGGACAGTTCATCCGTGAAGAAGGTCCCAAATCTCACCAGCAGAAAGCGGGAACGCCGACGATGGGCGGCATTCTCATACTCGTCGCGATTCTCGTCCCGACGATCCTCTGGGCCGATCTGACGAATCCGTACATCTGGATCGTGCTGTTCGTAACGGCATCCTACGGCGCGATCGGTTTCGTCGACGATTATCGAAAGCTGATCAAGAAGCGCAACCTCGGGCTGACAGCGAAGGAAAAATTCACGCTGCAGTTCGGTGTGGCGCTTCTTGCGGGCCTTGCGATCGTCTACCTCCCGCAGTTGAACAATTCAGCGGCCGTCAGCCTCTCGCTTCCGACGATTACGACTGATATCGCGACCGACGACCCGACGCGGCTGACGCTTCCGTTCGTCAGTGGATGGCTGGTCACGCTGGGGATCCTGTATATCCCGTTTCTGATGGTGGTCATCGTCGGCGCATCGAATGCGGTGAACCTCACGGACGGTCTCGATGGACTGGCGATCGGCTCGACGCTCGTTGCGGCCGTTACGTACACGGTCCTTACCTACGCGGCAGGAAACTTCACTGTCGCGGACTACCTCCGCATCGCATGGGTGCCGGGCTCGGGAGAGCTCGCCGTTTTCTGCGGAGCCATGGTCGGCGCATCGCTCGGATTTTTATGGTTCAACGCGCACCCTGCGCAGATCTTCATGGGGGACGTCGGTTCCCTGGCTTTGGGTGGTGCGATCGGCTGTCTCGCTGTGATGATCAAGCAGGAGATCCTCCTGGTTTTCGTCGGCGGACTGTTCGTCGTCGAAGCGCTGTCGGTGATCATCCAGGTGATCTCTTTCAAGCTGACGGGTCGTCGCGTTTTCCGGATGGCCCCGCTGCATCATCATTTCGAGCTCTCTGGCTGGAACGAGACGCAGGTGGTCGTACGGTTCTGGATCATCGCAGTGATTTTCGCGTTGTTGAGTCTTTCGACTCTGAAGCTCAGATAAAACGAGACGAGGGGGGCGTGGGGTGAGGGTGAAAGGTATACGCACTAACTTTGACGCGAGGCGAGGAGACCGAATGTTGAATGTTGAAATTGTGAATTCTGAATGTTGAATTGGGCACCCGGTCTTCATTCAACATTCAAAATTCACAATTTCAACATTCAACATTGTTTCTTCGACCAGACTACGATCCAAAGCAGTGCATGTGGGGTGAGGAGTGAGGGTAGGGGTGAAATGGTGAAGTGGGGTAAGGGTGGGAACGGGTGGAGCGGCCGCGAGCGCGGCGAGGTTCAGCGGAGCTGTGGCCTGCTCGCCCCTCGTCCCTCGTCCCTGATCTCAGGAGGCGGGGATGAGTAGCGTCCTCGTCATCGGCGCCGGCAAGTCCGGCGTTGCCGCTGCGAATTTCCTGGCTAGCCGCGGATCGTCCGTCGTGATCAGCGACCCGAAGCAGGAAGAGTTGCTGATGCTGGCGGCGAATCTTGACCCTGCCGTCCGGAAGGACTTCGGACAGCAGACTCCTTCGATTGCAGAAGCAACCTCGCTGGTCGTCGTCAGCCCCGGCGTGCCTCCCGATATCCCGCTCGTGGCTGAAGCTCATCGCCGCGGCATTCCCGTCATTTCCGAAATCGAGCTCGCATTTCGTGAGATCGAGGGTAGAACCATCGCCATCACCGGGTCGAACGGAAAATCGACGACGACGGCGCTGACGGGAGAGATCCTGGACAAGGCCGGATGCTCGCCGATCGTCGCGGGCAACATCGGGCAGCCGCTCATCAGCGCCGTTGCGCCCGGCGACCGAGACTACGTCATCGAGTTGTCGTCGTTCCAGCTCGAAGCTGTCGATACGTTCCGGGCGGACGTTGCCGTCCTGCTCAATATCACCCCCGATCACATGGACCGCTACGCGACTGTGGACGATTACGCGGCGGCGAAGTATCGAGTATTCCGAAACCAGGGTAGATCGGATGTCGCTGTGGTGAACGCGGACGACGCCCGAACAACGAACCCGGAGACCGCGGCGAAGGTGAGACGTTTTTCAACTACGAAGAAGCTCGATGAGGGCGCGTTCCTCGATGGCGATGACATGGTTCTGAGCGTTGAGGGACGGGTGGAACGGATTCCCCGCAGCGCACTTCTCATTCCAGGAATCGCGAATGTGGAGAACGCGCTCGCAGGCTGGCTTGCCGCCGACGCGCTTGGAGTCGGTCGCAACCCGGTGGAATCCGCGTTCCGCAGTTTTCGGGGTCTGCCGCACAGGATGGTCGTCGTGCGGGACCTGGCCGGTGTCCGTTACATCAATGATTCGAAGGGGACGAACGTCGACGCGACGCTGAAGTCTCTCGAGGGGATGGAAGATGGCTGCGTGTTTCTCATCCTCGGAGGGAAGGACAAGAACGGCGAGTTCGAAAGGATGCGGGATCTCGTCGCGAAGAAAGCGCGCGCGGTGCTGACGATCGGATCGGCGTCTGATCGAATCGCTGAAGCGCTGTCCGGCGTTGGGGAAATCGTGCCCGTTGTGACGATGGACGCGGCAGTCAGGCACGCCCATGAACATGCGCGGCCGGGTGACACGGTGCTGCTCTCGCCGGCGTGCGCGAGCTTCGATCAATACGACAATTTCGAGCATCGTGGCCGGCATTTCGAGGAGCTCGTTCATGCACTGTGAAATCGAGATTGTGAGCACGAATGTCATTGGCAGCGCGGCGAGAAGTCGCCCGTATGTCATTCTGAGTGGGTGTGGATCAATCGCGCGAGTGTCATCCCGAGCGTCGAGCGAGGGATCTGGGAGGGGGCCC
>JBGSYJ010000013.1:0-5166 GCA_041750915.1 Thermoanaerobaculia bacterium | reverse complement strand
CAGTACGCCTGTATGGAGTATGGACCGGTGCCCTCAGCCTCGCTGAATGTGATGAACGACGTCCTGGCTGGCGATGGCCATTTTCCTCCAGTTGCGAAAGATCTCTTTGATGAATATCTCAACGTCGAGAGACCAGCCTCGCAGCCGTACCCAGTTTTCAGGTCGAGAAAGAAGCCAGACCTTGATGTCTTTTCTGATTCCGACATCGAAGCGCTCGAGTACGCGTTTACGACTCACGGATCAAAATCAGCATGGAAGCTGAGCGAAGAGTCGCACGATGAACCTTCCTGGAGGCTAGCGAACGAAAAGCGCTCGCCTGGCAGCAGCGTCATCATGAACTACCGGGAGTTCTTTGAAGGACATCCCGAAGCGGCGGACATGCTTCGCTTTGTGGAGATGCAGCAGGAAGATCGCGACGCTTCCGATGAGTTGGCAGGACGAAGAGTGCACCTCGCCGAAGCCAACCGCTAATCTACTACCCGTAGTCTTCTAGAATCATCTTCTTGATCTTGCGCACGATGACCGTCGATGTACGAACCGCATCATCGATCGCCTTGATATGCCCAGCGTGAAGTTGATCGACAAACCTGAACGCTGGCGCTCCCACGAGCGCTGAGAGATCCTCGACCTCCGGACGAGTCAGATCGATAACCGTAGGCTTCGTGATGAACGGATAATCGCCAGGACTCAAACGAACGATCGTGTTCTCCGGAACCTTCGCTGCTACAAAATGATCGACGTTCGATGTGGCGAAGGCGTACACCACGAGATCGTCCTTCGGTGGCCACGAACGATTCAGAACGACGAGATACTTCGTCTTCGCCGCACGAGCTGAGAAATGATGAAACACACTTCCTTTCGCTCGGCTCCTTGCATCGGCCAGATCGTCGTCGAACGACATCCGACAATTCTTTCATGAAACGAAGAGCCTCGCTTCTTATGAACAAGAGCCACCAAATCGCGCAGTAGTCACCTGAACCTGCAAGAGCGCCCCCTCTCCCGAGGGAGAGGGGTGGCGAGCGCCAGCGAGCCGGGGTGAGGGCTTCCTAACATCCCCCCAAACGCCCTCACCCCAAATACCTCTCCTCGTTATGCCACCGCAACGCCCCCGCCATCGGCCGATGCGCGGGATTCTCCGGCAACCGGATCCTCTCGCCATTCAATCGGTAGTAATCCCGCCCATTCTCGAACTCCTCCTTGATCTTCCCGCTCACGAGAAAATTGAGATCCGGCGTCACGGTGACGTACCCGCCGCTCGAAGAGCCGGTGAATATCCGCGCGGAAGAGAATGCCGAGTGACAAGCCGCATCGGAAGGCGAGCCCAGGTGGGGGCAACCTTGCCTGCCGCAAATCCAAAATCGAGCACGGGACTCACCGCCCAAATCGTGTAAACTTGGAGCATCCGATATCGCTACACCCTCAGGGAGCGGTCCTTCAAGTGAAGTTCCCGAGACCGCTCCCGATCCTCCTGGAGGATTCATGCGACGTGTTTCGTGCATTCTTGCCGCAGTCTGCCTCATCGCATCCGCGGCCTTCGGCGCAACCGTCACTGTAGGTTCGGTAGCCGCAGAGTGCGGCGGCGTATCGAGTATCGGCTTGACCATCACCGAGCCGGCACCGTTCCGGGGAGTCAACTTCACCGTCCGGTACGATCCTTCGGCACTCGAGTTCTTCGCGATGCAACCGGGGCTGGAGGCCGAAGGATGGTACGTCAATGCAAGGGAGACGGCCGGCGAGGCTGCAATCAGTCTCCGGCCCCCTTCGACACGCGCCGTCAATGGCCCCGCAGGCATTCTGTTATTTCTTGTGCGACCGGGATCGGTATCGGGATCTACGACGATTCACATTACGGACGTCAAGACTCTCTTCTCCGCGGTATCCACGGATGGAACCGGCTCGATGGGTACCGTCAGCTTCACCTGTTCGATCGGAATGACCCAGCCCCCGCCGCCGCCCGCAATCACCGCGCGCCCTCTCACCTCGACATCCGCCGAGCTTCGGTTCGATCCCATCGAAGGCGCCTCGGGTTATCGCATCTTCCGTGGCACGACACAGATTCACGAAGGACCCGATACGCGTGTGATCGACAGCAGCGGCCTCGCAGCCGGAACACGCTACTGCTACAGCGCGCGCAGCATCGGGGCGGCCGGCGAAAGCGCGCAATCGCCTGCCGCGTGTATCACGACGCCCGTGGAATGCACGGCTCCGTCAAGCGCTCCGCAGGTCTCTGCCGTTTCCCGAGGAACATCCGGGGTCAGCGTGACCTGGACCCCTGTCGACAACGCCGCCAGTTACCGGCTTCTTCGCGACGGCGTTCCGGTCTTCGAAGGACCGGCGCTTTCCTTCGAAGATGACGGGCTGGCTGCCGCATCACAGTTCTGCTATACGGTCGTTGCACTCAGCTCATGCGGCAACGGGCCGGCGTCCGCCCCTGTATGTGCCATGACGGCCGCCAACTGCAGCCTTCCGGACGCCGCGCCCGAGCTCACACCGATCACCGCGGGCCCCACTGCGATACGCATTGCATGGGCGAAGGTCGCCGGTGCGACGCACTATCGCCTTTCACGTCAGGGACAAACAATCTTCACTGGGACATCCACGATCTATGACGATGTCCTCCTGCTGTCCGACACGCCGTACTGCTATCGCGTTGCGGCGGTAAATGGCTGCGGCGAAGTCGCATCGGCAGAGCGATGCGGCGAGACCGCATCGGTGTCTACCCAGCGGTATGTGTTCAGTCATCTCGCCGGCTCGACCGGAGGTCCGGGGACCATCAATGGACGCGGCTCCCAGGCCCGGTTCTACTTCCCGTACGACGTTGCGGCGGACGGCGTCGGAAACCTGTACGTTGCGGACACCTTCAACCATACGATCCGAAAAGTTTCCGCGAACGGAATCGTCTCGACTCACGCCGGGTCACCCGGACAGCCTGGCGCTATCGACGGCCCTCTCTCCTCCGCAAGACTTAACCTTCCGACGGCGCTTGCGTTCGACGGTGCAGGCAACCTGTTCGTCGTTGACTCCGGAAATCATCTGATCCGTAGAATCACCCCTTCCGGCGAGGTGACCACACTCGCCGGATCACCGGGCGAAACAGGCAGTGCCGACGGACTCGGCGCCGAGGCGAGATTCCGAAGTCCGTCCGGGATCGCGGTCGATGCATCCGGAAATATCCTCGTTTCAGACACGCTGAATCACACGATCCGCCTGATCACGCCCGACCTGCAGGTCTCGACTCTCGCAGGATTGGCAGGAGCGAGCGGGAGGGCGGACGGCGAGCGGCAGGAGGCACGATTTTCCCGCCCGGCCGGTATCGCCGTCGATGCTGCGGGAAACATCTTCGTAGCCGACTCGCTGAACTCCACCATCAGACGAATCAGTTCGGCCGGCATAGTCTCGACGCTTGCTGGTGTTCCCGGCCAGGCGGGCAGCGCGGACGGTCCGGTCGCAACCGCGCAATTCGATATGCCATTCGGCGTGGCCGTCGACGGAACGGGCAGCGTCCTGGTTTCCGAGACTGTCAGTTCAACCATCCGGCGGATCTCACCAGACGGGGTCGTTTCGACCGTCGCGGGTCGCACCCGAACATATGGCGCCGTGGACGCCGTCGGAACTGACGCGACGCTGTTCTTTCCCCGCGGCATCGACGTCGACACCCACGGGGTGATCTATGTCGCAGACACCGACAGTCACATCATCCGGCAGATCGCTTCCGATCTCCAGGTCAGCACGCTGGCGGGATTGCATGGTGGGCGCGGAAGTGCCGACGGCAACGGAGACAGAGCGCGTTTCAACTTGCCATTTGGTGTAGCGGTCGACAGCGCAGGGACCGTCTACGTCGCCGACAGCGATAATTTCACCATCAGGAGAATCACACCCGATGGGATCGTCACGACGCTCGCCGGCTCGCCCGGCATGCCTGGGAGCGTGGACGGGTCAGGAGCAGATGCGCGATTTCTCCATCCGTTCGGCATCGCCGTTGGACCTCAGGGAGACCTTTTCGTCGCCGACCGAGAAACGGTGCGGCACATCACCTCGGAAGGCGACGTGACGACCATCGCGGGTGAGGAAGGAATGCGCGGCGCTGACAATGGGCCCGGTGAGCAGGCCCGCTTCGACGAGTTGCGATCGATCGGCGTTGACGACGCCGGGAACATCTATGTCGCCGACACGTTCAATCACACGATCAGAAAGATCACCCCCGAAGGGGTCGTATCCACGCTCGCAGGAACTGCGGGACAACAGGGAGCACTCAACGGGACCGGTTCAAGCGCCCGTTTCTTCCAACCCTACGGAGTCGCCGTCGACGCTGACGGTACCGTTTTCGTCGCCGACAGTAGCAATGCGACTGTGCGCAAAATCACTCCTGCGGGCCAGGTCACCACGGTGGCCGGTGCGACAGGGCAGTTCGGAAGCGCAGATGGAACGGGCGACGACGCACTGTTTGACGGGTTTATAGGAATCGCACTCGACAGTGATGGCAACCTGTATGCGGCAAACCGTGTGACTCACACCGTTCGCAAAATCACGCCCGACGGCGTCGTCACAACAATCGCCGGCGCCGCAGGGCTGCCGGGAACGGAAAACGGGTTTGCGTCGACGACGCGTCTTACGTTCCCGCGGGCGGTGGCCGTGGGGCACGATGGAACACTCTACATTGCCGAGCAGTTCTCGATTCGGCAGGGACTCCTCTGTCCCGGCAACACACGCTGTCCCGCTCCCGCAGGGCGGCGACGCGGCGCCAGGAAATGATTCGAAGCGGAAGGGCAAACGCGGGCCCGGCGTCACGGTGACGTAGCCGCCGCTCGAACCCTCGTTCCCTTTTCTGAGTTCTGAATTCTCGTCCTCAGAAGGCTGCATGCGGTTGTTGAGCAATGCTGCCGCACCTCATCTCCTCTCCATAGGGAGAGGGGTGGCGAGCGCAGCGAGCCGGGGTGAGGGCTAAGTACATTTTCCGCGGCCCGCCACCCCCCTCACCCCAAAAACCTCTCCTCGTTATGCCACACCAACGCCCCCGCCATCGGCCGATGCGCGGGATTCTCCGGCAGCCGGATCCTCTCGCCATTCAACCGGTAGTAATCCCGCCCATTCTCGAACTCCTCCTTGATCTTCCCGCTCACGAGAAACTCGAGGTCCGGCGTCACGGTGACGTACCCACTGTCGAAG
>JBGSYJ010000012.1:0-10784 GCA_041750915.1 Thermoanaerobaculia bacterium | reverse complement strand
AAGCCGATGGACACCTATCAGGCCCGGGACCTGATGCGCCAGATGGCCGAGTCGGCGTGGCTCTGCGGCGATCCGGGAATGCAGTTCGATACGACGGTCAACGACTGGCATCCGTGCCCGAACACCGCGCGCATCAACGCTTCGAATCCGTGCTCCGAGTACATGTTCCTCGACGACTCCGCATGCAACCTTGCATCGCTCAATCTCATGAAGTTCTACGACGAGTCGACCGGCTTCGATGTCGAGGCCTACAGGCACGCCCTCCGAACGGTCATCACAGCGCAGGAAATCACAGTAGACTACTCGAGCTATCCGACCGAAGCGATCGGAAAGAACTCGCACGCCTTCCGTCCGCTCGGAATCGGATATGCGAACCTCGGTGCGCTGCTCATGGCCCGCGGTCTCCCGTACGACTCCGACGAAGGACGTGACTATGCCGCGGCGCTCACTTCGGTGATGTCGGGCGAGTCGTATGCGCAGTCCTCTCGCATTGCCGGCAAGATCGGGCCGTTCGAAGGCTACGCAGCCAACGAAGAGCCGTTCCTCCGGGTGATCGACAAACATCGCCGCGCAGCGCATGCGATCAATCCCAAGAGCGTGCCGATGGATCTCATGGAAGCGGCGAAGACGACATGGGACCAGGCCTACGCGCTCGGCAAAGAGAACGGATTCCGTAATGCCCAGATCTCCGTGCTCGCACCGACCGGCACGATCGCCTTCATGATGGATTGCGACACGACGGGTGTGGAGCCGGACATCGCCCTGGTCAAGTACAAGAAGCTCGTCGGCGGCGGAATGCTGAAGATCGTCAATCAGACGGTGCCGACCGCGCTCAAGCGCCTCGGATATGAACAGAAGCAGATCAACGACATCGTCAACTACATCGACGAGAACGACACGATCGAAGGCGCGCCGCACCTGCTCGACGAACATCTGACGGTCTTTGACTGCGCTTTCAAACCGCACAACGGAACGCGATCGATCCATTACAAGGGTCATCTGAAGATGATGGGCGCTGTTCAGCCCTTCATCTCCGGCGCGATCTCCAAGACGATCAACATGCCGAACGACGTCACCGTCGAAGATATCGAAGGTGCCTATTACGAGGCATGGACTCTGGGCCTGAAGGCCGTTGCCATCTACCGCGACGGCTGCAAGCGCAGCCAGCCGTTGTCGACTAAGAAAGATGACGGCCGGAAGCTCGTCGAAGCGGTCGGAGTTCTGGCTGCTGACGGTGCGATCCGCCACAAGCTCCCCGACGAGCGCGAGTCCATTACACACAAGTTCTCCGTCGGCGGGCACGAGGGTTACATTACCGTCGGCATGTACGAAGACCGTACGCCGGGCGAGATCTTCGTCGTCATGGCTAAGGAAGGCTCGACGATCTCGGGACTCATGGATGCATTCGCGACCATGACATCGCTGGCTCTGCAGCATGGCGTTCCGCTGCAGCTGCTCGTCGACAAGTTCACGCATACCCGTTTCGAGCCGTCAGGGTTTACGAAGAACCCCGAGATCCCGATGGCGAAGTCGATCATGGACTACATCTTCAAGTGGCTCGCCATCAAGTTCCTCTCCCGCGAGAGCCAGGAGCATGCAGGCGTGATCCTGCGCGACGAGCCGGCTGCGATCGAGCCTGTCGTCGCCGAAGCGACACCAGCCGTCGGCAACATTGTGGAGCTCAGCACTGAAGAGAAGGGCTTCGTCAACAAACTCAAGACGGAGCCAAAAGCAACGACCGCTGCGGAGAAGAAGGTGGGTTTCGTAGCGACGTCGAAGGACGCAGCGAGGAAATCGACGTTCCTCTATCAGCAGGATGCGCCGTCCTGCAGCGAGTGCGGCTCGATCATGATCCGCAACGGCGCCTGCTACAAGTGCATGAATTGCGGCAGCACGAGCGGCTGCTCGTAGTTGTAGATTGTCGTTTCTTTGAGCTGTAAGAGTACGGAATGTTGAATGTTGAATGTTGAATTGGGGTCGTCCTCCATTCAACATTCAGCATTCAACATTCGCTTTTCTGGGAGAGAGGGGAGGGGTACGATGCCCGTTTGCTGGAGATGTCCAGGCTGTCAGGAGGACACCTGCCACACCGACTACATCAACCCGCGCGAGCCGGTAAGCTGCGCGCGCTGCGAAGCTGTCTATGATCGCAATGAGGTGCTCTGCGTCGTCTGCGATTCGCCGAGCCCGCTGAGCCGCACGGACACGATTCACTTCCTCTGCCTGACCTGCGGGAACAGGCAGACGCTCTGGTCGGAGTCGGCATGAGCGAGACCGCAGAATCCGTCGCCATTCTCGTCAAAGCGCTCGTCGGTCCCAGGCGAAGACGGCCGCTCTCTGCCCCGCTGCTTTCGGGAGAGGGGCCCGGGGTGAGGCTTTTTCTGGGAGAAGAGACGGCCCCGCCTGCGGCCTCCACGCCGGAGACCGCCCGGATGCCGGAGGTGGCCCCCGCTTCGGTCAAACTCTTCGCCGGGGACAGCGCTGTTCCGGTCGTTACGTCGAAGCCGACGCCCAAGCCGACGCAGGAAGACCTATCCCACATTGAAGAGCGTCGCGCCCAGCGCTACTCGACCTTGATCGCGCTGCCGGGCATGTTCGATGGAACCGAGGTTCGGATCAAGGACCTCTCCTCGACCGGTTTCCAGATCGAACATGCCGAACGGATCCCTCTCCGGACGAGCCGCATGCTGCGGTTTGTTCATCCCCGCTCGTTCGATGTCGATCACCAGTCACTGGGCATCCCCGATCGCCTCTTCGAATCGCATTACACCGAGTTCCGCTGCACAACGGTGTGGAGCCGTCTGCACCGCGAGACTAATAACGGACCTGCGATGTACAGAACCGGAGTGACGACGGCTCCGGGCGAGAGCGGGCCGCTGCTCCTGCCGTTTCTCATGCGCGAGTATCTGCAACCCGATTCCGACGGCCTGCTGCGCAAACAGAAGCTCGTGAGGGAACGGAGAGAGCGGCTGATGGCGCGTTCGCAGGAACTGGCGGATCAGCACCAACTGGTGCGTACGGCGGCGAGCTGGCTGCGCGCACATCCGGCCGAGCTCACAGAGTGGCGGCGCAGGGCCCGATTTGCACTCGGCTCCGGCTCGGTGCCGCACGGCAACAATTACGCGCTCGGCTACACCGTCGAAGTGGTCGCGATCTGGAGATTTCTCGAGGACGTTGTCCCGCTTCCCACGATCAAAAATGCGCTCTCGGCCGCCGAGGAGGAACCGCTGGCCTCGAATGGGTGAGGGAGGGCGCTGAGGCCTCCAGCCGGTGAAGGGTGATGGACCCCACGCACCGGAGGTGCGCTGAGAGGCTAGCCGGTGGCAAGCGCAGCGCAGCCACCGGATGAGAAGTTCTTCTCTTCTCCGCACCCCGGCAGGGGTGCCAGATCGAGTGGTTCTGCCGCCCCGCTGGGGCGGAGAGATTTTCGCGCACTGCGTACCGGTGGCTGCGCTGCGCTTGCCACCGGCTACCCTCTGCCGCGCCTCCGGCGCGAGTCGAGCTTTCCATCTCCGAACAAGAGGCTAATGAGAAGCGAGAGAACGATTCGCGAGATCATCGTGGCGAGTGATGACACCAGTCACTCCGCCTCCGCCGCCAGCTCCGGATCGACATCCTCCGGCTCTTCCCGCCGACGCTGGCTCCACATCCCGTGAGCCCAGCAGAAGGGCCCCAGCAGTGCGTACATCCACCCCGGGACCCCGTATCGAAGGCCGAAATGAACAAGGGCAGCGAGTACGGAGAAGAATCCCATCATCGCGAAAATCAGGTAGTGCCTGAAGAGGAACGCAGCTTGCCAGGCCTCGTCATTGTCGAGGGTCAGCTGGCCACGGATCCGCCACGCGTGGAGATACATCAGCGAGTAGCAGAGGAAGAGCGCCGCGAACGCCAGCCCGTAGACGACGAAAAGCGCCGAGAGGTCGTCCAGAGTCGCCAACCTGTAGTCTCCCGAGCCTCCCATCAGCGAAGCGAGGCTTCCTGCCATGTACTTGAGGGGATAGACGTAGAACAGGATGACGAAGAGCAGGATCGAATTCAGCGCGACGGTCCAGCCGTCCTGGAGGCCATACCGGCGGAAGAAGCCGTTGTGAACCACCCAGAGCAGGATCAGCGCGCCGAAGCTGATCGCGAATGATGCGAATCCCCGCAAGTCATTCATCAAACCGGGGAATGTTCGGGGGACTTCGAGCGAAACGACCAGGAGCGTCGCGGAGAATCCGAACACCGCATCGCTGAACGCCTCGAGCCGGCTGATATCCCGTCCGCGCTTGATCAACATGATTGGGTGCATTGTAATAGACTCTTCTACGACTACGGCTTGATGGCGTCGACTCAAAGTCCGATGTGTCATCCTGAGCGCAGCGAAGGATCCCCTCGAGCCTTGCGATTCAGCCAGTAGCAAGGGGATCCTTCGCTGCGCTCAGGATGACACTTGCTCCAGCGCGGATCTGAGTAGACGGCAACGGCAACGGCAACACTCAAGTGAACTTCGGAGATTTTTCAATGCGGGCTGACTGGAACGAGTACTTCATGGGGATTGCACATCAGGCGGCGACGCGTTCGACATGCACGCGAAAGCATGTCGGGGCGGTCATCGTGCGGGACAGGACGGTGCTCTCGACCGGCTACAACGGCTCGATCCGCGGACTCCCGCACTGCGACGAGGTCGGTTGCATGATGGAAGACGGCCACTGTGTCGCGACCGTACACGCCGAGGCGAACGCAATCATTCAGGCAGCAAAGAACGGCGTATCGCTGGAAGGCGGCGAGCTTTACACGACAGCCTCACCCTGCTGGGGATGTTTCAAGCTGATTGCGAACACTGGAATTCGGAGAATCTACTTCGGAGAGTTTTATCGTGATGAGCGATCGCGTGAGGTCGCTGCACAGATCGGTATCGAGTTGATCGATCTCGCGATGCCCACGCATACCGCTCCCGCACGTGGATGACCGCCCGACCATGCCGATAGCGAGTCCTGATGTTGCAGCGGCCGGCCGAACGATACTGAGCGTCGACACATCCATGCCGATGCTCTCGGTGTCGCTGACAACAGGAGAGCACCTTCTCGGCGGCATCACGCTCACGGGCCGTGAATCGCGCAACGAGAAGCTTCTGCCGGCGGTTGATTGGCTTCTGACCGAGGCTGGTGTCGCGCGCAACGGACTCGACCTGCTCGTCGTGACGCGCGGCCCCGGCTCGTTCACCGGCGTCCGCGTTGGGCTCGCAACAATTCAGGGACTGTCTGTTGCGCTGGGAATCCCCATGTGCGCGATGTCGACGCACGAAGCGTTTGCGGAGAGTGTTCACGGTGAAGCTTCGTCGGTTCTCCTTCACGGCGATGCCGGCAGGGGAGAGCTCTACGTCAGCGCTTTCATGGGAGAGCAGGAGGTGTTTGCTCCGAGCCTCATGAACCGCCAGGATGTCGAAGCGCTGCACGGACAATTCGAAGCCATTCTCGACATTGATGCACGCCTCGAGTCGGTGAACGTCGCCGCGCTCGCGGCGAAACGGGCAGCGCGCCTCTGCGCGTCGGAGATTCCGGATCGCTACGCTGCCGCGACGCCGATCTACGTGCGCCTCGCGGAAGCGGAAGTGAAGTTGCAGCAGAAGGCCGATGAGCGCGCAGGAAAAAGTTGATGTCGTTCCTGCCCGGCGGGACGATCTGGACGCAATCGCGCGGCTGGAATCTCAGGCATTCGATGCGCCATGGAAGCGTGAATTCTTCGAAAGCGAGTTGTCCGCAAAGGGACGGTACGCAACCGTCGCGAGAAACGCTGACGGCATCGTCGTCGGCTATCTGTTCGCCATGTATTTCGACGACGAGATGCACATCAACAAGATTGCGGTTGATGGCGCACGCCGAAGGCAGGGAATTGCACTCGCGCTCATGGCTGCCTGCTTCGAGTTCGCGGTAGTGAATAACATCCGCACCATCAGCCTCGAGGTTCGGCTCAGCAACACCATCGCGCAGGGTTTTTACGAGAAGCTGAAGTTCAGTTCACTCTACATCCGCCCCCGTTACTACCCGGACGGCGAGTCGGCCGTCGTCATGGTGTACCGGCCTGCCGACCGCCCAGTTCTGAGTTATGAGTTCTGAGTTGTGAGTGGTTGCACCGGTTCTGGGTTCTGGGTTCTGGGTCACACCCGCCCGGAAGTCGCCGTCATCGGTCGCCATCGCCGTTGCTCCGGGGCGGGGAAGATTCTTTTTCGTGGATCTATCCGGTGGCTGCGCTTCGCTTGCCGACCGGCTGCCCTCTGTCGCCCCGTTGGGGCGGTAAGTCGCGGGTGTAGCGTTTTCGGTGACGGCGACGGCAACGGCGACGGCAACGGCGACGGCGACGGCAACGGCAACGGCAACGGCGACGGCGACCTGCGACGGGCCGGGCGGGTGTGACCCAGAACCCAGAACCCAGAACCCAGAACTCACAACCGGTCGGGCGGAAGAGCTTACTCGTCGCGGATCGCGACGACGGGATCGAGTCTCGACGCGATGCGGGCCGGATACCAGGTTGCGAGGACGCTCAGCACCAGCGCGATGGCATTGACGCCGATCACGTCGGCAGGGTCGATCATGAATGGGATATGGCTGACGTAGTAGACCTCGCCGGGCAGCGGCACGAGCTCGAAGCGGTTCGCCGCCCAGGCAACGCCGAGGCCGATGATGTTTCCGCCGATCGTACCGAAGACTCCGATGAGGAGGCCGACTCCGAGGAAGATTCGGAGGATCGAGCTTTCGGAGGCGCCGAGTGTGCGGAGGACGCCGACCTGCGGCCGTTTCTCTACGATGAGCATCGACAGCGACGAGATCAGGTTCAGCGCCGCGACGAAGATGATCAGCGAGATCGTCGCGAACATGACGACCTTCTCGAGGCGGAGCGCGAGGAAGAGCGGTCTGTTGATGTCCTCCCACGTCTTGACCTGAAGGGTCGGGAACTGCTGCTCGAATGCCGCCTTGTCCACGTCGATCGCGTCGAGTGAGCTGGCGTAGATCTCCACCGACGTCGGTAGGGCGCCGGTCCCGAACAGCTCCGCCGCCTCATCGAAAGGCAGAAGGATGTCATCGGGACGCTCTTCCCTCGACGGGGGCATGAGCCTCGTGATCGTGTACCGGCGGGAAACCGGGACGGGACCGAATGGAGTCAGCCTGGTGCGCGGAGCGATGATCGTGACGGTTTCTCCGAGCGTGAGTGCCAACCCTGCGGCGAAATCGCGTGTGACCATGACCGGTTGCTCTCCCGCCGCCGGCTCGACCATCCACTCCCGTCCGAATGAGGTTTCTGCCGGCGGAGGATTCGCAGGATCGTACGAGCGGATCACCGCCGGTCTTCCGCCTCCCGCATCAGCATTTGCGGCCCATGCGACACCGCTGACGATCGGATGCACTTCAGTGAATCCCCGCTTCCGGGCAAAGTCCATGAGCGGTTCGATATCGTCGATGGTGTTGGTTCCCGTCGGTTCGATGAGCAGGTGTGGACTCGATGCGATCAGTCGGTCCTTGATCTGCCCCTGCAGTCCGGAGAGAAGCGAGAGGGAAATGATGAGAGTCGCGACGCCGACGGCGAGACCCAGGGTGCTGATGAGCGACAGAAACGCGGTGTGTGCACGCTTGCGCGCGGTCCAGAGATAGCGCAGGGCTACCGTCGTTTCGTAGGATCGGCTCATGAGGGACGGTCGCTTCCACAATGACGGCGCCTTTTCACCCCCGCGGCCTCATAAGGGGGAACAGGATCACGTCGCGGATGGACGGTGAGTCTGTCAGGATCATGACCAGGCGGTCGATGCCGATCCCTTCGCCGCCGGTCGGCGGCATGCCGAACTCCAGGGCGCGGACGTAGTCCTCGTCCATCTGATGCGCTTCATCGTCGCCGCGCTCGCGCTGTTCGAGCTGGTCGAGAAAGCGCCGAGCCTGCTCGTCGGGATCGTTGAGCTCTGAGAAGGCATTTGCCACTTCCATCCCGCCGACGTAGAGCTCGAAGCGCTCAACGAACCGCGGATCGTCAGGACGCTGCTTTGAGAGCGGCGAGACTTCGACGGGGAAATCGGTGATGAATGTCGGCTGGATCAGATGCTTCTCCGCGATTGTCTCGAACAACTCCGCGATGAGCTTTCCGTGGCTCATCTGGTTCATCGGCTGCGGCTTCTCGTTCTCCGGAGGATGTGTGCCGTCGGAGTGGACGGGATGACGGCGCACGGCGCGTTGAATCAGCTCAACGACTTTGTCGCGATCGTCGAGGTCACTCTCGGCGATGCTGAGCTCCTCGCGCGGAGCAAAGTGCGCGATGGCGCCAGCCATCGAATAGCGCGCGAACGGCGCGCCGAAGTCGATTGTCTCACCGCGGAATGTCACGGCGGTTCCACCCGTCACTTCCTTCACGAGCGACGAGAGCAATTCTTCGGTCAGCGTCATCAGCTCCGCGTAGTCGGCATACGACTGGTAGAACTCGAGCATCGTGAACTCGGGGTTGTGCTGAGTCGAGATCCCCTCGTTCCTGAAGTTGCGGTTGATCTCGTAGACGCGCGAGAGGCCGCCGACGATGAGTCGTTTCAGATACAGCTCCGGCGCGACGCGAAGAAAGAGCTCCATGTCGAGCGTGTTGTGGTGCGTGATGAAGGGCCTCGCGGCAGCTCCGCCGGCGATCGGCTGCATCATCGGCGTTTCCACTTCGACGAAATCGCGGCTGTCGAACCAGTTGCGGATGAAGCGGATGATCCGCGCGCGGGTACGGAACACTTCCTTGACGTCGTCGTTGACAATCAGGTCGAGATAGCGCTGACGATACCGCTGTTCGACGTCCGTGAGCCCGTGCCACTTCTCAGGGAGCGGCCGCAGCGCCTTGGCGAGGAAGCCGAGCTTTTCGGCCTTGATGGAGAGCTCGCCCTTCTTCGTACGGAACACCGGACCTTCGACCGAGACCCAGTCGCCGATGTCGAGATTCTGATAGAGCGTCCACTCCGGTTCGGCCAGTCCATCCCTTCGGCAGTAGACCTGAATGCGCGCGCCGTTTTCGGAAAGATCGAGGAAAGCCGTCTTCCCATGGTCGCGAACCGTCATGACTCTGCCGGCGATCTTCTTCGCCTGCGGATTCGCCTCGAGCTCCTCGGCGGTCCTGCCGCCGTTCGCCTCGACGACCGCGCGGATCGTCGTGTCGGTCTCCGCGCGCGTCGGGTATGGCGAGAATCCAGCAGCGATGATCCGTCCGAGCTTCTCGCGCCGGACCCGGATCAATTCGTCTTCTGAGGTCTCGGTTTCGGGTTGCTGGTCTTCCACGAACGTCTCTCTCCTCGTTCTTCTAAAGCTTCTGCAGAGCGTCGATCGCCTTTTCGAGCGTCTCAATCGGGTTGGAGTACGACATCCGCAGATGTCCTTCGCCTTCCTGTCCGAAGACGATGCCTGGCACGGTGGCGATTCCTGTCTTTTCGAGCAGGTGGTTCATCGCCGCCCAGGAGTCATGGCCGAGGCGATTCCTGACGTCGACGAAAAGGTAGAAGGCGCCCGCGGGAGGGGCGGCGTTGAAACCAGCTCGTGCTACACCTGCGACGAGGAGGTCCCTTCTCGTGCGGTACTCGCTCAGCATCCGCTGGAGATAGTCGGAACGGTCCGCAATGGCGGCGGCAGCTGCATGCTGCGTCGGAGTCGAAACGCCGTTGATCGAATTGAGGACGAGCTTGCGGATCTGATCCATATAAGGGCTGCCGGCGACGACGTACCCGATGCGGCAGCCCGTCATCGAGTAACTCTTGCTCAGAGTGAAGACTGTGATCGTCCGGGCCGCCATGCCGGGCAGTGATGCGATTGAAACGTGCGGCTCGTCATAGACGATATCTTCGTACGCCTCGTCAGCGATGACGATGAGGTTGCGGGCTATCGCGACATCTGCAATCGCTCGAAGATGCGCGCCGGTGAGAACGTCGCCGGTCGGATTCGCCGGCGAGTTGACGTAGATCACGCGCGTTCGCGGCGTGATTCTCCGCTCGAGCATCTCCGTCAGATCTCCATCGCTCAGTTCCGACCATGGAATGTAGACAGGCACTCCGCCGGAAAAGCTAACAAGGTCACGGATCGGCGTCCAGAAGGGGCTGAAGAAAATCGTCTCGTCCCCCGGATTGAGGGTTGTCTGAAAGGCGCAGAAGAGACCGTTCATCCCGCCGGCTACTGCGATCAGCTGATCATTCGAGACTTCAAGCTGATTCCGCTCGGCCAGCTTGCCGCGAATTGCATCGAGCAGTTGCGGGATTCCGGAAGAGGGAGCATAGCGGGTCTGATTCTCGTCCAGCGCGCGCTTCATTGCGTCCTTGATGAACTCCGGCGTCGGCGCGAAGGGTTCGCCACCCTCGAGCTGCAATACGGGGTTGCCCTGCTGGCGCAGGGCGAGGACACGATTCCGGATCTTGACAATGTCGGAGAAGCCGACGAGGCCGGTGCGGATTGCGGGGGCTGGATACGCAAAGTCGTTCACTAGGGGGAGCATTGTACTTGAGGGGTGGCCGTGTCTCATGTGGCAGGGCTCGACCAAGCCCCGATATTGAAGTGTCATCCTGAGCGCAGCGAAGGATCCCCTGAAGACTGGCGGCAATGTATCGAGGAAGGGGACCTTCGCCGCGCTCAGGATGACACTTGCCCCTACTGAGGACTTCAGATGTCTACTCGGACGGCGGTACCGAAGTCTGGGCTCCCGGATCGGTCACCGGAGCCGCAGGGGTCACGATGTCCTGGGGAAGGGCCTGGGGAGATGGCGCGTCAACGCCGGGAGTAGCGTTGTTCTGTAGATACCCCTGAGGCGCA
>JBGSYJ010000011.1:0-4051 GCA_041750915.1 Thermoanaerobaculia bacterium | reverse complement strand
CCCGCCGGGAGAGGGGAACCGCCGCCCCTTCTCACCATCCGGTCAGCGTGACCTTCAGGCTCCCGCTTGCGACGGCTGGAATGACGAACCGTCCGTTCTCCACGCGCAGATCGAGCATCCGTACGGAATCGATTCTTCCCGAGAACTGAACATTCGTGTTGACGCTCCGGTTCAGCGCGGCTTCGAGACTTCGTCGCAGCCCCTCGATGCGCGGTCCCACCGGCCACTTCGCCGCCCCTGCAAGACGCTCGCGAAACTGGCCGTGAATGACGAGATCGGCGATCCTGGTCCTCAGCCCGGGCTCCTCGAGTCTGTAATCGAGATCCGCGACCACGATCGTCTGTGTCGACGGATCGAATGACGGACGGCCGCGGAGCGTGATCGGCCCGTCGTACCGCCCCCCGAGCGGCTGGTCGAAAGCCGCATCGGCCGTGAAGACGACTTCCCCGCCTCTTCCTGACGACATCCTGACGTTCGACATGCGTATTGGATGCGACCCCGAAGCCGATCGAGTGAATTGCGACTCCAGAAGTGTCGCAGCTTCCGGGAAGGGAAGGATGGTCTGGAATCCGACCTCGAGGCCGCTGCGAGCCTGTTGCCCTCCGGCTGCGGGCAGAGGCCGCTGCACCTCGGGAGGCCGGTTCCCGATGAGGATCGACGGCCGGGCGCGCAGTCCGAGAGTCGTCGTAACGACGGGTCCCTCTCCTGACAACGTTCCGAGCGAGAGATCCTCGGGTGCGATCGACAGCCATACACGTGGTGCGATCTCGAGCGGCGTCGTGAGCGACTTCCAGACCGAGGCCACCTGCTGGTGGAGCGTCGTGTCGGCGGCGATGCGCGTGTCGATCGCTGCCGCGGTCGACTCCAGCTGATCGTTGATGAACGGCGCGACCTTCCAACGGCTGATGTCGATGTTGAGCAGTGTGACGTTGCAGTCGTCGCGCAGAACCACCGGCTGAGCCGTCGTCACCGATCGCACCCGCCAGTCCCTGCTGACCGAAATCGTGGTGTCGAGAACCGCTGCAGCTTCGCGGGGCGCTTCACTCATGCCGCAACTCACGCACGGCCACATCGTGTAGGTCGCGGACCTCAGCCCCGTGCGCGTGCGGGCACAGCCAGTCAGCCCGTACCGAAACGTCGTCGTGGAACGAAGGAGAGATCCGCGCATGCCCATACGGATCTGATCACGGTGGATCCGGTACTTCACGCCGAACCGTCCGCTCTCGTCCATCTCGAAATCATCCAGCCGCTCGATCACGAGCGGAATCTGGGCATTGACCTGACGGGCGAGCGGCTCGATGGGAATCGCCAGATCGATGGCAATCGTCGATGCCTGCTGCGGTTTCGCGGAGCTTGCGGGGGCCGTTCCGGCGGGCTCGGGACCCTTCGAGCTGCAGCCGGCGAGGACGGTGAAGAGGAGGATGAGTGTTGCGGAGAGCGCGGATTGCCGCATGTCAGCGGGACATTGTATGCCCTCTCGTGCCGTGTTCACCGCATCTCGGCGAAGAGCCGCTTGACGAAGCGGATTCCGGTCGGGATGCTCGGAGCTCCCGTGTCTCCCGCCACACGTTGTCCTTCGTGCGTCGGGAACTCGACCACAGTCAGCCGGTGCTTGAGCGCGCGGATCGTCATCTGATACTCGATCGTGTAGTCGAGCGCGTCGAGCTTCAGCGTCTCTGCAGCTGTACGTGTGATCGCGCGATAGCCGTTGATCGAGTCGGTGATGAACGGCCCCTTCCGGCGAAACTTCATGTTGACCGCGAGATTGAACGCGTTGTTGGCCCACTTGCGCGGCTTGAGAACGTGCGCGTCTTCCTCGTTCACTGCGCCCTTCATCATTCTCGATGCGATGACGACGTCGGCCCCTGATTCGAGAAGCGGGCGGAACCGTGGCAAGTCACTCACATCTTCGTTGCCGTCGGGCGAGAAGAAGATCCAGGCATCGGCTGGCTCGTTTGCAAAGGCCTGTTGGAACGCATCGCCTCGCCCGCGGCGGCTCTGTCCGATGACGGGAACGTCGCGCTCGCGGAAAAAATCGACTGTGCCGTCCGTCGAGCCTCCGTCGATCGCGACGATGCGGTCGAACCCGGCATCCGGACCGGGAGGCGGGATGGTTGGGAAGATGATCTCGAGGCAGGGAAGCTCGTTACGCGTCAGCAGGCAGAGTGTGATTTTCATGTTGGTGGAACCACTGTACAGTTTTTCGCAGTCCCTCCTCGAGGGAAACGCGGGCCCGGAATCCGAGGATCGACTCGAGCTTCGTCGTGTCGCAGTGGCGGCGGGGCTGTCCGGTCAGGCCGCGCGGATCGAACTCCGGCGTGATCTCTCTGCCGAGAATCTCCGATGCGAACTTCGCGACGAGCGTCGCCGTGCGCGCGATTGTCGTTTCTTCGTCGGCTCCGATGTTCAGCGCATCCGCCTTCGGATATCGCGCAGTCACCTCGATGACACCGCGGGCGAAATCGTCGACGTAGAGAAACGAGCGCGAGTGTGAGCCGTCACCCCAGACGGGAAGCCGCCCGTTCGTCGAGCGGAACGCCTTGAGAATGAGCGCAGGAATCACGTGCGAGCTCTCCGGATCGAAGTTGTCGCGCGGACCATAGGCGTTGTAGGGCCGCGCGATCGCGACGGACAGACCGAACTCCTGCGCGTACTGCGCGGCGAGGTACTCCTCCATCCGCTTGGCCCATCCGTAACCCGAATTCGTCGGCTCCGGCTCATCGACGAACCCTTCCGATTCCGGAGTCGGGATCGAACAATGACGTGGATAGACGCACGCCGAGCTGACGACGCCGAAGCGATCGACTCCGACCTCATGCGCGGCCCGGATCGCATTGAAGAATGTCTGGAGGTTCGCCTGGAAGATCGAAGCGGGATGAGAGGCGTTGTACTCGAGACCGGCAACGCTCGCAGCGAGGCTGAGCACGGCCGTCGTCCCCTCCATCGCCTCGCGCGTCCGCCGGTAATCCTCGAGATCCGCCACGCGGACTTCGATGCGATCGCCGAGGTGAGCCAGGAAGCGCGGTTGAGCTTTCCGCGTGAGAACGATCGGTTCGGCGCCGAGGGCAAGAAGCTGCTCGACGACATGACTGCCGATGAACCCGCTACCGCCCGTAACAGCCACGATTCGCCCCTCGAAGAAGCGGCGCGTATCGTCGTGAAAGTCGGTTGCGGTGACGGAGGTGGTGTAGGTGTCGGTCATTGTCGTTTTGGAAAAGTAGACAATAGACAGTAGACAGGAGACAGTAGCCCGCCCGACCCTGTGTCTCGTTTCCATCCCTTCAGCTTCGCAACGCAAAACACTGGCGGCAATCGTAACCAAGACAACGGCTGGGTGGGCTACTGTCTTCTGTCTACCGTGTACTGTCTACTGTGTCTACTGCTTCAATTCCAACCCCTCTCCCTCCATATCCGCCTCCACCATGATCCGCACCAGCTCGTCGAAACTCGTTTTCGGTTCCCAGCCGAGCTTCTCTTTCGCCTTCGCCGGGCTGCCGATGAGAAGCTCGACCTCGGTCGGTCTGAAATAGCGGGGATCGATCTCGACGTGGTCTTCCCAGTTCAGGCCGGCGAGAGTGAATGCGCGCTCGAGGAAGTCGCGGACCGACCATGTCTCCCCGGTCGCGACGACGTAATCATCGCCCGACTCCTGCTGGAGCATCAGCCACATCGCCTCGACGTAGTCCTTCGCGTAGCCCCAGTCGCGTTTGGCGTCGAGGTTCCCCATGTACAGCTTCGTTGTATCGCCGCTGAGAATGCGAGCGACACCGCGCGTGATCTTGCGCGTGACGAACGTCTCGCCGCGCCGGGGACTCTCGTGATTGAAGAGGATGCCGTTCGATGCATGAAGCCCGTACGCCTCGCGATAATTCACCGTCTGCCAGAAGCCGTAAACTTTCGCGCAGCCGTACGGGCTGCGTGGATAGAACGGCGTCGATTCGGTCTGCGGCACTTCCTGGACCATGCCGTACATCTCGGAGCTGCTCGCCTGATAGAAGCGGATGTGGCGCGCCGCGCCGACGTTTTTGATCGCTTCGAGAAGGCGCAGCGT
>JBGSYJ010000010.1:0-2178 GCA_041750915.1 Thermoanaerobaculia bacterium | reverse complement strand
GAGGCCCTGCCGTTGCCAAGTAGCGGCGGATTCCGATCCGCCGTTCTTCGGGATCATCAGTCTGAGTACGTTCCGGGGCGACGACGCGGGATGAATGCCCCACACGTCGTACCGCGTCACTGCCCGGATGCGGGACATCGGAATGTCCCGCTACGAAACGGCAGGGCCTCGGAGGGCCCTGCCACATGGGAATATCCAATTCGAATATCCCGAAACGATACTCTGTTAGCATGATCACCATGGCCAAATCATACGAAGCCATCTCCCTCAAGCTCCCCGAGGAGCTCCTGCGCGAGAGCGACAGGCTCGCGGAGGGTCTCAAGACCTCCCGGGCGGCCTACATCCGCTCGGCGATCGAGGAGCGGAACCGCCGCATCATCCGCCAGGCTCGACGCGAGCGGATGCAGGAGGCGTCGAGGAAAGTTCGCGGTGAAAGCATGAAGGTGAACGAAGAGTTCGCTGCGATCGAACTGGATCCGGATGCGTAGGGGAGAAGTGTGGATCGCGAATCTCGATCCGCGTGCTGGAGGAGGGCCCGGGAAGACTCGGCACGTTGTTGTCGTCCAGTCGCAGGATCTGAACGACGTCGAGCACCCTTCGACGATCGTGCTCCCGCTGACAACGAACCTGATCGACGGCGCCGAACCGCTTCGAGTCCGCATCAAGCCGGACAAACTGAAAGCCTCCGATGTTCTGATCGACCAGATCCGCGCGATCGACAATCGCAGGCTGATCAAAGGTCCCGTAGTCCGCCTCTCGTCATCCACCATGACGAGAATCGAATCGGCTCTCCGCGAAGTCCTGGATCTGGTGTAAGCGAATTCCCCTCTCCCCGCGGGAGGGGGTCAGGGGTGAGGGAAACTCCGTCGCCGTCGCCGTCGCCGTCGCCGTCGCCGTCGCCGTTGCCGGGCCTGGACCCTGTCCTTACCGGAATGCCTGAACACATTTAGGTGTACACTTCATTGCGAATGAAGCGTCGCGATCTCGAGCATCGACTAACTGAATGCGGATGGCGCTTCCATCGCAGCGGCGGAAGGCACGATGTGTGGACCGACGGAGAGCGTGAAGAGGCGATCCCGAGACATCGCGAAATCAACGAACAGCTCGCGCGCGCCATTTTGCGCCGCGCATGCATGGAGAGAAAATGAGATTCGAAGGCAGAGTGTTTCGCGATGGACGGTGGTGGCTTGCGGAGATCCCCCTGCTCGACGCGATTACCCAGGGCAGAACCAGAAAAGAAGCACTTGAAATGATCGCGGACTGGCTCGAGACGATGGTCGACAGACCGGACTTCGAGGCTACAGTCTTCATGCATCAAGGAAACGAATTCGAGATCGCCGGCAGCGACGCAGCCGCCATGACGGCGTTACTCCTTCGCAGGCGCCGGGCCGCCAGTGGCAAGTCTCTTCGCGACATCGCCCTCGGCCTCGGATCAACATCCCGGAACGCCTATGCCCGCTATGAACGAGGAGACGCGGTTCCGACCGTCGAGAAGCTCGATGAACTGTTGAAAGCCACCTCTCCCGGCGCCGACTTCGTAATCCGAGAATCCAACCGCTGAACCATCTCCCCCTCTCCCGAGGGAGAGGGGTGGCGAGCGCCAGCGAGCCGGGGTGAGGGCCCCGCTACAATAAGACCATGCTCCCTCGCACCCCCCGCGCCCGAGAGCTCCGCAGGACCCAAACCTCGTACGAGTCCCATCTCTGGCAGATCCTCCGTAACCGCCGCTTTCTCAACCTCAAATTTCGTCGGCAGCGTCCCTTCGGCAGCTACTTCCTCGACTTCTTCTGCGAAGAGCTGAACCTCGTCATCGATCCGGATCGATCGAGCGATCCGAGCGATTCAGTCCCGCAAAGCCACCTAAGCCCTCACCCCGGCTCGCTGGCGCTCGCCACCCCTCTCCCTCGGGAGAGGGGAAATGGGGCGAGGGAAACTCCGTTGCCGTTGCCGGCCCTATCGCCCCGCCTCCCATCCCTCGCGAATCTCCTCCAGAACGGCGCGCACTTGCGGAGTGGAGCGCACTCCGTCGAGGAACCGGTCGTGCAGCGCCAGGTATGGATACGCGAGATAGCCGCGTGACATGGCGATCCGCAGCCATTCCGCTGTCTCCTCCGCGTCACCGAGTAGCGCGTATACATCGGCGAGCCACGATGCGTACTGCAGATCTACAGCGGACAT
>JBGSYJ010000009.1:0-3337 GCA_041750915.1 Thermoanaerobaculia bacterium | reverse complement strand
GTCGCGGGTTCGCGGAGACCCCGCGGGAAAGAGGATCGTCTCGCCGATCCGGAGCGCATTAGCTGCGTACGGTTCACCAGGATCCACTTCCATGATCTGCATGCCTCCGAAGACCTCGGAGCTCACCCAATCCGGATTCAGGAGCACGGTTTCGCCGTCGACCATCGTGGCGGCGGATTTCAAGTGCAGACAACCTTCGAACGTGACGGGCACTACTTCGAACGCTGACGCAATCGCGCGGAGTTGACGGATCGCATCGTCGTTCGTGCGCGATGAAAGGCCGGCAAAGATGCGTCGTCCGGCGACGATGATGTCGCCGCCGTCCATCGTTCCGGGAGCCTCGATGACGCGGAGATCGCGATGTTCCCGCAGCGCATGTGCAACGGACGGGACTTCGTCGCGACGCGATTCCGCACCGGGGCGCGTGATGACGGCGATGCTGTCGAGTACGACTGCCGCATCCTCGACGAAGACGGAGTCGGGGAAGTCGGGCATCTCTTCGAGCTCGACGACATCGCAGCCGAGGGCGCGCAACGCGGCGACGTATTGCCGGTGTTGCGCGGAGGCGATGTCGTAATCGATCGGGACACGCTCGAGATGGGTGAGCTCGCAGAGCGCGATGGACTTCGGAACCGGTCGGACGATGGCAGTTGTCATGAGGTGAAGATGTACCTCCCATGTGGCAGGGCCCTCCGAGGCCCTGCCTTTTGTAGCGGGACATTCCGATGTCCCGTATCCGGGCATTGACGGGGTACGACGTGTGGGGCATTCCTCCCGCGTCGTCGCCCCGGAACGTACTCAGACTGATGATCCCGAAGAACGGCGGATCGGAATCCGCCGCTACTTGGCAACGGCAGGGCCTCGGAGGGCCCTGCCACATTCAAATCACGAGGCTGCAGCAGGTCAGGGCGCCTTCGGCTTTGGCCAGCTCTGAGGCGTCGACGGTGATGAGCTCGTAGCCGAGGTTGCGAAGCTTGTCGTGGGTTCGCGGAGACCCCGCGGGAAAGAGGATCGTCTCGCCGATCCGGAGCACGTTCGTGGCGTACGGTTCCTCGGGGTCCACTTCGATGATCTGCATGCCTCCGAAAACCTCGGGGCTCACCCAATCCGGATTCAGCAGCACGGTTTCGCCGTCGATCATCGTTGCGGCGGATTTCAAGTGCAGACATCCATCGAACGTGACTGGCACTACTTCGTACGCTGATGCAATCGCCCGGAGCTGGCGGATCGCGTCGTCGTTCGTGCGCGATGAAACGCCGGCGAAGATGCGGCGACCGGCGACGATGATGTCGCCCCCGTCCATCGTTCCGGGAGCCTCGATGAAATGGAGCTCGCGGTATCCGCGCAGCGCATCTGCAACGGAGAGGACTTCGTCGCGACGGGATTCCGCGCCGGGACGCGTGATGATGGCGATGCCGTGGAGCACCACCGCCGCATCTTCGACGAAGACGGAGTCGGGGAAGTCGGGCATCGCCTCGAGCTCGACGACATCGCAGCCGAGCGCGCGCAACGCGGCGACGTATTGCCGGTGCTGCGCGGAGGCGATGTCGTAGTCGATCGGGACACGCTCGACATGGGTGAGCTCGCAGCGCGCGATGGACTTCGGAACCGGACGGACGATGGCAGTTGTCATGAGGTGAAGATGTACCACCCATGTGGCAGGGCCCTCCGAGGCCCTGCCTTTTGTAGCGGGACATTCCGATGTCCCGCATCCGGGCAGTGACGCGGTACGACGTGTGGGGCATTCATCCCGGGTCGTCGCCCCATAACGTACTCAGACTGATGATCCCGGAGAACGGCGGATCGGAATCCGCCGCTACTTGGCAACGGCAGGGCCTCGGAGGGCCCTGCCACATGGGATCAATCTTCCCGCGTCATCGCGACCACGTCGGTGAAGCCGAGCTCCCGCGCCACGGCGTCGACCACTTCGAGGTCGTCGTCGAAGCCGAAGGGAGAATGGAAGTCGTGCTCGCCGTCGTCGTACTCGACGAAGTAGACGACCGCTGCCTCGATAAGCTTCTCCCCCTCTTCATCATCGGCGGATGTCTTCTCGAGCATGTCGATGCACTTTCGTCCGAGGAGTCTTGCGGTTTTGAGATCGAGGCGCTCGGCGCGGGCCTGCTGTTCTTCGAGGGATTCGAGGTAGTCTCGCACCCGCTCGAGAAGATTCTCCCGGCCTGACTGCGGGTTTTCCAGCAGATTGCCGAAAACGGCTCGGCTTCTGTCGGGGAGTGATTCGAGGACGCGACTGGTGCGGGTGTCTGGCGTTCTTTCCATAGTGACCGCGAATTCTATCAGCAGCTTCTTCGTAGCGGGACATTCCGATGTCCCGCATCCGGGCAGTGACGCGGTACGACGTGTGGGGCATTCATCCCGGGTCGTCGCCCCATAACGTACTCAGACTGATGATCCCGGAGAACGGCGGATCGGAATCCGCCGCTACTTTGTGCGATATAGTCGAAGACACCCCCGTGCGGAGGCATTGCCATGACGCCAGTGGTCAAGGGACTTCTCATCGGTTGTTTCGTCATCGTCGCGATCGGTGTGATTGTGATCGTCGCGATCGGGTTCTACGTGAAACAGAAGGCGCCGGAGTTCATTGCGAGCGGGCAGGCGGCGCAGACCGAGGGGAACGAATACGGCCGCAGTGTGACCGAATCGCAGTGCGTGACGGATGCTCTCGGACGGCATCGGGAGAGTCCGGGGCTGACCGCAGGGATCACGCATGCAATCTGGCTCGAAGGCTGTCTCACGACGAGCACCGTCGAGGAGTCGTTCTGTGATGGTGTTCCGCCGGAAGACGCGATGATGAAGTCGGCGGAGTGGCGCGTCCGCAGGTGTACCGAGCTGGGCTTTGATCAGAATGCAATCTGCAGGGAGATTCTCGGCCAGGTGCAGGGTTACTGCGCAGGCGAAGTGCGGGAGGCGAAGGTCGCGCCAGAGTAGCGGGACATTCCGATGTCCCGTATCCGGGCAGTAAGGCTGTACGGCACCTGGAGCATTCATCCCGCGTCGTCGCCCCATAACGTACTCAGTCTGACGATCCCGAAGAACGGCGGATCGGAATCCGCCGCTACTTGTGCATCTTGCCTCGTCTCCCGAATGCTGATCTAATCCGGGCTTCTCCGGCCCAATTCAGAGGTGAAATGATCCGCTCCAGCTGCGCGATTCTGCTTTTCTGCTTTGCTGCCTCGGCGGCGGCGCAGTCGTTGACCTGCCCGGGCAGTTCCGCGACTGGCTGCGAGACGTATCACTATCACCTCCAGGCGTGGTCTCCGGAGTTCCGCAGCACTTCCGAGTTCTCCGGGTTCAACACCTTCGCTTCGGCCACAGCGTG
>JBGSYJ010000008.1:0-8429 GCA_041750915.1 Thermoanaerobaculia bacterium | reverse complement strand
CGAGGGATCTCCGGCGGTAGTACATTCGTGGTTCGTGAGGGTGCAGGGTGGTGGCGGAGGTGATAGGCAACTATGTACCATCGCCGGAGATCCCTCGCCCTCCCGCCCGCACAACCAAGCTCGGGATGACAAAATGACGTTCCGATATCCACTTCGTTTATTTGATAGCATTTAAAAGATATGAAAATCAATTACATTAATCGGTGTCCCGATCTCGAGCCTCCATCCCGCGCCAGCACCGATGCGGCAGGATTCGATCTTCGCGCAGCCGTCGACGACCCGCGCGTGCTCGGGCCCGGCGAGCGCACTGTCATTCCCACTGGAATCACGATCGCGATTCCATCCGGGTTCGAGGGACAGGTCCGCCCGCGCAGCGGTCTGGCCGCGAAGCATGGGGTCACGATTCTCAATTCTCCAGGGACGATTGACTCGGACTATCGCGGCGAACTCGGCGTGATTCTCATCAATCACGGCCAGGAGCCGTTCACCATCCGGAGAGGCGACCGAATCGCGCAGCTGGTCATCGCCGCAGTCGCTCCATGTGAGCTCGAACCCGCCGAGGAGCTGGATGCCACCGGACGGGGAAGCGGCGGGTTCGGCAGCTCGGGTTGACCGCCCACCCAACCGGTTCTGAGTTGTGCACATCCGCCCTCCACCCGCCCGGTTGTGGGTTGTGCACGCCCGCCCGGGCCGCCAGTTCTGAGTTGTGAGTTCCCGCCCGTCCCGGCATTGGCCCCGGCGACGGCGACGGCGACGCCAACGGCAACGGCAACGGCAACGGCAACGGAGCTTGCGACAATCCAACTCACAACCCACAACCGTGTGGGCGGGGGGAAGGGCACAACTCACAACCGGTCGGGTGGGGGCCTACCTCGCCGGTACGAAAATCGGATCGCCGGTTCGGTTGTCGACGACCGACGCATAAGCCGCAACGCGCCCGGTTCCTCCGACCACTTCGAAGCTCGCTCTGATGTTCTCCGTTCGCGGAGCTCCAAGCTGTTCGAGGTTCGCCTGCAGTTGACCGTGGGCGGGAACTTCGAGGTCCCTCGCGAGAAGCTCGTTGCCTCCCGAGTCATGCACGCGCACCCGGACCGTCGCTGGAGCGCCTGAGAGCTCGGTAAACCCGGTGTTCGTTCGGAACGAAGTGCTGGCCTCGAGCTGAATGGCCGTCGACGGTGCCGTTCCCGGCCCGACGGCTTCCGACGGTCTCCGCGCCGCGACGAACTGACCGAAGGAGCCCGAGGCTCCGGGAGTCCAGATGCGCGCGGTCGCAATCAATGGGGATTCGGAGATCGTCAGCTTCCCGAATCCCGCTTCGATCCCGAGGAGCTCGGAGAGGACATCGAGAAAGACGAGAGTCTTTCCCGGCTCGACGCTCACAGGTTCCGACGCGACCTCGGTTCCGTCAGCCGAGTGGAAAACGATCACCGCGGACTGCTGTGTTGCGGAAGGATTGCTGAGCCAGACGTCGGTTCGCCACCGCGTCCCGTTTCCACCATCCCCACGGAAAACCGCCTGCACAGTCAACACCGACGGCTGCGGAGCGAGGCGGCCGGGGATGTAGATCGAATCACCCGAGACGTTGTCGACCACCGAGCCATAGGCGGCGATGATCGCCCCGCCGGAGATGACGGCAACCTCAGCGCGCGCTGCGACCGTTTCGACGCCACCCAGCCCGCCGAGAATCGGAAACTGCTGGTGGCCGAATGGCGGGAGCACGATGTCTCTCGCTTCAATCGAGGTTCCCGCCGCGTCAAAGACCGTCACACGAAACGTTCCCGACTCCTGCGAGACATTCGTCACGCCGACGTTCGAGCGGAAACCGCCCGTGTTCTGCAGCTGCGGGATGTGAAGTCGCTGAGTCGTGCCCTGGAGAAAGGCGTCCGGAGCCGCACTCGCGATGAACTGTCCGAACGTTCCCGCAGCTCCTCGGTTGTATGTCCGGCTCGTGATCAGTATCTGATTGATGTCGCCGTGAAACTCCAGCGCACCTGTGCCTGTCGTTCCGAAAAGCGCCGGCACGACGTCGTCGAGCGACATCGTCTGTCCCGGCGCGACACGCAGCTGCACAGCGGAAAAGCGATCCCGGCCATCCTGGCCCGACGGCGTGAACACGGCCCAGAGCGCAGCCTCGCTGCCGCCTCGATTGAACAGGCGCACGTCAGAAACGAAGTTGGTTCCCGCCGCACCGGCGGCCCGCGCAACTACGAGAAGATGCTGGCGTGACGAGAGAACTGCTGGCCTCGAAGTCAGCGGCACGTCGCCCTGGAATCGGATGACCAGCCCCCACGAGACGAGCCTTCCCGCATTTCCCGGGACCGTGTCGATCACCTGAAGCGTCCAGTCACCCATCGCATTCATGCCGTCGAATATGTCGAGCGAATCGGCGGAGACGGTATCGAGACCATACGTCGTCTGGAGGTCGACGCCCGATTTCCCCGCCGCGTACTCCAGCACTGCGGAGCGACCGTCGGGAGCCGTCAGGACGAGGCGGAGATCCTGGACCGAAGGGTGTGCGATGTTGACCTGCACAAAGAGCTTTTCGATAGAGCGTGAGGAATCGACGCGCCGCGTCGAGATGATTCCAGCCGGGTTGCCATCCGGAATCGCACGCCCGGGATCGAGGCTCTGCAGCAGCGTCAGGTCGCCTCGACGCTCGACGATGCATTCGGAGGAAGCGAGAATCTGCGCCTGCACCATCGAGCTGCAGATTGCAGCCAGATTCGCTCCCTGAAAAAGCTGCCGGTCCGCATCGACCATCCGGGTGGCGGCGTCGCGGAACGTCGGCGACGAGGTCAGCCCGAAGTAGCCCTCGAGGACGAGCACATCGGCAACGCGGCGGCCCTGATCCATTCCGTGCCTGGCTATCGTATCGATGAAAATGCGCCGCAATGCGGACGACCAGATCTCGCCGTTGCGATGCTCGGTGCCCGCGCCGCCGCTCGGGATGAAGTCGCTCATCGTTTTCGGCGAGTCGGTGCGCCGGAGACAATCCGCGCCGGCGGGATATCCGCACGACGTCGAGAGGCCCGGGGCACAGCGGGCATCCCAGTCTCCGACGCAGAACGGATCGCGGCCACTCGCCACCGAAGCAGCGTAATTTCCCGAGAAGGCCCAGTAGTCACCGAAGCCCTCCCCCATCGCCCGTCCCTGGCCGGCGCGCGCGCCGAAGAACGCTCCCGGCGCGATCGATTCCTGAATCGCATGACCGTATTCGTGCAGCAGAATGTCTGCGTCCTCCGCGTCATCCACACCGCCATCACCGAAAACGAGCCGCCCGAACCCCGGCCTCGTCGATACGACGAAGAACGAATTGTCCGCGCCTCCTGCGCCATGCGCATCGACGTCGATCGGCTCGCCGACGATCTGACGGCTTCCCGTATACCCGAGCGATTGCAGATAGCGCTGGTTCCGATCGATGTGGTAGTACGCCATGACTTCCTCGAAGCCGTTCTGACCGCGGTCGAACACGAGCGGCTCAGCCGCGTTCGCCTGCACCGTGGTCGGAGAATCGGTGTCGACTATCCGCACATGAGGGCCGGAGAGCGGTCCTGAGGGAGCGAGATCGGGAAGCTCGACGATTCGATAGCCCGCCTCGGGAACGGCTCCGGGGGAATCGTCGAGATCTCGCAGCGACGGATCGTTCAGGGTCGTCACCGGATCGGGATCGAACACGCGCGCAGAAGCATTGAAGAACAGCTCCTGCCGCCGGACGACCGAGCCGTCATCATCGATGTATAAAGCGTAGACTTCGTGCGGACGTATCTGCGTGATCAGACGTGTCGCCACACGCACCGTGCCGTCGATGGTGATCCCGACAAGCCGCTCGTCGAGAATCGTCGTTCCCTCTTCGAGCGCTATCGATTCACGAACCGGCTGCGAGCGAACAGCGACGCGGCCGGAAGGCTCGCGGGCGATGTTGTTCCGGATGGATCGGATGCGGCCGTCTGTGGAGACCTCGACGACGACTTCGCTATCGACGACCTCAACCCCATTGAAAAGATGCCGGAACGTCAGGTGCTTGCCGGTGAGCGACTCGATCGCATGCTCGAGACGAAACTCGGGCGCTTTACCCGATTCGAACAGCATGTGCGACGCCGAGCGGATCACCTCGCGGGCAGCTTGTTCCGGCGTCCCAGCAATCGATATCGAAAGGCCGCGTACTTCGCGAACGAGACCGTCATGCGACCGGGCAATCCGAAGCGATCCTCGGGCCGACGCATCCTCGATACTCTGCTCGAACGAAGCTGCGCCGAGAGAACCAGCCAGCAGCATCGTAATGAGGGCAACCCTGAGATGACGGAACTCTGGACTCACGCTTCCTGCCCAAACCACGGGCCTGATGGGTTTATTCGAACTCGGTCGACTGGGCGGCAGGGATTGAGTCGACGCAGGGCCCCTGTGTCATCCTGAGCGCAGCGAAGGATCCCCTCAAGCCTCGCGACACAGCCAATAGTAAGGGGATCCTTCGCTGCGCTCAGGATGACACTCGCGCCAGGACGACAGAACACTGATGCCGTAACCTTCGTCATGAACTCCGATCACTATCGCACTCCCGCTTCACGCGCCGACGCCGAGATCAAGATCGAGCGTTCCCGGTTCCTCGGCTTCGTGATCCCGGTGTCAACGGAGGCAGAGTTTGCGAGCGAACTGGGGCTTCTCTCGAAGCGGTTTTTCGATGCGACGCACCACTGCTGGGCGTGGCGGATCGCCGGGGACGGCGACGCAAGCGAACGAAGCTCTGACGCGGGCGAGCCGCACGGAACGGCAGGCAAACCGATCCTCAGCGCAATCGAAGGCGCCGGGATCTTCGATGTCGCCGTCGTCGTCGTACGATTCTACGGCGGGATCAAGCTCGGAACGGGAGGTCTTTCCCGGGCCTATCGAGCGGTGGCGCAGGCGGCCATCGCTGAGACGCCAGTTGCCGAACGGTACCTCTACACGAGATTCGAGGTCGATGTGCCCTTCACTCAGCTCAACGTCATCTACAGGATGGTCTCGCCACCATCCGTCGTCCTCGTGCGCGAAACGTTCGGAGAGCAGAACCTCTTCGAATTCGACGTGCGCCGATCGAAAGCCGAACAGTTCTCAAAAGAGCTGAAGAATTTAGAATTTAGAATTCAGAATTCAGAAAGCGAATAGGCAAACTCGCCGCGAGCCCTTTCTGAATTCTGAATTCTCAATTCTGAATTCTTCAGCCCCATCACTCTTCAAGAACGTTCGTTCCCGCGATCCGGTCTCCGGTCCGACGGCGCCCTGAGATCACGAGATAGAGCTCCAGCAGATTCCAGGGAGCGATGAAAAGGGGGAAATTCCGGAGGAACGAGCAGACCAGTCCGCAGGGGACGCCGTTTCTGGTCGTCAGCTGCAAACCCAGGATCCGCTTGCCCAGAGACCTGCCCCGCCAGGCGTCCCTCAGGAGGATTGAGAGAAGGAGAACGGCGAGCGCCCCGTACCACACCCAGGCGACCGCCTTCGTCGTCTCACCGATCCAGGCCATGGTGTAACTGATGACCGTGGCAGGGAGAATGAGGACGAGCGACACCATGAGGGCGTCTATGATGAACGCGGCGAGCCGAAGCATGGCCGTCTGCGAAAAATGGAATCCCATGGCTTCCGGGCGGATCCGGCGCCCGGACCTCCTTCAAATCGAAGAAGATAACCGATGCGAAAACTTTTTTCAGATTCCTGCGTTAGATAGTCTCAGGAACGTGAGACCAATGCGACGCCAGACCTCTGCACTCCTCCTCATAGCCGTCCTCCTCGGAGGATGTCAAGTGCGGGAGACCGCGCGAAACACGGTCACCATCGAGCAGGCCTGGCCGGCGGCGGGGATCGAGTCGATCGACCTCCGTGGTCACAACGGGTCGGTCAGGATTGTCGCGGGACCGGACGACCAGATCTCGCTCGTCGCCAACGCCCGTACCCGCCATCGCGACGCCGAGGAGCGGATCAGCGAGTTCCTCAGGCTCGAAGTCGATGATGGAACGCTCTTCATCGGTGAGCGGAACAGGAAACGCAAACGGATGGTCATCCTGCCGTTCTTACGGCCTGAGGATTCAGCCATCAGCTACACCGTCACCGTGCCGCGACGGATGAACCTCGCGATCACGAATGTGAACGGAAGCATGAAGATCGCCGGCGTTTCGGGCAAGTGCTCGCTGCGATCCGTGAACGGATCGATCGAAGTGAGCACGCCGGACGCTGAGGTGACGGCGAAAACGGTGAATGGCAGAGTGCGCGCAGAGTTCCTCGAGGAGTTCCACGGCGCGCGGCTTGGAACCGTGAACGGAGCGATCACCGTCTCGCTGCCCGCAGGCGCGGCCTTCAAGACGAACGTCTCGCAGGTGAACGGCTCATTCAAGTCGAACGTCCCGATGACCGTGCGCAGCACGAGCCCGATCGAGGGTGAGAGCGACGAAGCGTTCGAGGTTCCGGAGCGCAGGAAGTACCCGCTCGACCTGTCGACGGTCAACGGCAGCGTCACCGTCAATCAGTTGTGAGTTGTGAGTTGTGAGTTCTGAGTTGTGAGTTGTGAGTGGGACGGCCCGCAACATCTCCCCTGTAATCCAAAATTTGACGTCTGCACGGTTCCACTCAGAACTCAGAACTCACAACTCACAACTGGGCGGGAGGGCGGGTCAGTTACACTCCGTTCATGGATCGCATCGAAAGCCGGGACATCGCGATCGGGGCGGCTCTGTTCCTTGCGCTCACGGCTGCCTCGCTCGGCCCGATCCGCAGCTACGACTACTTCTGGCACCTGGCGACGGGCCGTTGGATCGCGGAGCATCGAGAGCTTCCTCGCGCGGATCCGTTCACTGTCGGCAGCGACAAAGGCTCGTGGCACAACGGTGAGTGGCTTTTTCAGGCCGTGCTCTATCCGATCTTCCGTGGAGGGGGGCATGAGGCCGTCGCGGTTGCGCGCGGCATGGTCGTCGCCGCGATCTTCACGCTCGGATTTCTATACGCACGACGGCACGCAACGGCTTCGCTAGCGTTCCTTGTGACGATCGTCTGCTGGTACGGTGGTAAAGACCGCCTCGATGCGCGTCCGTCGACGATCGCTGCTCTGTTCGTCGTGCTTGCGCTCATGCTCCTCTTCTCGCAACGAATGTCGCTGCGCAGCCGGGCGATCGTCTACGGCGTCCTCACCGCAGTCTGGATGAACGCACATCCTTCCGCAGTGCTCGCGCCGGCGCTGGCCGGCATCTATTACGGCGGCCGGATGCTGGGAGAGAACGCCGACAGGCGCGCACTGATGAAGGAGGGCGGATGGATCGGTTCGGCCGCCGTCGCCGGGCTTCTCGCCAACCCGTATGGACTCGAAGGAGTGCGCGCGCCGATGAGACTCGTCGCACTGATCGGAGAGGGACACTTCGTGAATGCCGAATGGCTTCCGAGCCCGCCGTCGATCTTCCCGCTTCTGTACGTCACGCTCGCCGCGGGAGCGCTGCTGTTCATCACGCGGCCGAAGGATCGCGGGATGATGCCGCAGGCATTTCTCTTCATCCTCTTCGCCTGGATGTCGGTGCGGTACGTCCGGAACCAGGGGCTCTACTTCGCCGCGCTGCCTATCCTTCTGGCTCCCCTGCTCACCATGCCGATCAAGCCTCCCATCAGAAAGGCGGCCCTCGCTGCCGGGATCATCCTTCTCGTCTCGATCGGACTCGGCGCGTCATTGTCCCCTGCGATCGATCCGGACATCTATCCCGTCAGGGCGGCCGCAGAGTTGAAACGGCTGGGACTGGAAGGCAACATCTACAACCCCGACCAGTTCGGCGGATTTCTCGGATGGACGTTCTATCCCGAACGGCGCGTGCTCATCGATGGCCGTAACGAGCTCCATGACACGGTGATCCGCGAGTACGCTTTGGCGCGGGTCGACAGCCGCGCGTGGGATTCGCTCATAAGCAAATACGAACTGACTCTCGCAGTCGATGAGTATCACCGAACAACGATGAGCGTGGTCGACGCGGTCACCGGTCAGCAACGCGACATGCCGTCGTCCCTGATTTACTTTCCGCGAGCGAAATGGGCGCTCGTCGCGTTCGACGATGTCGGGATGGTGTTCGCCCGGCGCGATGCGTATCCGGCATCACTCCTCGAGAGGATTGAATTGCGGCACCTCGTTCCTGATGACCCGCAATGGATCCGCCGTCTCACTCCGGCGGAGCGTGAGCTGGCGAAGCGCGAGCTCGCCGCGTCGATGCAGAGGTTCGGGGCGGGACGCGTGACCGCCGCGTTGATCGAGGAACTGCGCAATTAGACTTGAGGTCCGCGAAGCAGCAGGGCTCGTCGTGAGCGACGCGATGGGTGTGTAATTAACCCACGGACGTGTCATCCGAGCGTCGAGCGAGGGATCTGGGTGGGGGCCTTCTGAGACGGGAGCCACCGCCCAGATCCCTCGCTCGACGCTCGGGATGACA
>JBGSYJ010000007.1:0-3318 GCA_041750915.1 Thermoanaerobaculia bacterium | reverse complement strand
GCGAGTGATCGATCTCAGTTGTGATCTCGGCGAAGCCGAATCCGCGCATGATCGCGACGTCGAAGCTTCGCTCTGGCCACTCATTACGTCGGCGAACATCGCATGCGGCGGGCATGCCGGCGATCGCGATTCGATGGAAGTTGCCATTCGGCGCGCATCCGAGCTTGGAGTCGTCCTCGGAGCCCACCCCTCGTATCCCGACAGGCTCCATTTCGGCCGCGTTTCTCTCCCGATCCGCGGCGCAGCGCTGCGGGACTCGCTGATCGAGCAACTCGAAGAACTGTGCGAGCTGAGTCACGATGCGGGCATGCGTGTCATGCACGTGAAGCCCCATGGCGCTCTTTACAACGATGCCCATCACGATGCGGAGCTCGCCGGGCTCGTGGCCGAGACAGTGCGTTCCATCGATTCGAAGCTCGCGATGGTCGCAGCAGCGGGCTCATCGCTTCTTTCGGCGGCGAGGGACGCCGGGTTGCATACGATTGCCGAGGCATTTGCAGACCGGCGTTACCGCGCGGATGGCTCGCTCGTTCCGCGTTCGGAGCCTGACGCGCTGCTCATCGATCCGGACGAGGCGGTGGCTCAGGCAATGCGTTTTGCGACCGACGGAACCGTGATCGCGAACGATGGGCAGTCAATCGCGATCCCATTCGCGACCCTCTGCGTTCACGGCGATATGGAGCGCAGCGTCGAACGGCTGACAGCGATCCGCGGGGCGCTCGAGGATTCCGGATACGAGATCTCGGCCTCGGTACGGCGGGCGGACTGAAAGGAACCTATCGTATGAGAACTCACCGTCCTGTCTCCGGACTCTCGATGATACGATTCTTGCCGCCAGTCGCCGCCTTCATTGTGTTTTTCACGGCCTGCGCAACGCAGAATCCGCCATCGCAGACGGGGGGCTGTGAGAATTTCTCCGGATCCTACGTTCTGGATCAACGGCTCTGCAGTTACTCGAGGGGCCTGCTTCATCTGGGGCTGGAAGTCGCTCGCTATCCCGACGGTTCCGTACTCGATCCTCAGCCCGTCCTGATTGGCATTCACCAGGAGGGGTGCAGCTCGATCAGTCTCGTGACCCGGGGAGTTGCTGACGACAGCCATCGTCTTCGCCGATCCTTCCAGGTTGAGACAGGCGGCGACCATGCTGCTGCTTTCTGGGACAAAGGTATGCTCGTCAGTGAGACGCATCTGACGACGAACCTGCCGGCACCAATAGCGATCGGAGCGAGGGGTAAATGGTACTGGAGGCTCAGCCGCGACTCTAACGGAGAGCTTGTCTACCAGTCAGGCTATTCCGAGAAAGGCTTGTTCTTCCTGCTTCCGTACGCTGCTCACCGCGAGGTGAGCTGCGTGCTGAAGGCAAGCGTGTCCGGAGGCGAGTGAGGGCCGACCGCACCTGGATTGTATTCGGGGCTGCTGATGTCATCCGAGCAGGTAATTGATTCGACAGAAACATTGTGGCGAAGGATGAACGACATCCGGCGCGCGCAGGCGCGCCACACAGCTTAGCCCCGGGCTCTGCCCCAATGGCCGTCAACTAAAGGAAGGAGCCGAAGGGATGCAGACGCCGTCGTCTCGTGCTCTCCCTCTCCCCGCGAAGTCGGGGAGAGGGTGGCGCGCGGCATCCGCGCAGACGTCGAGACTTGCGAAATCGTCGCGCGCCGGGAGAGGGGCGTTGAGTGCTTGCAACTTCTGAAGCCGATCGCCAACAGATGAGTTGCTTGCAGGGCCCCTCACCCCTTGCCCCTCTCCCCGTTCACACGGGGAGAGGGGAATGAGCACGCGCTCAGACAGTGACCGTCTTCGCGGTCTCGCCCTCGCGGATCTCGCGGATTGCATTCTTCTCGTCCACGAACACGAGCTTCGGGCGGTGGGTCAGCAGCTGCCCCTCGTGCAGCGAGCAGTAACAGGCGATGATCACCTTGTGTCCCGGCTCGACGAGATGCGCGGCGGCGCCGTTGACGCAGATGTCGCCTGAGCCGGGCGCGCCTTCGATGACGTACGTCTCGAAGCGGTTGCCGTTGTCGACGTTGTAAACCTCGACCTTCTCGAACGGCATGAGGCCGGCGGCGTTCATCAGGTGGCGATCGATGGTGATCGAGCCTTCGTAGGCGACGTTCGCTTCTGTCACCGTGGCCCGGTGAATCTTCGATCTAAGAAAGAATCGGATCATGCAAATCTCCAGAAGTCTTCAGGCGAGCGTCGATTGCAGTCTCTCGCCTTGTGAGGTCGTTCGTGCGGAGGGAAGAGGCACGGGAATGTTGTCGATGAGGCGCGTGGCTCCGACACGCACTGCGCCCGCGAGCAGGAGCGGTCTGTCGAGATCGGCCGGCTCGCGAAACGTCTCCGGATCGACGAGCGCGAGATAGTCGATCTGAATTCCGTCGCGACCGTCGATCTCCGACGTCATCGCTGCCTCGACCGCTCGCGCCTCGCGCGCTCCGCCGCGCAGCGTCTCCAGGCCGCGTTCCAGCGCGCGACGCAGGACGAGGGCGAGCTTTCGCTGCTCCTCGGAAAGATAGACATTGCGCGACGACATCGCGAGACCGTCGCTCTCGCGCACCGTTTCACCGATCACAAGCTCCACGGGCACATCGAGGTCGCGGACCGTCTGTCGGATAACGGCGCACTGCTGCGCATCCTTCTGGCCGAAGACGGCAACGTCGGGCCTCACGATATTGAAGAGCTTGAGAACGACGGTTGCGACCCCGTCGAAGTGACCCGGACGCCGCTCTCCCTCCATCGGCTCGGCCACACCCCCGACGTGAATGCTCGTGGCAGATCCGTCTGGGTAAATCTCATTCACCGAAGGAAGAAAGAGCAGATCGACGTCTCTCGCTTCGAGCAGGCGGACGTCGCGCTCTTCATTTCGGGGATAGCGATCGAGATCCTCGCCCGGCGCGAACTGTGTCGGGTTCACGAAAATCGAGACGACGAGAAAGTCGCACCCTTCTGCGCGTGCCCGGTCGACTAAGGAGAGGTGACCCTCATGCAGAAATCCCATCGTTGGAACAAAGCCGACCTTCGCACCGGAGTGATGCGCGCTGCCGACCGCCTCGCGGACTTCGGCGACGGTCCGCGCAATCTTCACTTACACTCCGCCGCGGGCACGATCTCGGGGAGACCATAGAGCCGGCGCAGCTCATCATCGGTTCCTGTGTGGAATGACTCGGTAGCGACGTCGGGGAAACGAGCCTCGCGCACATCCTCGAGGAACCGGCCGATCGCCCCGCGCATCTCTTCAGCAAGGTCGGCATATCGCCGCACGAATTTCGGCTGCTTGCCTTCGTAGAGGCCGACGACGTCGTGAAAGACGAG
>JBGSYJ010000006.1:0-1743 GCA_041750915.1 Thermoanaerobaculia bacterium | reverse complement strand
CCATCGATAAGCAGCGGCTAAACGCCGCATGGGGTTCCGCCCGCCCATATTGACAATGCTGCTAATGGGCGACCCCAAATGACCCAGACGGTAATCTCGTCGGCATCCACGGCTTCATTCTGCGCGAGTGAAGCTGGATCGCTTCGGCTAAAATCAAGTAGACGCGTCAGACCCCTAGGTTCCCACCGATCACCGCGGGTCTGAGATGACCCCAACTTAATTCCATCGATCATGGGCGTGAAGTGACGCCAGTCACTGGCTCAGTTCCCGAAGAGGGCTTATGTTGTGTCTGGAGGCACGAGATGTCCAGACAGAAAAAGAATGAGAAGAAATCGAAGCCCGCGCTCGTCATCAGAGATCAGGAGCTCAGCCAGCAGGAGCAGTCAGGTGTGAAGGGCGGAACGGGACCTGTCGTGAGTGGCAGTTATAATTATGTGGAACGTTCGCCCAGGAAGCCCTGAGTCAGAGGCTGACTCACAGAGGCCTTCAGGGTCGCAGCTTCAGCCGCATTGATTTGCCTTCCGGCGACGACTGAAGCTGTGATACGGCGTTCTGATGGTCATAGACGAAAACGACAAGGTCCTCCGTCCGCATCCTCGACCGAATACACGGTGACCTAACTGGGCCCTGGGGTCGGACCCGAAAAATGAAAAATTCGCCACACGCGACGGCGCTGATAGGTTCGACCTGTTGGCGGATGCGGGATGACTGTGTGCGAGTCGCGGGGACCTGTCGTTCCACCGCGCGTAAGTCAGGAGTTCCATCGATGCTGTATAAGTAAGACATGGAACCCATCAATGGTACACTCTACCTACGATGGCACGAACGAAGGTATCCTCGAAATACCAGGTAGTCATTCCGAAAGAGATCCGTGAACGGATCGGGCTCGAGACCGGCCAGCAGATGGAGATCATTGCCAAGGGTGGGGTGATCACTCTGATACCAGACCGTCCGTTGAAGTCCTTCCGCGGGATTCTCCAGGGAATGCCGACAAAGGGAGTCAGGGAGAAAAAGGACCGCGTTTGATTCTCGTCGATTCATCGGGCTGGATCGAGTTCCTCACCGACGGGCCCCTTGCGCGCGACTATGCCCGCCGCCTCGGGGACGGGTCCGGCATCGTCACTCCGAGTATCGTTCTTTACGAGGTCTACAAGCAGGCGAAGCGTCACCGCACGGACGAGGATGCGGCAATCGCTGCCGCCGCGATTCAAAAAACCGAGGTCATCCCGCTGGACGACGATCTCGCCCTCGAAGCGGCCGATCTGAGCCTGCAGCACCGCCTCGCGATGGCCGACGCTATCGTGCTCGCGACGGCTCGCCGATACGACGCCATCGTGTACACGAGCGACGCTGATTTCGAAGGCATTGAAGGTGCTGTCGTTCTGAAAAAGAACCAAACGTCCCCGTCGGGAGCCTGACTGCGACGTCATCAAGCGGGAGCGGTTCAACGTGGAGGAAGGGTGGGTGTGCACAACCCAGAACCGGGGTGGGTGGGCGGATCGGCCGTACAATGTTGCCATGCTGGCCTCTGATATCCGGACCTGGGCTGAGAACTACCGTGCGGCTGCCGAACGGGGCCGCGCGGAGATCCGCCGTCAGCCGCTTTCCCCGTCGGAGGCGTTTCGGGCGGCTATGGCTCTCCTCGCCTGGGACGAGTCCTGTAACGGCTCTCCTTTCGATCGGAGTGATCCGGTGTCGAGTCGGGAGGATGAACAGATGTGGGAGGCGTGGACCAGGCTCCGG
>JBGSYJ010000005.1:0-1519 GCA_041750915.1 Thermoanaerobaculia bacterium | reverse complement strand
GTCGTCGGTTCGTCGGCGATCAGGAGCTCCGGATCACAGGAGAGCGCCATCGCGATCATCACGCGCTGCCGCATTCCGCCTGACAGCTGATGCGGATAATCGTCGAGCCGTTTGATGGGATCGGGGATCGAGACGAGTTCGAGCATCTCCCCAGCCTGCTTCCACGCTTCCTTCGAGCCTACTTTCCGATGGAGCCTGATCGCCTCGGAGATCTGCGCCCCGATCTTGAAAACGGGATTCAGCGAGGTCATCGGCTCTTGAAACACCATCGCGATGTCGTTGCCGCGGTAACGTCGCATCTCGGAGTCTGTGAGCTTGACCAGATCAGTGCCCTTGAACAGGATCTCTCCGCCGGTGATCTTTCCCGGCGATGCGACGAGCTTCATCAGCGACATCGCCGTGACGCTCTTGCCGCATCCGGACTCGCCGACAATCGCGAGCGACTCCCCCTTGTTGAGCGAGAACGAGACGTTGTCGACCGCTTTGACCTGCCCCTCGTCCGTGAAAAACGAAGTCGTCAGACTCCGCACCGAAAGCAGCGCATCCGCTTCCGGCTTCGGGCGAAGCGTCGGATTTGCTAACACTGCCTGGCTGCCTGGCTGGTTTGTCGATGTCAATCCATCACCCGCGTCGGATGGTATCAAGAAAGATCGGTGCCAAGGGGACGGGGTTGTGGGTTGTGCGATCTTCAGGTCATGTCAATGTGGCGAGGGATCTACCAGGTGTCATCCCGAGCTTGGTCGTGTGGGCGGGAGGGGCGAGGGACCTCACGTGATGGTACATAGTTTCCTCGAGGCGCGGTCCGCACGTCGACACACGTTCCTGTGACGAATTGACTATGTACTATCGCCGGAGTTCCCTCGCCCCTCCCGCCCACACGACCAAGCTCGGGATGACAACTCGCTCGTTTCGCGCCAGAACGACGTTCGTTCTGAACTCGTGAAGTCCCACTTCAACGCCCCACCAGGCGAGTGAATCGTCCGAGGAGACGTTGGGCTTCAGCAACTCCCGCAACCATCGTCGCGCTGATGTAAATGACCCCGAAGACGCCCGCGACGACGATGGCTGCGAGAACCATGTCGAGCGAGGAGCCTTCGGCCATTGCGAACATCCGCGGAATGACGAACTCGCCGGTCGCCCAGGCAGCAAGCCCGGCAGCGAGCGCAGCGCCCCACACCGTCAGCTGGAACGAGCGCGGCGAATGGGCGGGACCGACGCGTCTTCTCATTGCTCCACGCAACAAAATGAATTCCACCCAACTCGCACAGCCGGCTCCCAGGGCGAGGCCAACCGCGCCGATCGACACCGCCGGATCCTCGACGGCAGGGAGCGGCAGGCCGAACAGCTCGACGATGATCCAGACGATCCATGGTCGTAGCGGAAATGCGAGGAGGTACGCCAGCGCGGCGCCCACCAGCACACGAACGATCGCAAATCGGAGCGGAGTCCGCGTGTCGCGCAGTGCGTAGAAAGCGGATGAATACAGACGGGCCAGCGTCACGGCGAAGAGTCCCACGCT
>JBGSYJ010000004.1:0-3723 GCA_041750915.1 Thermoanaerobaculia bacterium | reverse complement strand
GCCTTCGCACATCTTCTTCGCCCTCGGCATGTGGGACGAGGGGATCGCGTCGAATAAAGACTCGCTCCACACTGCGCATCAGCAGGGATCGCCAGGCTATCACCCGCTGCACTGGCTCCAGTATGCGCACCTTCAGAAGGGACACCGCGAAGATGCGAAGAAACTGATGTCGACGATCGAATCCGACGTCGCCGAGGGAGGCAGCGGTTATGGGAGAGTTCATCTCGCGATGATGCGAGCGACCTGGCTGGTGGAGACGGGCTTCGCTGCGCTGCCGGATAGTCGTGTGCCTGTGGAGCGTGGAACCCTGAAGCTGATTGGTCCGTTTGCCGGGCACGAGCTGGCGCGAGGGCTGGCGGCATTGAATGACGGCGACTCGGATGGTGCTTCGCGTGCGTTGTCGAGTCTGCGTCAGCTCATTGCCGAGGCAAAAAAGTCTGCCGGCTCGGGCAACACGACGGGCAGCAGGCTCGATACGGTATCGGCCGAAGAGCTGGCCTCGGCGGAGATCATGGAACTGCAGCTCCAGGCGGCCATTCAGCTCGCCACCGGAAAACGCGATGAAGCGCTGAGGCTCATCGACCGGGCTGCAACGCTCGAGGACGTCGCAGTGTTCGAGTACGGCCCGCCAGCCACCGTGAAGCCACCGTACGAACAGTATGGCGAAATGCTGCTCGCAGCGGGCCGGAACGATGAAGCGTCCGCGAAATTCGAGCATGCGCTGTCGCGGTATCCGAACCGCAGGCTTTCAGTCGAAGGTTTGAATCGGGCAAACGCGTCGGGACAGACCGCTTCGCGGTAAGTAGCGGGACATTCCGATGTCCCGTCTCCAGGGAGTGAAGCGGTACGACGTGTGGAGCATTCATCCAAGGGTCGTCGCTCCATAACGCGCGAGGCTTCACGATGCGGAGAACGGCGGATCGGAATCCGCCGCTACGATAACGCGCGAGGACGAAACGAAAAAGGGCGGCTCGGAGGCCGCCCTTTTTAATTTCAGTTGGCTGCGTCAGTGGATTTTGATGTTGCCGCCACCGATTGCCTGCGGGTTTGCAAGGTCGATGTCGTCCGATATCCCCGGCATGTTGTCATACACCGTCGCACCGGAGGTCGAGTTCCAGATCCGGATGCGGTACCGGTCCGGACCACCGCCGCTGAGGTCTGCGTCGAACACGGTGACTAGGAAACTGTAACCGCTGTTGCCGTTGAGTGTGCCTGTTCCCCGGTATTGGCCGTCTGCGCCGTTCGTCACGATCCAGTCGTACGAGGTACTGGCGAAGTTGAATGCGGCGAAGGTGAAGGAAGTGTTTCCGCGCGGAACTCCCTTCTGATACTTGCCGTTCACGTTGAATGATGCCTTGCCGGTGAACGAGGGATTCTCACTCCACGCCCCTGCGGGCGAGGTGATCCAGCCACCGCCGGTGATGGTTGCGTCGTCACGATTGGCCACGACGACGTAGTTGAAGTTTGTCGTCGCCTGTCCGCCATCGTCATCGGTGACGGTGATTGCCACACCATACACTCCGGTCTCTCCGTAGGTGTGCGATGCAGTGCAGGTTCCTGCAGTACAGGCCGCATTGCTCGAAGATCCGTCATCCCAGGTGAAGACGGCCGTGTGTGTGTCCGCAGCTCCCGCATCGGAGTATGCGACCGTGACTATTGCGGGAGCCCCCAGCTGAACGGCCCCGACAGGGCCGGTGACTCCGCTGATCACAGGGTCGACATTTGTAACGACGACCGAGCTCGAAGCGGTTCCCGTGGCACCGTTCCCGTCCCCGACTGCTGCGGTGACGACGTACGTAGCGTTGTCGTCCGGAGTGAAGGAGAAGGACGAATCGCCCGAACCCGTCGCATAGGGGATACCGTCTTTCGTGACGGTCCAGGTATAGGTAAGCGATTGGTCACCGTCTGGATCGACGGCATCAGCAGAGAACGAAACGAGCGTTCCTTCGGGTGCAGTAGACGTCCCCTGGAGGCTCACACACGGCGCATCGTTGTTCCGGAAATGTGCACCCTCGATGCACGCCTCGACCGGGTCGCTGAGGTTGGAGAAGAAATCGAATCCGGTCAGCTGCTCAACCTGGTCGATCGTCGTGAGATAAGTCTCCCAGTCGGAATTTCGGATGCCCTGGATGTTGGGCATGATGACGGCGAGCGAGCGCGTCGAGGCGGTGACACGGGAGAGGTCGTCCCCCGAGTCACGCGGAAGGATGAGTGCGACTTTCCACGTGAATGCCGGAACCGTCACGTTGCCATTGGCCACCGTCGTCGCGAAGCCGTTGCTCCCGGTTCCGCCTGCGCCGGCCGGACCAGAAACGATATAAAGCTCATTTGCGGGCAGATCACCGAACGGCGTGAGCAGCACGCGGAGATAGTTTTCCATGCTTGCCCACGGCCCCTGATTGTTGTCAGGTGCCTGCGGCATCATGTTGGTCATCAGGAACGTGGCCTGATTGATCGGGATCGACGTTTCAGGATCGCGATCGGCATTCGGCACGAGATGGCCGCGATCGAAGCCGCTGAACGAATAATCGAAGTACTGGACGCGATACCAGTCAGGTGGAACCTCGGGATCCGCGCGGAATGTATCTACGCGCACCAGAGACCCAGTCCACTCCTGACTGAGATGCCAGCTGACCCAGTTTGGCGTTCCGAGACTGCGGTTGTACGAAAGAGCGTACTCCGGCTTCTCCATCAGATAGTTGTTCGGAAGGCTGGGAGTCTGCATCGCATCGGTTGGATTACCCATCAGAAGATGGACCGACGAGGGTTCCGGAGGAGCCGCTCCGGTTGCGATCGAGAATGACCACGTGAAGTCTGCCGGCAGCGTGTCGGTGTCCGGACCGCTGTCGTCGAAGTCCTGGTCGCGGACCGCGTCTTTGAAGATCGTGACCGTGCACTGTTCGCCCGGCTGGAAAGTCTGGTTCGGGGTGATGACAAAGAAAGAACCACCACCGGCGATGGTCGCGTCATTGTGAAGGCCCGTCGAAGCGCAACTGATATTGAACCAGTTGCCCGTCACATCGACCGGCTCGGTAAAGTTCACGGTGACGTTCAGGTCGCGCGGTGCGGTGGTGGAGTCGGCGCGTGGATCCGTGCTGACGACCCGCGGTCCGATCTCCGGAATGGGAGCCGTGCGACGCGGGTTCGGCGCGCCGGTCTCGAAATCACTTCCGTTGACATTCGAGTCTGTGAATCCGCCGTTCTTGCGGAAGATTGCCGTGAAGTTGTTTCCACCCGGAGCGTCAGAGTTCCCCTCGCTGCAGCTGGCCGTCGATCCAAAACCGACCAGATCGACGATTCGAGCATCCGTGGTCGCGCAGGTGCCGAGAGCGTCGCCGGTGTTTGCGAGGGCCACTTTTCCCGCCGTCGCACTCATATTGAAGCTGCCGGAGATGTTGGGTACGACCGGGAGGTCGGAACCATTCGCTCCTGAGGCCAGCGCGATCAGGTAGTACTCACCCGGGGCAATCGTGCCGCCGATGGGCTGAACCTGGGAGAAGAGTCCCGTGGCCGAGCCATACTGAACGGTCCAGCCGGTGAGGTCGACCGTCGCGGTCGTTGGATTGAAAAGCTCGAGATAATCGCGGTTGTACGTTGCGCCGGAGTTGCCGCCGCCGCCGTAGATCTGGCTGATAACGACGGAGGGTTCAACCGGCTGAGGGGTTGGAGTAGGAGTGGGTGTCGGGGTGGGTGTCGGCGTCGGCGTTGGCGACGGAGTTGGCG
>JBGSYJ010000003.1:0-4035 GCA_041750915.1 Thermoanaerobaculia bacterium | reverse complement strand
CTGACGTTCTCGAGCCCCGCGCTGCCCCCGATGATCGATGCAAGTCGCGTGACGGTGCAGACCTCAGGAAGCAGCGCACTCGTAACAGGATCATCGGGCACCGCACGCGGCGCGCTGTCTCTCACCGCGTCACTGCATGCCGCGACTGGCGGCACAACCGCAGTCGTCATCGGCGCATCCGGAGAGTTCTCCGGCAGCGTTCCGGCCCTTCCGGGCGAAAGAATCGAGCTGCGCGTAACCGATGGCAATGATCGCGAATCGCGCCGGTTCGTTGGTACGGTGCCTTTCGGAAATAGCACCACAACGCTGGTCACAGGCACGATCGAAGCTCTCGGTGATCCCGATTATGTATCTCGAAAGGTTGCTGCGGATGGCGAGCACCTGGTGACCTCAGGCGGATGGGGTTCTCTCGCGAACCGCGGCTCTGACAAGATTCTCGTTTACTCAGCCCCTGCTCCAACGTACAGAACGGCGGTCGTGGCCGGCGACAACTGGATCTCCGATCTGGAGGTCCACAACAGCTGGGCTTTCGCGACTTCGAATCGCTTCGCCGCAGTGGATCTCTCGCAACCTGAACCTGCAGTCGTATTCGGAACTGCGCCGGAGACCTATCAGGAAGCGCTGGCGATCTCATCGCCGTACGCGTTCACCACCGTGCAGTCGGGCGGCGCAGGAATCCGCGTCTACGACATCAACAATCCCGCAGTTCCGATTCATCTGGGAGATCAGCAGCTTGTGACGGGGATCAGGTTCAATGGATTGACGCCGTTCGGTAACAATCGCCTGATCGCCTTCAGTAACGATGCTTCAGGAGGAACCGGTTACGACGTTGTCGTCATCGATCGTTCAAATGTCAATGCGTTGCAGGTCCTGAAGACGTTTGATATTCCGGGATTCGAGGCCTTCGATGGGATTGTCGATGGTACAACGCTCTACGTCTCAGGCGACTACTACACACGCGACGCGTTCGCGATCGTCGACCTGAGCGACCTCGAGAATCTGCGCGTGCTCTCGTTCGTCGATACTCCGGGCTTCGCCACCGGAATCGCAATCTCAGGCCCGAATGAGATCGCCGTCGCCGACAGCACCTCCGGCGTGACGTTCATCGATGTCACCGACAAGAGCAATCCAATCATTCTCGGCAGCCAGAAAATGCTCGGAAACGCCGTCGACCTCGTCGTCTCTGGCAAGACCATCTACGTAGCCACCGAGGGGCAGCTCCACGCCATCACACGACCATGAGGAATCGATTGAACAAATCACGCCGCCACGCGCACAAGAACCCCTCTCCCCTTTTGAACGGGGAGAGGGGCAGGGGAGAGGGGTGTGAGTCGCAACTCCAATGTCGCCTAGGGCAGAACCCCTCTCCCCTTGTGAACGGGGAGAGGGGCAGGGGAGAGGGGCGTGAATCGCAACTCCAATGTCGCCTAGTGCGCAACACCCCTCACCCGGCGCGCTGCTCTGTCGCGAATCGTGACGTCTCTGCTACTCCCGCGCGCCACCCTCTCCCCGCTCACGCGGGGCGAGGGAGAGGCGTCTCGCTTCTGCTCGTTCTCTTGCTCGCGCTGACCGCAACCACCGTGTCCGCCCAGACGACCGTCACAGAGAACTTCGACTCCCACCCGATGAACGCACGCGTTCCCGGCTGGACTGACAGCATCCTCGGCGACACTCAACCTGAAACCGATCGCTTCCGCATCGCAGCCGACCCGCGCGATCCGGAAAACCGGGTGTACGGCGTACGGAACCCCGCAGGCGATCTGATGACCCCGACGCCGCGAGTCGGCACGCTGTCGTCACTGCTGAATCCAGTCATTCCTGCGCGCGGACGCATCGAGCTGCGCGGCCGGATGATGCGCACCTCCGATGAGTCGCGCATCGGCGTCGCGTTCCTCTCCGGCCATCCGGAATCCGAGGACGCATACCTCCTCGCGCTCTGGTCCGCAACGGGACCGCAGCGTCCCACGGTGCGTCTCTTCGCGCACGGCGACGGCACGCTTGCGGGGATCACCGACAGCCGGCAGACTCTCGAGACCGGCACCTGGTACCGCTTCCACATCATCAGTGAGAGCACCGATCGCGGCACATTCATCCGCGCGCGCGTCTGGCCGGACGGCGAGCGAGAGCCGGAGACGTTCTCCATCAATGCGGTCGACACGAGCTCGCTTCGCCCCTCGTCCGGCCGCGTTGCGCTCTGGGCCGCGCGCGTCTCGCGGGTTCGAGGCGTGCAGACATCAGAACGGCCGGACACGATGTTCGATGATCTGGAGATCTCGTCGGATCCCGACGCCGTGGTCGAGCCCCCGCAGGATACCTTCGCTCCCGCGATCGGCTTTTTCGAATCGGGCCAGCCGCTCGCCGACGGCAGCACGTTCAATCGCGACGTCGCCATCGAGATCAGGATCACAGACGAGTCTCCATTCACGTCGAATGCTCTGCTGAACGGAAACGTCTACACATCCGGAACGCCGATCACGGCGAACGGTGCGTACACGCTCGTCGTGACTGCGGCGGATGCCTCCGGGAACAGCAGCGACAAGTCGGCGCAGTTCACGATCGACAAGAGCGTTCCCTCCCAATCCTCGATCACGATCACTTCTCATCAGGAGGCCGATCGTCTAAACGTCCGTAGGCAGACAGTCCGCGGAGCCGTGAACAACGTTTCACAGATTCAGGTCAACGGAGTTGCTGCGACCGTCGACGGCTCAGGCGCATTCATGGCCGAGATCGATCTTGCAGACGGTCCGGCGGTCATCGAGGTGACCGGACGCACTCCTTCCGGTGAACCACTGGAGAAGCGTCTCAACGTCCTCGTCGACTCGACTGCGCCTGCGCTCGCGGTCGCGGCACCTGCTTCAGGAAGCTGCCTCAATCTCGACGCCGTCACACTCTCTGGAACCGCAACCGATCCTCATCTCACCTTAGTCGTCGTGATACTCGACGGCATACAGACAGCGGCTACTGTCTCCGGCACCACGTGGAGCGCCACCGTGAACGTCGGCGAGGGAGTGAAACAGTTTCTCGTCGAAGCAGCAGACTCGTTCGGGCACAAAACATCGGCCAGCCACCGGCTCACCATCGACCGCACACCACCCGCAATCGAGATCACCGAGAACGGCCTCCCGTTCACCGCTGCGACCCTGAATCGTGGAGTCTCGCTTCTGATCCGTGCGACGGACGGCGGTGCATCCATCAGCCCGTCAATCACACTGAATGGCAAGCCTTTCGTTTCCGCTAGGGCGATCGACGGTGAGGGAACGTACGAGCTGCGCGTCGTCGCGGTCGACTGCGCGGGCCATCGGACGGAGCGAACCGTCGCGTTCGAGATCGATCGCACGCCGCCGACGCTGCGCGATCTCGTTCCGCCTTCCGGCTCCAGCGTCCGCGAGAAACCCTCCACCATCCGCGGTGCCACTGACGCCGACGTCGCCTCAGTTCGCATCGTCGGCTCGACCATCGCAACAACTCCTGCACAGGGAGTGTTCTCGCTCGAGGGCCTCACGATTCGTGAAGGCACGAACAACTTCCTTCTCGAAGCAGTCGATCGCGCCGGAAACGCCGTACAACTCGATTACAGCTTCCGCCTGAATTCGTCAGCACCCTCCGTCGAGATTCTCGAGCGCGACGCGCCGATCCCTGCGGCGGCAGTCTTCAACCGTTCAGTCACGCCCGTCGTGCGCAGCGGCGATCCGACAGCGACGGTGAGCGCGACGCTGAATCGCACCGCATTCACGAGCGGCACGACGCTGTCGGTCGACGGCAACTATGCGATCGAGGCGACGGCGACCGATGCGCTCGGTAACATTGGTCTGGCAACGGCGTCCTTCGCGATCGATCGCACGCCGCCGGTGGTGAAGATCACTTCGCCTGCACCCGGCGCCGCGGCCTCGCCCCTCGTCGATGTGCGCGGAACCGCCACTGACGCAATCTCGCTGCGCGTCAACGGCGTACTCGTTTCCGTCGGCGGCGATGGGACGTTCGTGTTCTCCGGACTCGGGCTCGAGCCTGGAGACAATCTCATCGTCGTGACTGCAA
>JBGSYJ010000002.1:0-4219 GCA_041750915.1 Thermoanaerobaculia bacterium | reverse complement strand
TCTGAGAATCATCAATGTCGACGATGCAGCCATAGCTCCGAGGGAGTTCCTTGTGCGTAGCGGTGCGGAACGAAGCGTTCGTCAGTTCGAGATGCGAAAGATGTTCTGAAGCCGTCTGATTTGACGGACCCATGACGTTGTCGTGACGACTCCCTGACGCTCCATGCGTAGTCTTCATCCAGCCCGGATACGTCGCCGCTGATCCGTGGTCAGGGTCACGAACAGCGCGTCGCTGTCGTGGCCCGAAACTTTTCTCTTCAGCTGTTCCTTCCTGCCAGTTCCTCCCGCACGCATTTTCCAATACCTGTCGTCCAGCTCTGGTTGTCACCGTAATGTTGGGGGCGAATCTGCGGCCGGCCCAATAGAGTGATACCTCGCAAAACGGAGGTACTCATGAAACGAACAGCGATCGCCCTCGGCCTGCTTCTGAGCGCTTCGGCAACCGTCGTTGCGCAGACGCCCTCGACACTCACGCTGCAGTCGCATGCAAAAGCTAGTGCGGTTCTCGATGCAGCCGTAGTCGCGATCGGAGGTGCCGAGGCTCTCCAGGAGATCCGCACCGTGAGATTGGAGCTCGACGGGGAGACCTGGCCCCGAAATCAGATGCCGACGCCCGAGCCGCCCTTCGATGCCGGCCACTTCAACGAGAAGCTGTTGTTCGACCTGACCACCAACAGTTTGCTACTTGAACAGAGAGTCGCGGGGGCAGGATTCGAAGGACACAATGCGACCGTGATCAAAGGCGGCGAGGGAGCGAATTACGATCTCCGCGGCCGAACTACCACGCCGATTCCTGCGGGCCAGACCAACCAGCAGCAGTTCATCCAGTATTACCGCCGCCTGCCGAACCTCATTCTCATCCAGGCGCTTGGCAGACCAACTTCTCTAAGGCACCTCGGTGAAACGAATTATGAGGGGCGGAAGCATGACGTGATCACCTTCGTCATGCCCGATACCCAGCAGGTAGCTATCTATGTCGACGCGCAGAATCGCCTCATCTCAAAGTACGAGCTGATCTTCGCCGACCCCCTGGACGGGAATACCGCCTCCGAGATCATCTTCAGTGACTACGCTCAATCAGGGAAGCTCAAGGTTCCCCGCATTTGGTCGTGGCGCATCGCGGGCGACCTGGTCGCGAGCTACAAGGTGAAGACCGAATTCAATCCCGCGGTCACCGATGACAGTTTCAACGTTGCGTCAGCGGGGTTCACCACGGTGCCGCCTGCGGGACCGAACCCTGAAGCGAGTGTCGAGAAACTGGCTGACGGCGTCTTCGTGCTACACAACGTCGCTGGACCGAACCAGAACACGCTGGCCGTCGAATTCAAGGACTACATCCTCGCCGTGGAAGCGCCAGGTGATAGCGCGGGAGGCGAGAGAGTAATCGCGCGTATTCGCGAGACGATACCCGGGAAGCCTGTGCGCTACGTTGTCCTGACCCATCATCATGGAGATCACGTGGGCGGTCTTCGCAGCTTCATTGCCGAAGGGGCGACCGTCATCACTACGAAGAGCAATCGAAGGGTCGTCGAGACTCTCGCTCGCGCACCTCAGAACGACCGCCTTGCTCGAACTCCGCGGGCGCCACAGTTCGAATTTGTCGAAGAGGGCAGACGCCGTTTCACCGACGGCGAGCAGGTGGTCGAGCTTGTCGACGTGGGGCCCAATCCTCACGCAAGGGAAATGATCGTTGCTTATCTGCCGAAACACCGAATCGTGTTTCAGGGTGATCTGTTTCGCGTTCCTGACAATGGAGCTCCATACGGCCCTCCCCAGTCGAGCACCCTGAGCTTTGCGAAGAGTCTGAAATCAAAAGGAATGATCGTGGACCGGATCGCGAGCGTGCATGGTCCCACGGCTACCTTCGAGGAATTCCAGACCGCGACCGGCTCGATCGCCGAGGCGGGAGGCAGAAGGTAGCAGGCCCCCGGAGGGCGCAGGCGCGGCCGACAAGGTATACTCCAGAGCTCGGTTTATCACTGGTACGCGGGCACTGGAGGTTTCTGGATGAGCGACATGCCTCCCGGTCAATACCATGGGTATTCTCCGGGCCAAATGGAATCAGGTGCACGACCCGAGGTCGTCAGGTGGTTCAAGGTTTACGCAGCAGCGATGGCCGCCATGTACGCCCTGGTCGTTCTATTTGCCGGGTTCGTTCTGTTCGCTGGATTCCTCGCTGAGGACGTCGACGAAGTCGAAATGATCATCATCGGGGTCGTCATGGGTGGGCTGGGAATCGTTTTCATGATCGCGTTCGGAGTTGCGTTGTTCCTTCCACAGAAACCGTGGGTCTGGGTCTATGACCTGGTGCTGATCGCGATCGGGCTGACGAGTTGCCTCACGATGCCAGCGTCGATCCCTCTTCTGATCTACTGGCTCAAGCCCGAGACGAAGGCGTCTTTCGGACGCTCCTGACTCAAAGGGCTTGAACCTGGTTGTGCCCGAGAGGCTTACAGCTCGCCGGATCTGAGCTCCCTGGGTGATCCTCGCTGCTCCAATCCGGCATCCGCAGAAAAACTTCAGAGGAAATTCATCTGCTCTTCAGGACTCGCTCGAAGCGCCGTCCTATCTTGGTTGCATGGCCGCTGTGCATGTGTCGGATGGCCTGAAACCGTTTTCAAGGAGAAATGAAATGACAGTGCAACCACTCATGAACGAGAAATGTGTCGAGGCGTTCGCGACAGAAATGCTCGCCCATATGACCGGAGCGTCCGTGACGCTGATGACGAGCGTTGGGTTTCGGACGGGCCTGTTCGACGTCCTCGCAGAACTTCCACCGTCGACATCGGAGACGATATCCGAGCAGGCCCGGCTCCAGGAGCGCTACGTTCGCGAGTGGCTCTCGGCAATGGTGACCGCCGGAATCGTGACGTATGATCCGGACGGGGCGACCTACCATCTTCCTCCGGAACACGCGGCGGTACTCATCCGCGCAGCCGGTCCGGACAATCTCGGGACGCTTGCCCAGATGCTGAGCGGCGTCGCGCTTGTCGAAGACGAGCTCGTAAGCTGCTTCCGGCATGGAGGCGGCGTGCCTTACTCGTCCTTTCCCCGCTTTCAGGAAGTGATGAGCGACGCCGGTGATCCGAGCCGGAGCCGGGCGATCACAGCGTTGCCGACGCTTGCTCCCGGCCTGGTTCAGAAGCTCGAAAAGGGAATCGAAGTCCTTGACGCCGGCTGCGGCAGAGGTTTCGTGTCGATCGAGATGGCGAGGAGGTATCGCAACAGCCGCTTCGTCGGCTACGACTTCACACCGGAAGCCATCGAGTATGCGAACGAGCGAGCGAAGAGCTTCGGTCTGACCAACGTCCGGTTCGAGGTTCATGATCAGGCGAACCATGTCGAACCGGAGCGCTTCGGACTGATCACCACGTTCGACGCCATTCACGATCAGGCGGATCCGGAGCGGGTTGTCTCGAACATCTACAGCTCGCTCCAACCGGGAGGTGAGTACCTCATGATGGAACCGGCAGGGTCGAGCCATCTCCACAAGAATCTGGACCATCCGATGGCGACGATCCTCTACACGATCTCGTGCTTTCACTGCATGACCGTGTCGCTCAGCCAGGGCGGAAAAGGGCTCGGTACCATGTGGGGCGAAGAAGTTGCCATCGAGATGCTGGCGAATGCGGGATTTCACAACATTCGAATCGAGCAGGTCGAAGGAGATATCGAGAGCTCCTACTTTTTCGCAAGGAAACCGTATTGAGAACCAGTGGCTGCGGGGTCGCTGGACGATCCCGCAGCCGGTTGGAGGCCTGAAATGACGAAATACAGAGAACAACTTCCCCAACTCGATGGGAGCATCTTTCTAACCGATGGCGGGATCGAGACGACCCTCATCTTTCATGATGGACTCGACCTGCCGTATTTTGCGTCCTTCCATTTGCTGAGAAGCGAAGAAGGCCGGGCAGCACTCAGGAAGTACTTCGCGACCTACGCGTCACTTGCGAGAGAGGAGGGAACGGGCCTGATCCTCGAGAGTGCGACATGGCGCTCGAGCCCGGATTGGGGAGTCCGTCTTGGATATGATGCAGCGGCTCTCGACGAGGCCAACAGGCGGGCTGTGTACCTGCTCGAAGAGATCCGGAACGAGTGGGAGACCACCGCGACGCCGATCGTCATCAGCGGGAACGTCGGACCTCGCGGCGACGGGTACAAGCCCGGGTTGCGTATGACGGTCGAGGAGGCGGAGCAATACCATGCTGTTCAGATCGGA
>JBGSYJ010000001.1:0-10106 GCA_041750915.1 Thermoanaerobaculia bacterium | reverse complement strand
GCGATTCCACTTCGGCCGCGCGAAGGTCGATCTCTGTCCGCTGTTCGTTCATCGAAGCTCCTTCGACATTCACCACCAGCAACGAGGACACCAGGAGAGCTGTAGGGGTGAACGATCTCAATCCGGTATTTCGGTTCATCTGCATCGCGACATTACATCATAGGGTCGAGTGAGGGAGCACCTGAGTTTGTCTGGCATGATCAGACGTTGCAACACTTCCGCTACGCGCGAGTGGCGAACGCTGCCGCTCGCGTTAAGATCCCGCAATTCACAGGAGGCCGCTTTGCCAAGACTCTCGCTCGCACTCATTTCACTGATCCTCGCCGGCTGCGCTGCTGCGCCTCAGCCTGTCGCCGTCACTCCCGCTCCGACAGCCGGCGAACTTCAGCCCGCCGCAATACCCGTCTCGATGAATCAGCGATTCGACGAGCTCGCGGAGCGCTACTTCGAAGACATGCTCGTGCTGAGTCCTCTGACGGCAGCATCCATCGGAGACTACCGCTACAACGATCATTTTCCCGTGAGCATCTCCGAGGAGCATCGCACAGCGACAAAAGCAATGCGCGAGCGCTATCTCGCTGAGCTCGCGCAGCTCGACGCCAGGGCGCTCGATGAGCAGAGGCGCCTGAGTCATGACATGCTCGTGGCCGACCTGCGCGAAGAACTCGAGCAGGCCGCGTTTCCCGGCCATCTCCTGCCCGTAAACCAGTTCTACAACACGGCGGCCCTCTTCGCACAGCTCGGTTCCGGATCGTCGCTCCACCCCTTCAGGAACGCCGAGGACTATGACGACTTCCTCGGAAGAGTCGGGGGCTTCGAGAAGTGGGTCGATACCGCGACTTCGAACATGCGGCGGGGTATGGCGGAAGGGATCGTGCAGCCACGAATCCTCATCGAGCGCACCATTCCGCAGCTCGATGCGCTGATCGCGGACGATGTCGAGAAGAGCCTGTTCTATCGCCCTCTTCAGAATTTTCCGGATGCGGTGACCGAAGCGGAGAGGCAGCGGCTTTCAGGCGCGTACCGCACGACAATCGCCAATCGACTGAACCCGGCGTATCGGAAGCTTCGCGACTTCCTGCGGGACGAGTACCTCCCGAAGACCCGGTCCACTGTCGGCATGGCTCACCTTCCGAACGGAAGGGCGTGGTACGAGTCTCTGGTTCGCAGCACAACGACGACGGACCTCACACCCGAGGAGATTCATCAGATCGGACTCTCGGAAGTTGCACGGATTCACGGTGAGATGAACAAGGTGCTCGCGGAGATCGGCTTCAAAGGCGACCTCCATGCATTCTTCGAGCACCTCCAGAATGACCCGAGCTTCTACTTCACCGAACGCGAGCAGCTGATTCAGGGCTACCGCGACCTCAAGGTCCGGATCGATGCGCTGACCCCGCGCCTGTTCGATGTCTCACCGAAAGCCGATTACGAGGTGCGCGCAGTCGAGCCCTTCCGGGAACGTTCGGCATCCGGAGGATCGTACTCGGCCGCGACTGCCGATGGATCGAGGCCGGGTGTCTTTTACGTGAATGCATACGATCTCAAAGCTCGACCGAAGTACGCAATGGAATGGCTCTCGCTGCACGAGGGTGCGCCCGGACATCATTTCCAGATCTCCGTGCAGCGTGAGCTCGAAGACCTTCCGCGCTTCCGCCGCTTCGGTGGCTACACGGCGTACTCCGAAGGCTGGGGACTTTACGCGGAGACCCTCGGGAAAGAGCTCGGGGTCTACACCGACCCGTACCAGTACTTCGGTGGACTCGACGCAGAGCTATGGCGAGCAATCCGACTGGTAGTCGACACCGGCATTCACGCGAAGGGATGGACACGCGAGCAGTCGATTGAATACGCAATGAAGAATTCCTCGGTCGGAAAAACTCGCGCAACCTCAGAAGTCGAGCGCTTCATCGCGATCCCGAGCCAGGCGCTCGCATACAAGATCGGACAGCTCGAGATCACAAGGCTGAGAGAAAAAGCCGAAGCGGAACTCGGTTCACGCTTCGACGTGAAAGCGTTCCATCGTGCGATTCTCGCCGACGGGGCGCTACCCCTCAAGGTGCTCGCCGACAAGATGGACCGCTGGATCGAATCGCAGAAAGGGTGAGGGCGGGGAACGGTCATCCTCAGCGAAGCGAAGCTCATCTCGCGGGAGTCGAGCGCGCGAAGGCGCGCTCAACAGTCTAGCTCCGGGCTCCGCCCCAATGGCGTCAACTTAAGCGCGACGACGAGTTGCATTCTCCTCTCCCCGTGTGAACGGGGAAAGGGGCAAGGGGAGAGGGGCCGTGCAAGCTACCCGAGTGTTGGCGTTGGCTTCAGAAGCGGCAAGCTCTGAACGCCCCTCTCCCGGCGCGCGACGTACTCGCAAGTCCTCGACGTCTGCCTGAATACCGCGCGCCACCCTCTCCCCGACTTCGCGGGGAGAGGGAGAGCACGACAGGGGCAGCATTCCTCGTGCCCGCCCCTCACTTCTTCGCAACGAACGACTTCACCTGCGCGAGCTCCGGTCGCACGGCATCCTGTTTCACGACCTCGAGCAGCTCGTTGTAACGAGCCGCTGCAACCTGACGGTTGTCGGCGAGCTCCGCGGCGCGGGCCGCGGTCCAGAGCGCGTTGTATCGGCGAGGCGCGACCTTGAGCACCTCCTCTGCCTCCGCAAGTGCCTCAGCAGGCTTTCCCTCTTCCAGCAGCATCTCGGCCAGGAGCTCGCGCGCCGGAACCACGGCGCCCGGCGTCACGGGATGCTTCTCGGTTCTGCTCTCGAGATCGGCCGAGGCCCGCATCAGCCGGAGCCCCTCATCGTTCAGACCCGCCGCCCACGCGAGCCACGCCTGTGCGCCGAGCCGCTGGATCTCCACCTGCTCGGCCCAGTAGTTGTTCTTCTGACCCGCGAGCGCCTCCTGAAGTTCTCGAAGCCGGTCGGTCGCCGCTTTCGCCACGTTCAGATCGCCGGAGCGCGCGGCGCCGACCGCTCGTCCGAAGTGCACGATCGCCTCTGCGTAGAGGAAGTTCGACCAGGGAAACGATGCCGGATGCAGCTTCAGCGCGGCGGCTTCCCTCCAGTCGCGACGCTCGAGCGCAAATCGAACCGGCACGGCTGCGTAGGCATACGCTGCTGCGAAATTGCTGCTGTCGAGGACCGGGGCGTCCTGTTTTGCGAGAGCGTCAACGAGCTCACGCGCGCGCCGATCGTCTGCCTGCTGCAGATGCGCATAAACGAGATAGTCGATCGCGTGAAGTTCGTCGAACGAGATCGCATCAGGCTTCACCTGCCGCATGTACATCCGCGCCTTCTCTGCCGAATCGGCGTTCGAAGCGATCGATTCATCCCACAGCCCCAGCCGCGTGAATATGTGCGACGGCATGTGAAGCGCGTGGGGCGATCCCGGAGCGATCTTCGCGTAGGTCCGCGCCGCCTCGAGCGCACCTTCGGCGAGACCCGGATAGTCGTAGCTGTGAATGATGTAGTGCGCCACCCCGGGATGCTCGCGCTCCTGTGGCAGAATCTTTGCCAGGATCCCGGCTGCCTGCTTCTGCTTCGTATACGTCTTGTCATTGAGTGACGTCGTACCGAGTAGCGCGAGTGCGTGGAAGATCGAAGCTTCGCGGTCCTTCGGGTGCACGCTCGCAACGCGCCCCATCGCCTCCTCGTAACGCATCGCTCTGGCCGAATGATCCGCCGTATCCGCGTCGGCATAGAAAGCATGGATCGCTTCAATGTATGCACGCTCCCGTGGGGTCTGCGCCTTCATCGACAGCCCCTTTTCGGCCGCCGCCCGGCCGCGAGCCAGCTCGTCCTTCGTCGGCGGCGCCCAGAGCGGATGGTAGTTCGCCATCGCGATGCCCCAGTGCGCCATCGCGCAGTCGGGTTCACTCTTCGCGATGGCCTGGAACGCCTTCTCGGCTTCGGCATACCAGAACGAATGCATGATCGCGACTGCCCGGCTGAAATCCTTCTGCGCGCCTTCGCAGCTCACCGCGAAGGTCACCCTCCCGAGTTTCCCGAGGTCGACCGGACCATGATCGTGTTGTTGCCCGTCGTCAGCCTGTGCGATCGCAGCCATGAACAGACCGACAATGAAAAGACCGGCAGTTTTCTGAAACATGTCTCCTCCGTGTCGGGAAAACGTAGCGCTCGCCTCCCCCGGTGTCCGTACAGATATGGAAGATGGAGCCTGCCGTCCCCAAAAAAAACTCTGACGCGATGACTCGGAAGAGAGGACCCACGCGCCGCCTGCCGCTCGTCTCCGACCCCTGAATCAGGCCGGCCCTCGAAGCGGTTACACCAGGCCCCTCAACCTCGCAGCGACGTACGGTGCAGCCGCAGTGACAAGCAGGACCACCGGCCAGACATTGCCGTCTTTGAAACTATACGCCTCGAGGATCGTGGACCAGGACTTGCCCTGGTACAGCCCGAACCCCACCTCGAAGACGAGCGTGAGCGCGAGCCACGCCACGCCGATACCGATGACTTGCGACCGGCGATCGACGCCGAGCCAGGAAATCGAAAGGAACGTGATCGTCAGTATGAGCGCGCACAGCAGGAGACCGCTGAGGACGAGGCCAGGCGTCCTGCCAAGCCGAGGAATGAGAACTCCTTCACGGAAGGCACCGTTCGCAATCGCCGAGCAGAGAATAACGAGCCAGATTGCGAATGCCTTTACTGTGAGCATGAACTTCCTTTCGAGTAGCGCCGGTCAGGCGAGAGCGCGCTTCATCATGAACTAGAGTTCCTGATGCGATGCAGTTCTTCGATGCATGCCTCCACGTGCCCCATGACCGGGTCACCGGCGAACTCACTCGGTTGGGACTCAAAAACGTCCTGCAAACGAAGAGTCATCTGCTGGACTGATTCCCGGTCCCGCTCGGCGATCCCGGCGAGCTCCTTCCACAGTCGATTCAGAAACTGCGCGCGGTCCGCGTCGCCGTGTGATGCAACTCTCTCGTCGGCGACGTACTCCACCAGCAGCCCCAGCATCTCATCCGGATCAGACCAATCGATCATGCTCATGTGTTCTGGCTCCCGCGTCAGCTTCACAAAGCTGACTAAATCGAATGATCCAGCATCGGGCGAAATCCCCCAGCGATCAGGCGCGAACCATCGAACACAGGTTCCTGATCAGCGAACTGCATCCGGGGGTCGGATGTTACCTTCACCATCCCTTCATCCCGGCTACTTTTGTCTGTCCATTCAACCCAGGACATCACGACGGCCTCACCGTCTCTCGCACCAGCGGCCTCAGCAAATGTCCCGTAACGATCCGCCGGCTTACGTGCGCCCTCGGCGTGGTACGTCGACGCATCCGGCCCGGTCTCGTCAAGCCAGCACTCCACGACCCGAAGCGCTCCGTACTCCTTCACTACCTTAGAAGAGATCAATGCAAGCTTTTCGTACTCCGCCCTGTTGGCGCGTGGAACCGGAACCAGGTAACAGTCAATGTATGTCATTTGTCATCTCATATTCTTTTCGCAGTGGTCGGCCGCGTCGGACACGCAAACGCCAGGAGATGTCCGTCAGGATCGATGCTGTACGCGGCCTCATGGCCCCAGGAGCGGGGCGACAGCGGACTGACCTCCCGTGCACCGTTCTCGATGGCGCGTTGATGGCAGGACTCGGGATCCTGCACCTGAAGATAAAGCTCGGCCCGGGGCGCACCGTGCGCAGACTGATCGAAAACGTCGGGACCGAGAAGCGTTCTGATTGAAGTGATGGGCATGAGGCCCAGAACGCACTCACCACCGAGCTGGAACTCGGTCATTCCCGGCACGTCGAGCGAAGGGGCAACGGCGAGTACAGCTTCGTAGAATTGCCGGCTGGCAGGCTGGTCTTCAACGAAAAGAATGAAGTGGGATCGGTTGATCATCGACTGTGCTCCCCGAGCCGCACACCGACAGTATAGTAGCGGGACATTCCGATGTCCCGCTCCGAGGGATTGAAGCGATACGACATAGAGCTCGAAGATGTAAAAGCAGTCCGTCCGGCGTTCTACGCACAGCGCACCTACGCAGCTGACGTCAGCCTGGACACGTTTCTCAGTGCAGGCGTGAATGCCGACGGGCAACGAACGAAAGCCTGGTCTCTACGCATATCAGCCGCGCCGCGAAGCGGCTTGAATTGAATTTGTCAGGCCGCACTTGTGTGCGGACTAGGCTGCCGGCGAGAGAAAGGCTCCACCTCGCCGTGCCGCACGCAGCAGCAATACAACCGCGACGGCTATCGACACCATCACCAACAGCGAACTTTCCGGACCGAACATCCCGCCGGTCAGCCAGTCAGGTCCGGCATAGCGGCTTTCGATCGGCGCCAGCGCTCGCCAGTCCTCGATGCCGGAAAGCGGCACGCCGCTGAGCAGAATGGTGAAGTTCCATGCCGCGTGATTAGCGGCTACCACCCACAGGTTGCGCGTCAGGACGAACACTCCAGCCCAGAGCAGGCCCAGCAGGGTCACCGACACCAGCATCGCGATCACGTCGCCGGCGTCGCCTTGCTCGATATTGGCAAGATGCAGTAGGGCAAATACTACTGCTTGTATTGCCAGCGCCACCCCCGTTCCCCAGGCCCGCTCCAGCACCCGGAATAACAGGCAGCGGTAGACCAGCTCTTCCAGGACAGCCGCGATACCGATAACTCCCGCCACGCCCAACAGCGCTGGCGAGAAACCACGGAATTGCACCAATTCATAGGCACCGAGGGCGAACAATACGGCGATCGGCAGCCCCACCAGGACTGCGCCGCTTGCGCCACCGAGCGCGACGCGAAGCGGTTGCAGTCGCAGCTCGGTCGCTTCACGTTTTTCATGCCAGCGCACGTAGGCCCAGTAAGCCGCCACGGCCGCCAGCAAGATGCCGGAGCGCCTGAACGCACTGAGCCATTCGGTCCCGGGTTGGAACACAGCGTCAATCAGCGGCAGCAGGCCCTGCCGAAAGAGCCCCGCCGCAACGAAAATGGCCGCCGCACCCAGCAGCAGCGAACTCAGTGCCCGGCCGGCGACGCGCATCCGCTGCCGCGTGATGCTTACGGGTGCCGATGAAAGGGTACTGCCTGGATCGGTACGCTCAGGAGGCATGGCATCTCCGCTGAATCAGTTGTAAAGAGTGGCCGCTCTCCGGCTCCCGTACAAAGACCTATTACGTATTCAGAGGCGACCGGTTTTCCCGGACTCGTGTAGGAACGATCGAAAGCAGCCCGTAGACGACTGCGCAGATGAGCAGCCACGATTCGCGGGTCGAGGCCGACGCGAGCCATCGACGACTGGACTTAGAGCAGCTTTCAGTTCATCTGGCTTCCAGCTGAAACTCCTTAGCTACCTTGTCATAGACAGGAAAGGACGTCTCACGGATCCGGATCGAGACTCCAGGCGTGAACGCTCAGCCCCGGGCGACAGTTGTACCGTCTCCGGACCAGACAATCGTGTTGCACCAGTCGAAGTCGGGGGCGAGTTGCCGCAGCTGCGTTTCTCCGTGTTCGTCGCGCAACCAGAGACTCTGTGCGGGCGGATCGATGGTCGGATGGTTTCTGACAAACGCCACAGCGCTCTGGTCCGGCGACGCGACCGAAATCGACGCGCGCGGCAAGCCGAGAACTTCCCGACCGCAGGCCGTGAGGAGCAGCGAAGTGACAAGCATAGGCAAAGCAATCCGCGGGAGACTCATCAACGGTGATACGAGTCGAGAACGTCTCCCGTCCAGTTGTTTGCGCCGGCCTCAATGCCCTCTCAAAGCGTCGGGGCAGCTCCGGCGCGTCACCGGTATCGCGTCTGAAGCTTACGCCTGCTCCGACTTCGCTTGCGAGCGATACACCGTCCACGCTTCAACGATCAGCTGCGAAGTCCAGACGATGAGGAACACGATGGCAGCACCGTCGCTGCGAATCTGGAACTCACCCGTGAGAAGAAGAATAAGGAGATACGCGAGGCCGGAGATGAGCAGTCGTCGTGTGGCTGGTTTCCACGTCTGCATAGGTCCTCACTAGCTCGAAAACAGGTTCCGCATCACGCTAATATTGTAGATCCGGAGACGCAGCAACACGCCGTTCGCCTCCGTTGCAACCAGACCCATGTGGCAGGGCCTTCCCAGGCCCTGCCACTTCCGAGAAGTGAAGTCGTGCGACAACTGGAGCAACGTCGGTGCTGTGCAGGCTCCAGATGTCGGTACGTCGTTACTGCTCGCGAAGGCAGGGCCTGGGAAGGCCCTGCCACATGGGGCCTGATTGACATCTGCAACCGAGTTCAGCCTCTCAGCGCCCACCGCCGCACCTCTGCCCAGCTCGGCTCCTTGCCATACATCAGCATGCCGATACGCAGCACGCGTCCGGCAGCGATGCGCAACAGCCAGGCTCCGGCGGCAAGGAGAAGCAGCGAAGCGACAACCTCCCAGGCGCTGACTTCTCCCGCCATCATGCGGACGGGCATCGCCGATGGCGAGGTGACAGGCAGCAGCGAGAGGACTCGAGCAAGGGTTGTCGTCGGATCGGGCAGCACAATGAAAGCGAAACCTGTGACCAGCACAGGAAGGAAGAGAAATGAACTGCGTGCCGACGAGTTCGGGTCATCGATGACGGCAGCGATGAGGCCGAGGAAGGAAAACCAGAAGACCAGCCCGAGAAGACCGAAGATGACGACCATGACCACGACGACCGGGTCGCCGAGCGTCGTGGGAAGAGGCAACGGTCCCGCGCCACTCCATATTCGCATCGCGAGCCATACCACGGCGAATGCAACGAACTGCGAGATGACTCCAACGATGCTGACACCGAGCAGACCGAGGATCTTGCCGTCCAGCCAGGATTGAGCCGGAATGGCGGACACGATCTGTTCCGTGACGCGGTTCTGCTTTTCACCCGTGATGCTCGTGAATATGTACGCCATCCCCGTGAACACCGTCATCAGCATGATGGCGATCACGATGATCAGAGACAGGCGCTCGGCCCGGGCCGACCCTCCCCTTTCGCGCGTGATCTCGAGGTTCGGTGGCGCGAGGATCGCTGCGACGACATCCGGCGTGAGTCCCGCCCGTTCGGTCATGAACTGCTGCCGAGCGGCTGTCAGCAGTAGTGCGACCTGATTGCCCCAGCGACCCTCCGAGCGCACATGCAGCTCCGCGTTGTCTGAATTCCGGATGATCAGCATGCCATCCAGGTCGCCGTTCCGAACCTGTTCGCGCAGCTCCGCTTCGTCGCTCGCGCCGTGGGGGATGAGCCGGATCGTGCCCGTGGCGGACGCCTGACGCGCATCGGCCACGGGTAGAACATCGCTTCCGATGACGGCCACGTTGCGGATGCGCGTGTCATCCCGGCCGGCCATGCGGCCGATCATCATGCCGACGCCGAAGATGAGGATGGTGACCACCATACCGACCAGCACCTGCTTCGGTTTGACGAAACGCTGGAACTCCCAGCGAGCCACTTCGAGTACCGCGTGAAGGTTGTGGCTCATGAGTCCTCCTCAGGCGCAGTGCCGCCGTTGTGCTCGGCGATGGTCGAGACATAGACGTCGTGCAGTGACTGGTTGTCCGGCACGGCATCTGGGTGAACAGCGGTTCCCTTCCGGCCGCCGCCGTTGCGCACAGCTTCGACCGTGCCCTCGAGGATCACCTGCCCGCGATTGATCACGACCAGTTCATCCGCAATGCGTTCGACGAGTTGAAGCTGGTGCGCAGACAGCAGGACAGTGGTGCCGTTATCGGCGAGCTCGCGCAGGAGCGTCAGGAACAGATCCTGGTTCAGCGGGTCGAGTCCGGAGAATGGTTCGTCCAGAACCGCGACACGCGGCGCGTGTAGCACGGCGCTGATGAACTGCACCTTCTGCTGATTCCCCTTGCTGAGCGCTTTGACCGGTTCACGAGCGCGGTCGAGTAACTCAAGGCGCTCGAGCCATTGCAGCGCTGCGGCACGCGCAGCCGCGCTAGTCATGCCGCGCAGAGCGCCGAAGTAAACGAGCGTCCGCAGCACTTCCACATCAGGGTAGAGCCCGCGGTCTTCCGGCAGGTAGCCGATCGTACGCGGGTCAGGATTCGCGACACCCGCCGCATTCGATGTCGCGTGCCACCGGATGGTCCCCGAGTCGGGCAGAATCAGCCCGAGGATCATGCGCAGGAGAGTCGTTTTT